>DATDCH010000702.1:0-7316 GCA_036524455.1 Kofleriaceae bacterium | reverse complement strand
GTGGCTCGCGCTCGGCGCGACCTGCTCGATCGTCGCGGCCGCGGCAGTCGTGACTCGCGCCGGCGGTGTTGAGCGGATCACCGACCGCCGGTCTTCGCCGTCGCCGGCGATGCCGAAGGTGACCGACGTGACGTGTGTCGAACCGGCAGCCCCGATCGAACAAGCAGCACCGCTCTCGATCGAAGTCGTCGCTTCGCGGACCCAGATCGCACGTGGCGAGCCGCTGCCGCTCTCGTATTACATCGTGAACCGCACGACGCAAACGTTGCCCGTGTTGCGCTCCCTCGATGCGTCGGACATGGGTTGGCGCTATCCAAAGATCGAGATCGATATTCGCGATGCGAACGGGCAACAGCTGGGACACGGGGCCAGTCGCTGCGGCCTGGTCAATCCGCTGACGGCGACGGACTTCGTCGAGCTCGCGAGTGGTGCGCGCGTCGACCTGTTCGGCAAGGACGCGTTCGGTCATTACAAGCTGCGCGACACCAGCCACCTCGCGCCTGGCCGATACACCGTCAGCCTGCGCTACGACCTGAGCTTCACGGACATTGAGCGTAAGGGCACCTTCGACGACAGCGTGCGAGCGAAGATCGACAGGCTGCCCAAAGGCGTCTACTCGTCGCCGCCGATGACGATCGACATCAAGTAACGACGCCGCGCTCGGGCAGGCCGCGTTAAGATCGTGTCGTGCGCGGCGAGGGCTGGCGGTTCGTCGCGATTGTTGCGCTGGCCGCATGCGGCAAGATCGGCTTCGACCCGCGCAGCGACGCCATCGCCGGCGTCACGGACACCGCGACGCCCGATCCAGACGCGCCTGCGGCCGCCTGCGAACAGGCGTGGCTCACGTCTCCGACGGTGAGCACCCCGGTGCCGATCACCGCCGCCAATACGAACGGTCCCACCGACTACGCGCCCTACCTCTCCGCCAACGGCCTCGACCTCTACTTCGGATCGAATCGCAGCGGCATGTTCGACGTCTACGTCACCTCGCGCGCGACGCTCGACGCGCCGTTCGGCACGCCGGTCCCGCTCGCGATGTTCAACTCCACCGCGGACGACACGCAAGTGACGTTCGGTCCCGACGAGCGCGACGTGTTCGTCGACACGAATCGCGCAGGCGGATCGTTCGACATCCTGATGGCGTCGCGCGCCGACGCGTCCGCGCCGTTCCCTACGCTGACCCCGCTCTACGCATCGGCAGGCGACGAGCTCAACCCGCTGCTCGTCGACGAGCGCACGCTCTACTTCTCGGGTTCAAGCCTACCGGGCAGCGTTGGCATGACCGACCTCTGGGTCAGCCAGCGCGCGGGACATGGCAGCGCGTTTGGCCCACCACAGCTCGTGCCCGGCCTCGCCACGGTCGACCACGAAGCGAGCCCCGCCTTGATCTCGACCGGCAGAGTGATCGTATTCACCTCCAGCCGACCGGGTTCACCCGCTCCGCTCAGTATCTGGTACGCGACGCGCGCTGAGACGACCGATCCGTTCGGCACACCGCAGCTCGTGCCTGTCATCAACACCAGCCAGGAATACACGCCCTTCCTGCGACCCGACGGCTGCGAGCTGTTCTACAACTCGTTGCAGGCGGGCAGTGCCGATCTGTACGTCGTCCGGATCATGCCTTAGCGAGCGTCGAGCCCGGCGGGCTACTTGAACCAGTAGCGAATGCCGACGGAGAAGTCGATCGCGAGGTTCGTTCGGTCGCGGTACCGATCGTAGTAGTCACCGCGCAGGAAATCGAGGACCGGGACGAGCTGGATGAAGATGTCCAGCGGGACGTTGTTGAAGTCGAACGCGATGCCGACCGGCATACGGATGCCGATCGCCGAACCGCCGTAGCCGCAGACGTTGCCGACGCAGTACTCGAAGTCCCAGAACCGCAGGCCAGGACCGATGTAGAGCGGCAGCTCGAACGACTCGGTCGATGCGATCGAGACCGGGTGGAACAGGACGTCACCATAGAGGTGGAGTCCGTCGCCGTAATAGTAGTGGCGGTAGATCCAGCCGAGGCCGAAGTCGAGCGCGACCTTGTCGGACAGGAACAACTTGCCGGTGAGGCCGGTCGGCTCACCGAGCTCGAGGCCAAGACCGAACGTCTTGTTCGCCTGAAAACCGCCGCCGCCACCGCCGCCGCGATCGCCGCGCCCTCGACCACCACCGTCGCGACCGCGCCCGCGCTCGCGCCGTTCGCGCCCCGTCTGCTCATCGCGACCTCGGTCGTCGCGGCCTCGGTCGTCGTCGCGACCTCGATCATCGTCGCGACCTCGATCATCGTCGCGACCTCGGTCGTCGTCGCGACCTCGATCGTCGTCGCGGCCACGATCGTCCTGGCCGCGATCGTCGCCCTGACCCTGGTTGCCCTGCTGGTTGCCCTGCTGGTTGCCCTGCTGATTGCGTGGCTCGGAGGCAACCCGCTTCTTGCAGGTCTCCAAATCTTCGTCGGCTTTGCACTTCAGTAGCCGCTTTTGACAGGCCTCGAGCTCTTCGTTGGCCTTGCACTTCAAGCGAGCGTGACACTCCGGCTGCGTCTCGGTTTTCCTGCACTCGACGGCCGCAGCGTTCTGCGCGAACACGGTCGTGGGCAGCGCGACGAGCGCGAGCACACCGCAGACACTCGCCAGACTGATCTGGAATTGATGGCTTCTAAGCAAGCGAAGTCCTCCCCCGAGGTTTTCGGACCTCCATGGTCGCACCATGTGGCGACGCGAGAAAGTAAAGGAAGCCACTTCGGTGCGAGTGATGCGCACGCACGCTTACTGCGGCGCTATTGGCACGCGCAGGCGAAGCGTTCCGCGCGCCCAGCAACGCTATTCGCAGCGCGACGCGGCGATCCCTCTCACGCTATTTTTCGGTGCAGTCGTGGCTCGCGTCTCGCTCGGCCACGCACTTCTTGTGTCGCTCGGTGAGCACGCGAAGATCGTCGAGCGCCCACACCTTGTCGCCGGCGCCGCACAGCTCCTTCTCGTAGCAGTCGTACGCTGCGGTCGCCTTGTCGGTGCAGCCCTTCTCGGCTTGCTTCTTCGCAGCCTGCTTGCACTCCGAGACGAGCTTCTCGCTGTGCTTGTCCTTGTCACCGCAGGCCTTGGCGAGCTGCTCGCAGCGCTTGTCGAGAGCCGCCTGATTTTTGGCCGCGTCCTTGTCCTTGCAGGCCGTCAGCGCACACACGAGCGCCGCGACCGAAAGGCATCCGAGCAGTTTTCGAAGCGCCATGTCTCTGGTGTACCGCAGGCTCGGCCCGAGGTCACGAGCGATGATGAAGGTTCGAAACTTCGCGCCCCGCGTGCGAGTTTAGGTCGAATCGTCGCTTGATTCGTCGAGCGAACGCCGCATCGATGTCACGTTCGCGAACCCGAGCCGGCGTGCGATCTCGTCGGGTGCCATGCCGCTCCGCGCGAGCTCCGCGTGGCGGCGACGGCGCACGTGCAGCAACACCTCGCGGTACGAGGTGCCGGCGTCGGCGAGGTGGCGTTGCAAGCTGCGCAGCGTCGTGGCCATCGCCTTCGCGACCTCGGCCCCGCCGAGCTCGCCGCTCTCCAGGCGTGTTTCGATCACGCGTGCGACCTGCGAGATGATGTCACGCGAGCCCATGTTCGCGAGCTGCGCGCGCGCCTGGCCGAGCAAGAACTCGAACAGCGGCGCGTCTGCGGTCGGTGCCGTGCGTTGCAACCACGCACGCGACACGGCGAAGCCACAGTCCGCGGCTTGAAACGCGACGTTGCAGCTGAGCCGCTGCGCGACGGCATCGGCGTGCGCGCGCCGGCTGTGTGCGAACCACGCGCGCTCGAGCGGCATGCGTTCGCCGAACACGAGGGTGAACTGGCGCACGATCAGCGCGAGCGTGTACTCGTTGAGTTGGCAGCCAAGTGCATCGCGCTGCGACGGAATCGCGTAGTGAAACTGACCGTGCGTTGGCTCGACGACGAGCTCGAGGTCGAGGATCGGGTTGATCAGCGGTGCGAACTCGCAGAGCACCTGCAATCCGCGCTCGACCGTCGGCGCGCTGCGCACCAAGAACTCGGTGACCCCAAACGCTCCAGGCGGAATCCGGTCTCCGAGCTCGAGGCCGAACAGCGGGGCATCGAGATGCGTGGCCGCGAGATCGATGAAGCGCTGCACGCGCACGAGTGGCGCGATCACTTCACCGTGGAGCGACTCCTCGGGCAGCCCCGCCTCGCGCACCAAAGCCATCGCGTCGATGCGCCGGACCGCGAGCATTCCCGAGATGATCGGGACCATGCGAAAACTGAACAGCGTGCCGCTCACTTCTCCCGCGTAACGTACACGAGTCTCTGCTGACCAGCGATGCACGCCGCGCTTACACTCGGGCCGATGCGGGACTTCCTCGATCAGACGCTGCGAGCGGAATTCCCTGCGACTGCCAACCTCGCTAGCCTCGAATACGTTTCCGTCGAGCAGCTCGACGCCGAGCGGTTCGGCATCGTCGTGCGCTTGATCATCTGGGAGGACGACGGCAACGGCAAGCAATCGATCCGCGACGTCAAGGAGCAGGAGATTCGCTTGCAGCTCGATGCGATCGATCAAGCGTCGCCGGATCGTGTCGGTGAGATGGTTCGCGCGCTGGTCGACGTCGCGTCGCGCGCGCTCGCGTCGGCCGAGATCGATTACTTGATGCCGCACGACATCATGGACTTCAGCCCGCTGAAGCTGTCGCGGGCGCAGACCAAGGTCGATTTCATGCGGGCGCTCGCCAAGCCGTCGCGCCTGGGCAAGTACCTGCCCGAGGACCAGCGTTCGTAGCCGCGCAGACTCCGATCACTTCGGGTTGAGGTCGCGCACGGACGCCCACGCGGTCGTCAGCATTCGCCACGCACTGCTCATCAGGCTCTGTTCGAGCGCGCGACGGCACGCGTCGCACGGTTTGCGAAGCGGCGGGAATTCGGTCCAGCCGTAGCGCGTGAGCATCTCGCGCTCGAGCAGGAAGTATTCGCCTACACTGGCTTCGACCAGTCCGGTGTCATTGCAGCTCGTGCAGGCCATGCGCGTCGCGGCGACGATACCGCTTCTCAATCGAAGTGCAGCGCGAACACCGCCGCGAACGACGAGTGCCGGCGATCGAGCAGGTCACTGCTTGCGACCGCACCGATCGTCGTGCTCTTCGTCATCCAGAAGTCGCCGCGGCTGCGCAGCTCGAGCAGCGGCTCGTTCTTGCGACCTGCGATGTCGGGTCCGAGGTCGCCCGAGACCCAGGTGTCGCGAACACCGCCCGCGAGATCGGCCCCGACCGTAAACCTGCCGAGGTTGGTGTGTGCGCCCGCAAACATCTTGAGACCGAGCGTGTTGCCATCGAGCGGGCCTTGCGGCTCCGGCGTCGAGGGTCGCGCGACCGCACCGTTTGGCAACGAGCTCTGGCCAGCCAGCCGGCCCTCCTCCGCTTCGGCGCCGAAATGGAAGTAGCGGCCCAGCGAGATGCGCAGACCGAAGCGGGCCGACTCCCCGTTCAGCGTGGTCTGGTCGGTCACCGCGACCCGGTTACGCACGTAACCGAAGTCGAGGGAAACGGCCGTGTCGGCGTAGGCCTGCGAGGTCATGGCGAGGACGAACAGCGACGGGGCGATCCGCATGGGACGATCATAGCGGCGGCGCGAAAACCCGCTGCTGGCAGCCGGTGGCAATCGCCCGCTGGCAGGCGCGGCGTCGGCGCGTCATGCTCTGTCGCATGCGGTGGCTCGCGCTCGCTGTCACGTGCTCGGTGCTCGGCGTCGCGTACGCCGAGCATGCCGATACTCGACGCGAACCGCTGCGTAGTCAGCGCAAGCTCGACGTCGGGATCCACGAGGGCGTGCCGTGGCCGCTCGTCAACGCGCCGATCGACGGACCGCTGCCGCCCGAGCCCAAGACGAGCGAACCGCGTCCCGAGCCGCCGCAGCGCGCGGGCAAGCGAGTGCTCGCCGAGCTCGACGAGATCGCGGCGACGCTGCGCGAGTCGTCGTACCAGGCGCGCACGGTCGTGAAGGCGAAGGACGGCGTGTACCACTGGGACTGCTCCGGCATGGCGGCGTGGGTGTTGCGCCGCGCGGCACCGCAGGCGCTGCGCAACCTCGCGAGCAGTCGGCCGGTGGCGCGTGATTTCGCGGCCGCGATCGAGCGCGCGCCGACCAAGAAGCCGCGCAACGGCTGGCAGCGCATCGTCGGTCTAGCGAACGTGATGCCCGGCGACCTGTTCGCGTGGCGGCGTCCGCGCGGGATGCCGAGCAAGAACACCGGGCATGTCGGGTTCGTCGTCGAAAGGCCGCTGCCGATCCCGGAGATTCCAAACGCGTGGGCCGTGCGGATCGCCGACTCGACGCGCGGCTATCACCAGGACGACGCGCGCGCGAGCGACGAGGACGGCGGCTTCGGCATCGGCACGCTGCTGTTTCTGACCGACGACGACGGCAACGTCATCCAGTACGGCTGGAGCGGCACCGCGAGCGAGTGGTACATCGTGACGCCGATCGTGTTCGGCCGCGTCCACAAGTGAGCGTCAGAGCAGCGGCGAGATCAGCCGCGCGGTGGCTTGGCCGAGACGGCGCATCAGTGGCTGCTTGTCGTAGTCACCGCGATTGAGCTCGCGGCTTCCGCTCAGGTCGGCGACGAACGCGTCGGCGAGCGCGAAGTTGATCGAGCCGCTATAGATGATGGCCGCGACCTCGAAGTTGAGCCGAAAGCTGCGGTTGTCGAGATTCGCGGTGCCGATGATCGCGACGTCGTCGTCGCAGACCATCGTCTTGGCGTGAATGAAGCGCGACTCGTACTCGTAGACGCGCACGCCCGCGGCGAGCAGCTCGGGGAAATAGCTGCGCGCGGCCATGTCGACGAGCCGACTGTCACCCTTCTTGGGCACGAGCAAGCGCACGTCGACGTCGCGCAGACCTGCGGTGATCAGCGCCGTGAGCAACGCTTCGTCGGGCACGAAGTATGGCGTGGTGAGCCAGCAGCGATCGGTCGATTGGTTGATCGCGGTGAACAGCACCTTGTGGATCGCGAACGCGTCGGAGTCAGGGCCGGAGCCGACCACCTGGACGAGGTGCTGGCCGTCGCGTACCGGCGGCGGGAACACGT
The DNA here is from genome assembly GCA_036524455.1 of Kofleriaceae bacterium. Taxonomy (GTDB): domain Bacteria; phylum Myxococcota_A; class Polyangia; order Haliangiales; family Haliangiaceae; genus JABFXX01. The sequence goes on along the minus strand of DATDCH010000702.1, from coordinate 254 downwards.
CGGCGTCCACCGGGATCAGCGTATCGGTCGCGAAGTACCAATCCTCGGCGAACAGCCGCTGCAGCGGCCAGACCGCGGCGCCGGCGATGCGGAGGTGCGTGTCGCGCCAGTAGTCGGGGCCAAACGCCGCGCTGTGCGAGTCGGTGATGTTCATGCCGCCGGTGAAGCCGACGCGGCCATCGCAGACCACGATCTTGCGATGGGTGCGAAAGTCGGGGCGCCGCAACCGCAGCTTGAGCAGGCGCACCGGATTG
>DATDCH010000701.1:0-3303 GCA_036524455.1 Kofleriaceae bacterium | reverse complement strand
CAAGCTCAGCTGACCCGCCACGGCGGTCACCGAGGCGTCGCGTTGCGATGCTCGCCGCACGCAAAAGTCGCGAACAAATCGCACAAAGATCCAACTCGCGCGTCGGGCGTGGAATCGGTCATGGCCATCTCGTTCGGAGTTTCTATGCGGTTACCTTCCTGGTCACATTGCCTGCTCCTGCTCGTCACGTTCGGTTGTGGCTCGACATCGCGCGAGCCCAAGCCCACGCGTGACGACGGCGCCGCGGCGCCCACCGACGCCAGCTCGCTTGCCGGGGACGTGCCCACGGCCGCCGGAGACGCGCTCGCCGTTGTCAGCGATGCATCCGACGCGAGGTTCGAACAAAACTCCGGCGACCCGGCGTCCCCTCCGCGCGTGATCGCGAAGGCGAAGCACACCGCGGCGGACAAGGCGCTGCTCGCGTTCGCGCGTACGTGCGCCGAGAAGAAGCGCGACGCTGGCAGCACCAACATCGACGTCGACAGCGGCCGGCTGACTCGTGTCGACACGCGCGCCGCGGTCTGGTTCGCCGAGAAGAGAGCGACGCCGGCCGGCGAATACTTGCTCGACGTCAGCGACACCAAGCGCGGCTGCGTTTGGATCCCGCGCGAGTAGCCGATCCGCGGTCGGCGATCGCTTCGCCGCTGGTGCGCGAGCGAAACGGTCCGACGTGTCACCGTCGAGGCGACACGCTGCAGGCGACACAATCATCGTTCTTCGAACCGGAATACCTGTACGAGGCGAACCGTCTAATGCCGACATGAAGCTCCACATCGCAGCAGTCCTGATCGCCACCACGACCGTCGCATACGCCGACACCCAAGAGCTCTCGGAGGACGTCCGCGAGCTCACGAGCGACAACTATCGCGCGGCCACCGTCGGCAAGCTGATGAGCTTCAAGCTCGGCGCGAAGTGCTGGGCCAAGCTCACGCGCGACAGCCGGGCGACCAACCTCATCCAAATGTCGACGCGCTACATCGTCGACTTCGCGAAGCACGTCACCGGTGACGACTGGTCGACACTCGAGGGCTCGGGCACGACCGAGAAGGCCAAGAACCGCGAGCGCGTCGAGGCGACCATCGAGGCATTCAAGAAGTCGTTCAGCTATTCGATCAGCGTTGACGGCGACGACTGCGACGACGACCACGATCCGCTGTGGCTCCAGTACCACACGCATGCGCTGCAATACTTCTCGGAGAACCCGCCGCCCGCGAAGCGCGGAACGATCAAGATCGAAGTGAACAGCAAGGTGAAGAAGTTCACCGCGAGCGTCGACAAGACCGGCACCGTGTTCAAGTTCGTCGGGCCGAAGGAAGTCGCGCCCGACAAGTGGCAGGACCAGATGCGCACGGCGTTCGTGAAGGCAGCGAAGAAGAAGTGATCAGGTCGCCGCGAAGCTCTACATGTTCGAGTAAATGAAGAGGTCCTGACCGTCGGTCAGCGTCAGCACGACGATCGTATCGGCCTTGACCGACGCGTCGAGTCCGTTCCACGCCTGCGCAACCGTAGTGGCGACCGTGGCGTCCCACGCGAGGATCGCGAGCACCTGCTTGCTCCACCGATCCTGCGCCGACACGTTCGCGGTCGACAGCTGGATGTCGCCAAGCTTGCGCGTCAGCAGCATCGCGGCCGCATCCATCGTGTACGTCGAGCCGAATGGGTACGCGACCGCTCGCGTGACACTGACGCCGATCTTGTGGCCGTCGAGCGTGACCTCGAGGTCTGTGATCTTTCCGGCCTGGTCGTAGACGATCTCGGTCTCGGTCTTGAGCAGCGTTGCCAGCTCGCAGCGCGCGAGCTGTTCGAACGCGAAGACTTCCGATAGCCCCGAGCTGCCGCCCGCGTTCGGGGTCTCGGCGAGGCGGCGCCCACCCTCGGTGAGCAGCGGCCGATCGGTCGGATCGACATACTGCCGCTCGAACGTAAACGTGTCGCGCACCAGCATTGGCGATGGCGAGGTCATGTCCATCGCCATCAAGACGCCGCACATCCCCGACAGCTCGCCGAAACCGGTCGCGGCGGGCGCATCGGCAGCGCTCTCCGTCGCATCGGGACTCGCTACCGTGGCATCGACTTCGATCGAGGCGGTGGGCGAGCTGCAAGCTGCGACGACAAGGAGCACGGTAGAGCGCATCGGCGGCGCACCTTAGTCAAACTCGACGCGCACCACCATCACAAACGACGTTCCACGGTAGCCGACGAACGAACGGCCCGAAACTCAAAGAGCCAGGCTGGTCTGAACCGGCGCCTACCGGAACGAGCCGAGCTCGACGAACGAGCGATCGGTCATGATCACGTACGGGCGTTCATCGAACGTGAAGCGCTTGCCATCGAAGCGCTGGACCTCGAGCAGGCCCATGCCGTAGCCCATCGGTCCCTTCGAGTAGTAGTTGATCGACAGCCGGTAAGGCCCGGCCTTCGGCGTGCCTTGGATCGCGAAGCATTCGGGGCCGTAGCCGGTGGTGACATCTGCGTAGAGCTCACCGCCCGACGGCAGCGATTTCTGTTGGTAGAAAGCGTGGCCGCCGAATCGATCGCGGATGTGGAAGTCGACGTCGTTTGCGTCGGTCTCCCAGTACATGATGAAGCGCGTCGAGGGCTGTTGGATCAGCGACAGCTTGCGCTTGGCGAGCGCATGCAGGACCTCGGCGCGGTTGCCGCCGTTCGCGAGGTACGCGGCCGCGATCATTCCAGCGTCTTCGGCGAGCACGCGGTCGGCGCCGGCGAACCGGCCGTCGGGGTACTTGCGGTCGACGCCGGCGAGGATCGCGGCGAACGCGCCGGCGTAGTCATCGGCGCGAACGAGCGCATACGCGAGCAGGCGATGGCCGCTGACGTGATCGGGCCGATCCGCGACGGACTTGCGATACGTATCGATCACGAGCTTGCGCGAGCGAGCGCCGAGACGCTCGAGCCGCTCCCCGGCGAAGCGGCGCAGGTCGGCACGGGCCGGGAACAGATCGATGATCGACCCGTACATGCGAGCCGCGGTGCTGGCGTCACCTCTCGCTTCGAGCACCTCGCCGAGCGCGACCAGGGCGAGCACGTTACCCGGCTCGTCGGCGTGCCAGGTCTTGGCGATCGCGTGCGCTTCGTCGAGCTTGCGGCGCGCGAGGGCACGCATCACCTTGGCGAGCTTGCCGGTGAGCGGCGGCGCGCTGCGGGGCTCGTCGGTCGGCGCGCGATCAGCGGAAGTCGCGGCGCGAGCGGTGGCGGGATCAGGATCCGCCGACCCGGGACCAGGACTGGCATCCGGCGGCGAAACAGGAACCGCAGCCGCAGCGGTAGCCGGAGCCGCGGCAG
>DATDCH010000700.1:0-4033 GCA_036524455.1 Kofleriaceae bacterium | reverse complement strand
CAGACCGGCATCCTCGGCATGCACAACATCGTCAAGCGCCCGATGGTGCTCGGCGACGAGGTCAAGGTGCGGCCGATGATGTACGTCGCGATGTCGTACGACCATCGGGTCGTCGACGGCAAGGAAGCCGTCTCGTTCCTCGTCGCGGTGAAGGAGCGCCTCGAGGCTCCAGAGCGCATGCTCGTCGAGGTGTAGCGAAATCGCGCGAGCGCGCCCGTCCTGTCAGGTCCGCCGGTCGACCGCCCTGGAGCTTTCACGTTCGCAGTGTGCGCTCTGCGGGACGCGCGGGCGCGCGACGAGTCGCGCTGACTAGAGCGCGAGACGCAACTGCAGCTCGCGCATCCTCCGGGACGGGTCTCATGGATCGACATCGCGTGACGCGAGGCGAGAACGCGGCCGTTCGTTGGTGACGATCGGCGGGCGTGGTTTCGAGATCGAATTGTTGTTCCGGATCAAAGAGCGGCGTCGTGGCCCCGAGCGCATGGTCGTCGAGGTCTGACGTAGCGCGTGGCGCCGCGCCGGTAACTCGTTGCACGGCAGCGCAGCAGCTCAGCGCATGCCGCGCACGACGAGCGCGCCGCCGCGCATTGGATCTTTCGGCGCGGCGAGCTGCGCCTGCTCGATCGATGCCTTCGCGGTGTGCGCGACGCCCGCGACGAACCCGCCGGGAATCGACGCGAGCGACGCGAGCTCTTCGCGCCCATCGCCGCCGACGTGCCACGCGAGCGCGATCGTGCCGTTGTGATCGAAGGCGGCGATGAACGAGTCGTCACCGCCGCCTGCGGTGAGCGTGCGATCGGCGAGCTTGATCGAGCCGGAGAAGAAACCGCCCGCGATCACTTTGTCACCGACTGCGGTGATCGCGCGCAGGCCGTCGAACTCGAGCCCGCCGACGAGCACCGCGGTGCCTTGCTCGCCGCGCTCGCCGTACCAGACGAGGATGCCGTCACTTTGGCCAGACGTGACGAGTTGCGCACTGCCGACGTGAACGACTTCGCGCACGCTGGCGGCGACGACGACGTTGCCGCGCGCGTCGATCGCGACACCGGCGACCGCGTCGTCGGCTTTGCCGCCGAACGTCTGCGACCACTTCGCTTTGCCCTTGCCGTCGAGCTCGGCGGCAAATGCATCGCCGAACGGGGAGCGCTCGTCGTAGGGCGCGAGCGTTGCGCCGCCGAGCTCGGCGCCCGACGACGTGAACGTGCCCGCGATCGCGATGCGGTCGCCGCTGGTGGCGACGCCTTGCACGCCATCGGCGCCGGCGCCGCCCGTGCGCACGAGCCACGCGATGTCGCCGGTCGCGGTGACGCGCGCGACGAAGCCGTCGCTGCCGCCTGCGCTACTCACGACGTGATTGCGCGCGCGCAGGGTGCCGCCGAACAGGCCGCCGACGATGAAGCCGTCGCGATGCGCAGCCACCGATGATGCGATGGCCCAGTCGGTGGAGTCGAAGACGATCTGCCACGCCGGCTTGCCCGTTGCGATGTCGATCGCGGAGACCGCGGCTGCAGGATCGCCGCGAACCGTGTCAGCGCCTGGGCGCTTGGACACGATGCAGGCGAGCAACTTGTCGCCTACCGCCAGCGGGCCTGCACTTCCTGCGAGGGGTGCGTTCCAGGCAACGGCGTTGTTTCGGTAGGCGCGGATCGTGGTGGTGGCCTTGTCGACCTCGACCGAGACGAACCGGCCGGCGGCATCACCTGCCACGCCGCGGATCGATCCATCGATCGCGATCGTCGCGTCGGCGGCTGGCGGGACGCGCGGCGTTTGCGGCCGACCCGGGCACGCGGCCAGTAGCGCGAGCAACGGCACGGTCGCCAAGCGACCATGCAGGCAGCGACCGAACCGGCGCCACCGTGGCGGCGCGCCGATCGCTCGAGGCGCGTGCTTACGCACGCACGCTTTAGAACTTCTCGCCGCGGTCGCGCAGCTGCGCGATGACCGCGGGCAGACCCAGCTTGTCGATCAGACGCATGCCGCGTGCGGAGACGCGCAGCGTGATCCAGCGCTTCTCGTCTTCGAGCCAAAACCGCTTGGTCTTGAGATTGATCTCGAAGCGACGCTTGGTGTGACGGTTCGAGTGGCTGACGTTCGAGCCGACGAGCGGCCTTTTCCCGGTGACTTGACACACGCGCGACATGGCACGTCTCCTAGATCTTCGATTCTTTGAATTCGACGTGCTTGCGAACGACCGGGTCGTACTTCTTGAGCACGAGCTTGTCGGGGGTGCGCTTGCGGTTCTTCGACGTCGTGTAGAAAAAGCCGGTGTCCGCCGTCGAAACGAGGCGGATCAACTCGCGGCCTGATTTACCTTTTTTAGCCATGGCGAAACTCCGGGGCTGGGACTTATGGCATGGAGTCCCGGGACTTGGCAACCCCTAGTCGCCGTCGTCCTCGCTGGCGCGGGTCGGTCCGGAATCGGGCCCGGTTAGCTCGGTGCCACCCTCGCTGGAGAGCCGGGTCGCGGCGGGCAGCTCGGCAGGCAAAACCCCTGGAATTGTCGTGGTCTTGCGCTTCGCCCGGCGCTCCTCGATCGCCATCGCGAGGATCGTCATGTCGTCGCCCTGCGCCTGATCCTGAGAGTGGCCATCGAGGTCGGCGAGGATCGCTTTGACCACGTCCTCGGCCCGCCCGCGGGCGGTCCGGATGCGCCGGGACAGCCGGGACAGCCCGTACTCGATGCCGCGGGCATCACGCGCTTCGAGGATGCCGTCCGACACCATAATGAGCATGTCGCCCGAGTGGAGCTGCACGCGCGCTTCGCCGGCTTCGAGCTCGGGCGTGACACCGAGCGGCGGCGTATGGGCGCGCTCGGCTTGCAACGGGAACACGCGATCGCCGCGGCGGAGCAGGGGCACGCAATGGCCCGCGTTCGTGAACACGAGGCTGCGGGTCTCGAGATCGTAGATGCAGTAGACGAGCGTCGCGAACATGCCGTCGTCACCGAGCTGCGCGATCTCTTGGTTGACGCGGCGGAGCAGGCGCGCGGGCGTGCGGGCGATCGCAGCGCGCGAGCGGAGCTCGCTCGTCAGGCGGGCCATGTAGAGCGCGGCGCTGATCGCTTTGCCCGCGACGTCGCCGACGACGAGACCGAGGTGCGCGGGGTCGTGCCAGATGAAGTCGTAGAAGTCGCCGCCGATCTGATACGCGGGCTCGTAGTGGACGGCGAAGTCGAGACCGACCACCTGCGGAACGTGCGCCGGCAGCAGGCTGCGTTGGATCTGGCGCGCGACCCGCAGATCGCGCTCGAGTCTCTCGCGCGTCGCGAGCTGGCCGGCGACGCGGGTCGCGTGCATCGCGAGCCCGGCTTGTGTTGCGATCGCTTGCAGCAAGTCGACGTCTTCCTGACGGAACGATTGCCGCGCACTCTCGACGTAAACCACGCCGTAGTGCGCCCCGTGATAGATGAGCGGCGCACCCATGCGGGTGCCGACTGCTTCGTTTGCCTCGTCGGAGGTTTCGCCGAGCAGCACGCCGCGCTTGTCGCTGACCACGTGCTGGATGATCGTGCCCGGCACGCGCAGCTCGTTCGGTGGATGGCGCGGTCCAGTCGCCGATGGATCGCTCTTGGGGCGCTGGCGATGGCGCTGGACCTGGACGCGCAGCTCGCCGCTGCGCTCGTCTTCGAGCAGCACGCCGACACTCTCGGCTTGAAGAAACAGATCGAGCAGCGCATCGACGATTTTCTCGAGCAACGCCGGTTCGCCATCCGACGCCGCGATCGCTTGCAGGATGTGAGTGACCGCATCGAGCTTGCGCTCGATCAGGCGCACGGCCTTTTGATCGCTGACGTTGATCAGGCCGGAGCTGATGAGCGGATGGCGGCCCGCTGTCGAGTCTTCGCGTGACTTGATCAATGCCTGGCCGCCGACGTCGACGATCGTCACGACCTGGCTTTGCTGTTCGCTCGGATGATCCTGCGCCTCGACGCGGATCTTGTTGTTCGCGATCATGATCTCGTCGTCGTGACGGATCTGAGTCGGGCCATGCAGCTTGACCCCATTGATGAACGTGCCGTTGTTGGAGCCGAGGT
>DATDCH010000699.1:0-12795 GCA_036524455.1 Kofleriaceae bacterium | reverse complement strand
CGACGACCAAGTCGCAAAAGCGTCTGCCGCCCATCAAGCGGCGGCCGCTGCCACCGGTCCGGCGCAACTGCAGGCGCGCGCGAGCGAGCTGGCGACGCTCGAGCTGTGGGGCCGCGCGTACCAGGTGCTCGCGCCGCACATCGAGCAAATCAAGCAAGCGCCGCGCATCGCGACCGGGTTTGCGGAGCTCGCGTTTCGCGCCGGCTACAACGAAGTCGCGCGCGACGTGCTCAGCGTGTCGATGGCGCCTGCCGAAGTCGAGAAGCAATTCGCCGAGTGGGCGACGACGATGGGCTGGGCCGAGTAGCGCGTCGACCTGCGCCGAGCCTTACTTCGGAATGCGGTCCGAGTAGTCTTTGATCTGCTTCTCGACCGCGTCGGGTTTGATCTCGACGGAGAACGTCTCTTTGATCCCGAACTCGTTGTTGACGAGCGTGATCTTGTGTTTGCCGGCCGACAGCTTGATGTCGCGTTGCGGTGTCTGCATGCCGGTGTCCTTGCCGTCGATGTAGATGTCGCACGGCGGCTTCGATCCAAGCAGGAGCGTGCCCTGCCCCTTCGCGGCGGGTGGTGGCGGCTCGACCTTGGTGTCCTTCGGCTCGGCCTTGGTGTCCTTCGGCTCGGTCTTGGTGTCCTTCGGCTCGCCCTTCGCGACCTTCGGTAGCCTGGGTTCCTTCGGCTCCTTCGCCGGCGGCGGCGTGATCGAAGCGACAGGCGTCTTCTCGGCCGAAGAGCCGCTGGCCTTCTCGAGCGTGACGGCGACCTTCTCTTCGTTGCCGCCCGTGAACACGATCGGGCGGTTGATCGAGACAAAGCCCGGCTTCTCGAACAACACCTGATAGGTCTTACGTGGATCGAGCTTGGTCTTGGCGGGGCTCGGGCCGAGCGCTTCGCGCCTACCGTCGACGATCAGCGAGACCGTCGCACCGGCGGGGACGCTGTCGAACGAGCCCGCGATGTCGAGTGGCTGGAGGACGATCTCGACCTTCGGCGCTTTGCCGAGCTCGACCTGGATCGGCATGTTCTGGCTCATGAAGCCAGGCGGCGCGTCGATCGCGACCGTGTGCTGGCCCGGCGAGATGCCGCGGATGCGCGACGGCAGCTTGTCGGTCCGCGCTTCACCGTCGAGGCGCCACGTCATCGTGCCGGGAGGCACGACATAGAGATCGAAGCCGGTGTTCTGATCGCCCGCGACGGCGGGTACCGGGGCAACCGCGGCACCTGACGCTTGGTCGACCGAGGCGGCCGGTGCGCCGTCCTGCTTTTCGCCGGTCATCGCGATCACGACCACGACGGCGACCACCGCGACGGCGGCTCCACCGATCGCGACCCACAGCATGCCTTTGCCCTTGCGCTGGTCCTTGCGGCCGAGCATGCCGGAGCCGAACGACGCCATCGGGTCGAACATCGGATCCGGCGTGAGGCGGGGCGCAGGCAGATCACGTGCGGAGATAGGGGGCGCCGAGTAGCTCGCTGCGAGCGCGGCGAGCGGATCTTCGGGCGTGGGTCCCTTCGACGAGCCCGTCGCGATCAACGAGGGCGGCGGCGACACCGAGCTGCCGTTCGAGCCAGCGTTCGCGACGCCCTTGGGGCCGGAATCCCAGCCGCGCGCGGTCGACACGAGCGACGACAGATCCGGGCCCGTGCCGGTTGGCGGTGGCGGCGCACCACCACTCAGCGTCGAGGCCGGGCTCGGTAGCGGCGTGGCCGGCGGTGCCGCGATCGGCAGGCCGCCCGACTTGTTCGGTTTCGCCGCGATGCCACTGCGCTTGGCCGCTTCCTCTTCCGGGTTGTCGTAGATCTGGGTCTCGAGCTCGTCGTCGTCCCACGCGAGCTGACCGGAGTCGTCGTTCTTGCGCGCGCGTTGGATCGTGGGCGCGGGCGTTGCGGCGCCTGCGTCTCTCACGGCCGGCATCTGCTGGGACATGCGTCCCGATGGCGGCGGTGGCGGCGCGGCTTTGTGCTGGCCCGACTGGCGGCCCGAGTCACGTGCGCGCGGCGTTTGTGCGGCCGTTGGTGGGCGCGAGCCTGCCGGTACGCGGAGGCCGGCGGGCGCTTCCGCGGCAGGTGCCTTGAGCTGGCGATAGCTCTCGAGCTTCGCGGTCTCTTCTTCGATCTCGCGGCCGAACGTCTTCTTCATCCAGCCCGCGAGATCTTTGCGCGAGTAGAACTCGCCGGCTGTGTAGACGAATGCTTGCAGCTCGTCGTGGAGATCGATCGCGTTCTGGTAACGCTCGTCGGGATCCTTCGCGAGCGCCTTGAGCACGATGCGCTCGAGCTCGTCGGGAATGCGGCGGTTGTACGTCGACGGCGGCAGGATCTCGACGTTGCGCACTTTCTCGAGCGTCGAGAAATCACTCTCGCCGACGAACAGGCGCTCGCCGGTGAGCAGCTCGTAGAGCACGATGCCGCACGAGAACACGTCGCTGCGGCGGTCGACGGGAATGCCGCGCACCTGCTCGGGCGACATGTAGCCGAACTTGCCCTTGAGGATGCCGGCCTGCGTCTTGGATCCTTTGCCAGCGGCCTTCGCGATGCCGAAGTCGATCAGCTTCACTTCGCCTTCGAACGACACGAGCACGTTCTGCGGCGACACGTCGCGATGCACGAGGTGCAGCTCGCGGCCCGCTTGATCGCGTTTGTTGTGCGCGTAGTCGAGGCCCTCGCAGACCTTCATGACGACGAAGCACGCCTGGGAGACCGGCATCGGATCGCCGATCTGGCGGCAGCGATCGAACATCGCGCGCAGGTCACGGCCATGCACGTGCTCGAGCGCGATGTAGTAGCTACCGTCGACGACACCGAGGTCGAAGATCTGCGCGATGTTCGCGTGGTTCAGCTGAACCGCGAGCTTCGCTTCCTCGATGAACATGCGGATGAACTCTTTGTCCTCCGCGATGTTCGACAGGATGCGCTTGACCGCAACGAGACGTTCGAAGCCTTCGACGCCGAAAGCCTTCGCGCGGAACACCTCGGCCATGCCACCGGTGTTGATCCGCTCGAGTAAGTAGTACTTGCCGAAAGGCGTCGGCTTCTTCACGTTGCGAATACCCGGAGCGATGCGCGCAACATCGCCACCATCTGGGACCCTATCCGAATTCGATTCCTTGGGCCACAAGAGCTTTACTCCCCGCTGGGCCGTAGTGGTACATCGGGGATCGTCGGAATTACAGCTAATTCTGCGTCAGTGCCTGAGCCGGTTCCATGGTCGAGGCGCGCCTAGCCGGGAGGTAGCCGCCGAGCACCGCGAATCCGGCGGCGCAGGCCAGGCCGCCGCCCCAGATCCACCACTTGAAATTGAACCAAGTCGTGGGCTTATACGGAAACCGCGGGAGGTAGTGGGCCGAGGCGTAGTCGATGCCCGCCGCGATCGCGAGCCCGAGCAGGACGCCGAGTAGGCCACCGATCAGACCGATCAGCGCCGCCTCGCCGAGCACGACCATGCGGACGTCGCCCTGCGTTGCGCCGACCGCACGAAGTAACCCGAGCTCGCGCCGGCGCTCGGTGACCTGCATGAAGAAGTTGTGCGCGATGTTGATCGCGCTGATGCCGATGATGATCAGCGAGATCAGCACGAGCACGAGCCGGATCACGAACAGCACGGTCGCGAACTTCTCGCCGAGCGAGTCTTCGAGACGAAGATCGAGCGAGTCCTGCAGCCACTGTGCGAACGGCGCGATCTGATTGCGATCCTTGAGCGTGACGATGATCGACGAGAACGTCGTCGCGGCTTCCTCGCCCATGAACTCGCGATTCCAGCGCTGGATGTACTGCATCGGCATCGTCATGCCGATCGGCATCGCGCGCGGGCTGACGCCGACGAGCACCGCTTCGACGCGACGGGGCCGGCGCTTGATCGTCGTGTTGCTGCCCGCGATCGTCGTCTGACCGAGGCCGACCGAGAACCGCATCGCCGACAGGCCGCCGCGCTGGGTCACCCACTTGACGAAGTCGATGTCGACGATCGGCAGGCCGTGCGACTTCGCGAACTGCCCGTTGTAGAGCTCGATCATGGTCGGCGAGATCACGAGCGGGACGCGATGCTCGCAACGCCCGGTTCCATCATCGCAGTAGTAGCGATCCGGGTCGGGGCACGCATTCATGTACTCGCCCTTCGCGCCTGCGATCTGCACCGGCGGCAGCGCATCGCGTTCGGCGACCGAGGTAGGCAGCTTGGTTTGCCGGTCCTTCGGCGGCGCCTTGGGCGATTGGATCACCTCGTCCTTGTCGACTGGCTCGGGCTCGTCGATTTTGCAGCCGGCCGGACACACGGTATCGACGGGTGCAGGCGGCGCCGCCGGCGCATACGACACACAGCGGACCCGGTGCAGATCGTTCTCGTCGCCCATCCAGTCCTTGAACAGCTCTTTGGTTCGCTCGTCGGACTGGACGAAATTCGGATCGACACCGTCGGCAAAGCCGCCGACCTCGAAGCGCAGGTCGCTGCCTTCGAAGTTGCCGCGACCGAACGCGGGGAACGCGAGGCTCATCCGCGGTACGGCGCTGCCGACCTCGGGCCGCGCAAGGATCGTCTTGACGATGTCGTCGTCGAGCTTCTTGCTGATGTCCTTGCCGAGCAGCGACGCCCGCGGCGCCACCACCTGCACCTGCTCGAGCGGAAAGATCTTCTCGAGCACCGCTTGGACTTGTTCCGTCGACGCGAGGAACACCACGAATGTCGCGATGCCGATCACGATCCCGAACACCGAGAGCACGAAATGCTTCGGGCTTCGCAGCGTGTTTGCGACCACCATCTTGGTGAGGTTGCCAGCGGGCATCATGCGGGACCTGCCTGCGCGGCCAGCGCTTCATCCGTCGTCTCGACGAGCATGCCGTCCTTCATCGCGATCACGCGCTTGGCGACACTCGATACGCGGCGCTCGTGCGTGACGATGAGCAGCGTGACACCGTCCTTCGCGTTCAGCTCGCGGAAAAAGTCGATCACTTCCTTGCCGGTTTCGGAATCGAGGTTGCCCGTCGGCTCGTCGCACAGCAGCAAGCTCGGCGAGTTGAACAGCGCGCGTGCGATCGCGACGCGTTGCTTCTGGCCGCCCGAGAGCTCGCCGGGTCGGCGCTTCGCGAAGTCCGACAGCCCGACGCGACGCAGCGCCTCACCGCCGCGTCCGTTGACGTCGCGGCTGTTCGACGAGAATGACGACGGGATCGTGACGTTCTCGAGGACGCTCAGGTGATCGAGCAAGTTGAACGCTTGGAACACGAACCCGATCGATTGGTTGCGCAGCCTCGCGCGCGTCGCATCGTTCGCGCGCAGTGTATCGACGCCGAGCACCTCGACCTCACCCTTATCCGGCTGATCGAGGCCGCCGATAATGTTGAGCAGCGTCGACTTGCCGGAGCCCGACTGACCGACCAGCGCGATCAGCTCGCCCTTGTCGATGTCGAAGCTGACGCCGCGGAGCACCTGGCTCCTTCCGGCACCGGTGCCGTAGCTCTTGGTGACGTCGCGTAAGCGAACGACGGGCGGCGCTTCTGCCACGGGCGGAACCTAGCACATTCCCATTGGGCGCCTGGCTCTTACCGCCGGTTGCCCTGCGCATCGATCACGAGGCGCTCGCGATCGATCTGCGCGGAAAAGTGGATGTCGTTCCAGGTCTGCAGCCGTTGCGCGAGCCGCTTGGGATTGGGCAGGTCGGCCTCGGTAAACAGCCACGTCCAAACGCCGACCGACAGCCCCGGCGGCAACAGGTCGATCGCGAACGCCGGGGGCGGCGCGGCCGGTGCGCCGGTCGCGGCGCGTTGGAGCTGACCGTCGCCCATGGCGGCGATGAACACGCGATCGTCGAGCACGTAGTCCGCGGTCGCGACGAATGGCACCGACAGGTGCTTGCCCTTGTACGCGCCGAACTGCCGCGTCTTCTCGAACTTGCTGCGCATCGGGATTTGACCGAGCAGCGACGCGAAGTAGCGCGGGTGCGTGAGATCGAGCGCGACCACTCCAACGCCGCTGTTGTCGTCGGGATCGATCGAGTGCGCGAACGCGCGCCCGCTGCGCACGCCGTATTCGTCGAGCATCGCGGCCAGGTTCGGTACATCGGCCGGGCGCGGCCCCGTGCCGTCGTCTTGCATACGCGCCACGCACGGCTGCACCCACTCGGCGACGACGCGCAGATCGATGTTCCATTGCGCGGACAGCGGCGCCTTCGCGGATGCTGTCGCCCATCCCGGCGGTGGCGCGAGCACGTGCTGCGCCAGGCGTAGCGCCGCGCTCCCGAGGTCGACCGCGACCCTACCGCCGACGAAGTTGCCTTCTGCTTCGATCGCGACGCCGACGCCATTCACGGCTTCGAGCTGGCGCGCACACGCGGCGGCTTCGGGTGCGCGGGTCGCGAGCTTCGCGGCGAGCTCGCGCAACGCGACGATCCCGACGAGGCCGGGCGCACGCGTTGCGAGCTTCTGCGCGGCGTCCCACTTGTCACCCCACGCGGGCGTGCCGGGATGGCGGCTCGCCGTGAACCACGCGGTGCCATCGTCCTGCGTGCCGATCGTGAAATGCACCCACAACCAGTCGTCGGCGACGGTCCAGCTGAGCTTCAGCTGCGCGTCGAGCTTGGCCGAGAAGATCTCGCTGCCCTCGACGATCACCGACTGCGTGATCAGACCGCGTTCGCGCTGGCGATCGAAGAACACCTGCAACGCCTCACGCGACGACACGTGGACGACGAACGTCGGGTTGACGTCCTCGGAGAACAGCGCCATCCCGCCGTCGAGGTCGATGCCGATCGCCGCCACTGCCTCCGCGCTCATTGGATCGACCGCGAGCATCTGGGTCAGCATCGTGGCGATCTCGCCGGTCTCGGCACCGACCACCATGCCGAACGTGTCGACGAGATCGCGAAACGCGCGCTGCGCATCGCGCATCGTCTTCGCCGCCACGACGTAGGTCGGGTTGCCGGGAATCCACCGAGCAGCAGGAAACGCAGCGGCAACAGCGGGCGGTCCGGCCGGACCCACCTGCCGCTTGCCGCCACAGCCTGCCGTCACCAAGACGAGGGCGATCGCGAGGGCTCGCATCGCCGCGATATTGTCACGCAACCCGCGCACGCGCCGGTCGACAGGCAGGCATCAGGCGGCACGCAAAACCATGTATCCTGCGAGAACGACATGACCAGCGTAGGCGGACCCGGCGGCATCGGCGGCCCCGGCGGTATCGGCGGACCGAAAGGTCCCGATGGCCCGGACGGCCCGGATGGCCCGGACGGCCCGGACGATGTCGCAGACTCCGGACAGGCCGGACACGTCGGTGACGCCGGACACGTCGGCGCCGCGCAGGCAGCGCGTGCTGCTGGCGAGCTCGAAGCAATGGCCGCCGATATCGCGGCCGGCAAGCTCACCGCCAACGAAGCGATCGACAAGCTGGTCAACGAGATCGCAGGAACCGATCAGCTCGGCACGACCGAGCGCGCAGAGCTCAAAGAGCTGCTCACGGATCTGGTCGCGAACGATCCGTACCTACAGTCGCTGGTTGGTCGGGTCTAGCCACGAATCAGTACGCGACGTCGCCGATGAAGATCGTGCCGCGCTTACTGCCGACGGGGCCTACGAACTGCACCGGGAGCTCGGCGCTCTTGTCGACCCACAGCATCGAGAACGGCCGCGTCATCGGCTTGCCATTCGCGTCGTAGAACGCCGCGATCACCATGATGTCGCCGCCACGCGCGGCCTCGTTCTTGATCGTCGCTTGCAACACGACCTTGTCGTGGTCGTCGACCTGACGCAGACCT
Organism: Kofleriaceae bacterium; assembly: GCA_036524455.1. Taxonomy (GTDB): domain Bacteria; phylum Myxococcota_A; class Polyangia; order Haliangiales; family Haliangiaceae; genus JABFXX01. The sequence continues at coordinate 5,053 of DATDCH010000699.1, read as the reverse complement.
TCCACACGAGCGGGCGGCGGTTGCCCGAGCTGCGCACCGCGCACGTAGATCTTCGCCGCCTTCGCATCCGGTCGTGGCTTGCGCTGTTTATCGACGAGCGCGAACGTGCGCAGCTCGCCGCCGGGAATCCACAGCGATTGCGCGCGCAGCTCGCCGACCTGCTTGCCGGTCTCGTCGGTGAGCTCGCCGGCGAGCGTGACGTACGCGCCCTGCTCGCTCATGTTCTCGGCTTCGACGAGCACGAACGTCGACAGGTCGGTGAACTTGCCGTCGCCGACGGTGTCGGTGCGCAGCTTCGCGTCGCTCGTCACCCGGATCTTGTCGAAGTCGAGCTGACGTGTGTCTGGCTTCTTCGCGCAACCGATCAGCGCGAGAGCGAGCAATAGAACACGCACTCGCGAAGTCTAGCTCATGCCGCGCGACGCGGGCCTGCCACCGCGCCGCTATGCGGCGCGGGTCGGTGATCGTTCGTAGATGCGAAGCAGGTCGCGAACCTTCTGCGGCAGCTCGAGCTCGGCAGTATTGAAGCCGGCGATCGCCGTCGCGAGCGTCGTCACGCGCTCCTCGTCGGTTGTGCGCTTGTCGATGATCACGCGGTACGTACCTTTGACCTTGCAAAGTCCGCCGCGAAGGCCCGTCTGGATACCGCTCGTCTGGAGCGGCTCGTAGCTGACCTTGATTCCAAGCTGGTCGGCTGCTCCCTCGAGCAGCTCGAGCATTACGTCTGACTTCATTAGCCTGGGCCCCACACTATCAGGGTGGATCCGGCGCGCAACTCTTCTGACCGGATCGACTAAACGATCGGGATCACTACGCGAAATGCTGCTCCGCCGAGGTCGGAGCGCACAACCGAGATCTGTCCGCGGTGCTGGTCGACGATATTGCGAACAATCGGGAGACCGAGGCCGGTGCCTTTTCCGTCGGGTTTTGTCGTGAAAAACGGCTCGAAAATCCGGTCGCGATCAGCCTCGGCGACGCCCGGACCGGAGTCCGCGACTTCGATCATGATCGCGGTTACGCCTTGCGGCAGCGCGCGCACCACGACCTTGCCGCCGTTCTCGACCGCGTGCACCGCGTTGGTGATCAGATTGATCAGAACTTGCTCGAGCTGACCCGAGACCGCCTGCACCGCGGGAAGTTGGGGGTCGACCTCGACGCCGAGCGTGATGCCGCCGCGCTCTACAAGATGCTCGCAGATCGACACCGACTGGCGCACGACCGCCGCGAGATCGACGTTCTCGGTCTCCTTGCCGCTCGGCCGCGCGTACTGCACGAGGTCGCGCGAGAACCGCAGGATACGTTGCGCACTCGCGCCGATGCGGCGCAGCTTCTCGATGTCGGCGGCTTCGGTGCCCTGCGACTCGAGCTTGCGCACGAGGTACTCGGCGTAGACGGTGATCGACGTCAGCGGGTTGTTGAGCTCGTGCACCACGCCCGCGGCGAGCTCGCCGAGCGTGGCGAGCCGCTCCGCGCGTACGATCTGTTGCTGCAGGAAATCGATCTTCGATTGGTCCTGCCCGATCGCGACGACCGCGTCGATCGGTCCGCCCGGCTGTCCCGCGCGACCGACCGGCGCGATGCTCCACACGCTGCGCACCGGACCTCGCCGCGTCGGCAGCATCACGGTGAACGCCGCGTGGTGTTGGCCGGCGAGCGCCGCCGAGAACGCGGTGGTCAGCTGCTGGCGCTGCTCGCCCGAGATGAAGTCGCGCACGTCGCGGCCGAGCACCTCGTCGCGCGTCGAGCCGGTGAGCTCGAGCAACGCGCGGTTGCACACCGTGATGCGCCAGGTGCGATCGATGCCGAGGATCAGCGCGTTCGCGCTGTCGAGCAGCCGCGCCTGGTAGTCGCGCAGGCCGATCGCATCTTCTTGCAAGCGGATCGTGCGCAGCGCGAACGCGAAGCCTTGCACGATCGAGAACACGGCTTGCTGATCGCCGTCGCGCACTTCAGGCCCAGGCGGATAGCCGACGTCGAGCACGCCGTACAGCTCGCCACCGGCGGCGAGCGGCAACGCGAACCCGTTCGCCATGCCTTGGAACGGCGAATCCCAACGCTCGCGCACGAGCACGCGCGCGCTCGCCGCGACCGCACTCTTGAGCCGCGCACGTAGCAGCGCTTCTTGCGAGATCGTCACGCCTTCGCTCGTCACCGAGTCGCGCAGCGTCCCGTTGCGCACGTAGGCGCGAGCAGGCTCCCGGTTGCGCACGTCGAGCACGCGTACCGCGATCCCGCGACCGGGCAGCAGTGCCGACAGCACGCCGAGCACGCGCTCGACGACCACCTGCTCGTTCGACGCGAACGGCAGCTCCGACGCCAGCTCGCGCAACGCCTGCAGCTGCGCAGCTTCACTCGGCGGCACGAGCATCAGCGCTTCACTCCCTGACGATCGGCGAGCTCGCTCAGATCGTCGAGCGATGGCGTGTTGCTCACGACATCGCTGCCCGGCGTCACCGCGGTGAACTCGCCGGTCTTCGTCTCTTCACCTTCCATCGGTTCGACGGGAATGGCGTCGTGACTATCGGCTGCTGCGCGATCCAAATCCAACATCTTTGCGGAGCCCACGTAGTCCGTCGTTTCGTACTTGGTAATCCGACCGATCTTCTTGACGATGCCGGCCATGCGCTCGGCTTCCGACAGGATGATACCTACGGCGCGGAGATGTGCAGCTTCCTTCTCGCTCTGACGTTGGATCAACTGCGCATAGCCGATGATCGACGTCAGCGGCTGGTTGAGCTCGTGGGCCGCCGCCCCGGCGAGCTCGGCGACGAGCGCCTGCTTCTCGGAATGCTGCAGCTTCTGTTGCGCGTCGAGTAGTCGCTGCTCCATGCGGATGCGCTCGCGCAAGTCGGTCAAGATGCCGACCGTCGCGACCTCACGCTCGCCCTCGTAGACGATCGATGCCGTCATGCTGACCGGCACTGTCTCGCCACTCGCGATCCGCACCTCGCGACGCGTCTGCTCGAGCCGGCCGACGCCACCATAACTCGTCGAGCGCAGCATGCGCATGATCTGGCGCGCGCCGCCGATATCATAGAGCTCCCAGACGGGCTTCTTGCCGATGACTTCGTGCTGGCGATAGCCGAACAGCCGCTCGGCGCCCTGGTTGAAGATGACGATCTGGCCCTTGAAGTCGGCGGCAATGATCGCGTCGACGGTCGAGTCGATCAGGCGCTCGAGGAATTCCTTCGTCGAACGCAGCTCGTGCTCGAGTGCGCGCTCGGCCGTGACGTCGCGGAATGCGAGGATCACGGCGCCGGTTCCGGCAAGCACCGTCGAAGTCGAGACCGAGACCCAGACCGGTGAGCCGGATGTCGTCGATAGCTCGAGGTCGAACGCGTCGACGTTGACGCCGGCGAGCACGCGTGCGATCGCCTCGGTGATCAAGCTGCGCTCGTCGCTCGGCACCAGGTCGACGAGCTCGCTGCCGAGCAAGCCATCGCGCGCGAAACCGGTGATGCGCTCCGCTGCGCGGTTGACGAACAAGATGCGACCGGCGTCGTCGAGCACGACCACGCCATCGGCGCCGGCCTCGAAGTGCTCCTTGAGCGAATCGATGCCGCGCAACCGGCGCTCGGCTTCATAGCGCGCGCGAGAAATGCGATGCGTCTGATCGCGCAGGCTCTCGAGCACGGCACCGTGCCGCAAGTGCGCGGCCGTGATGCTCGCGATCAACTTGCCGAGCTCGGTGCCGCGCGGGCCAACGTGGTTCACGCCGGGCATCCGCTTGCGCAGCAAGATCGCGCCGAGCGAGCGACCGCGCCACTGCACCGGAAACACCGCGACGCCGCGCACGCTGCGCGCCGACAGCATGTCCGCGATCGGCGCGGTCACGGTATGCGTCAACACGTCGTCGATCAGCAGCGGTTGCCCGCTGCGAATCGTCTCGAGCACCTCGGGATACTCGGCGATCGACAGCGTGAACCGCGCCAGCGGTTCGGCGTCGCTCGCGGCGATCACGAATGCGTGGTCGCTGCCATCGATGTGAGCGATCAGCGATGCGCGATCGAAGCCGAGCACCGACGCGGTAATCTGCAGCACCTGGATCAGCGCTTCGCTGTCATCGCCGTCGGCGGTGAGCACGTCGTTGATCTTCGCGAGCGCGTGGGCGTTGGCCGCGTCGCGCCGCGACAGCTTGAGCATGTTGCGACAACGCGCGACGAGCAGCGCGCTCGGCGCCGGCCACCGCACGACGTCGGTCGCACCCGCGGCGAGCGCACCGGCGAGCGTCGTCTGCGGCATGTGAGGCGTGAGCGCGAGGATCGGAATTTCGGCGAGCGCGGGCACGTCGCGCGCTTCGCCGACGAGCTCGACGACGTGATCGCCGAGCACGACGATCAATCCGGGAATCCCATCCGCCGCTGTGAGCTTACCAACCGCCTGCGCCGTCAGCCCGCTGCCTGTCAGCTGTGAGGCAACCGCGGCCCGATCATCGTCGGTGCCACCGAGCACTACGATCGGCTGGTTTTCCACGGCTCACCCAGGCTACCACGGCGCTCGGAGGAGGAGATTTGGCCACGAAGGCACGAAGGCAACGAAGACCAGAGTCGAATTCTGATCTTCGTGACCTTCGCGCCTTCGTGGCTCACCTCTGGGTGTCGTACGCGGCGAGGGCTGCAGAGAACACCAGCTTGACCGGAACGTTGTGGAGTCGCGCGGCCGCGGCACAGGCCTCGTACTCGGGTGCGGCGTTGACCACCGAGCCGGCGTCGAGCGCGACCTTGACGGGGATCCGACCGTACCGGGTGTCGACTTCGACGAACCGGCGTTCCAACACCCTGCGGTGCAGCTCGCCGTAGCGCACGCCGATCGTGGTCGTGTTGCGGAGAATGGCAGCGATAACGTCGTCGCGCTTCGCGGTCTCGGCGAGCGCCGACAGCGTGAGCGCGGGCCTGCCCTTCTTCATGTGGATCGGCGTCCACCACACGTCGACCGCACCCGCCGCGAACAACGCGTCCGTCGCCGCGCCGGTCAATTCCGGGCTCATGTCATCGATGTTCGCGTCGATCTGCCACACGCTCTGTGCGGTGCCCGCCGCAGGCGCCAGTACGAC
>DATDCH010000698.1:0-17816 GCA_036524455.1 Kofleriaceae bacterium | reverse complement strand
CGGCTGGTACGTCGTCGCCGAGTACACGCCCGCCTCGATGCCGTGGCCGAGCTTGAGCGCGGCATCGAGCTGAACGCCGTAGCCGAGCAGCGTCTTGGCGCTCGCGCCGGCGATCGGGGTCAGCCACGTGATGCCGCCGCGAGTGCCGAGCACGAAGTGCTCCGTCTCGATGCGCTGCTCGCCCTCGATGCGCCATTCGGAGACCAAACGCTGCCCGTCGGGCGTATGCGTCGGCGTGCGGCCGAGCCCGAAGCCGATCGTGCGGCGCGGCCAGCCGGCGCGGCCGTCGATCCACTCGATGCCGGCGCCGAGCCGCATGCGAAACGCGTTGTCGCGCAGCGTGCCGCCGGCGGTGTTGGCTTCGAGCCAGGTCCAGCCTAGGTCGACCGCGATCACCGCGAGCAGCTCGTGATCGATGTGCAGTGTGAAGTCGTGCATGCCGATGCCGAGCTCGACCGCGCGCACGATGGTGTCGAGCGAGCCCGCGCCGGCCGGTGCGAACGGGCGCTGGATCCGCGTATGTTCGACGCGGCCGCGCAATAGATCGACGCTGCCGCGCGGCAGCTCGCCGTCGAACGACGTCTGGCCGGTGCCAAGCGAAATCGCCTTGCGGGTCGCGCGATCGAGCCCCGGTGCGTCGAGCCAGCGGGTGGCGCCGGCATCGGCGCGCGCGATCGCGACCCAGTGGAAGTCACCCTTGTCGCTGCCGATGCGCACCATGCCGTCGGCGGCCGCGTTGCCATCGCTGTGCGGGCCCACGCCGAGGCGCGGAGCGGCGAGCCCGCGCGCGAGACCGTGGTCGATGCCGGCTTTGACCGCGAGCGCGCCCACGAGCTCGTCATCCCAGTCGGAGCGCAGCTCGACGAGCGCGCGGTGCCGGCCGCGCACGAGGCCGTCCGCGCCGCCCGCGAGCTCGCTGCGCATCGCTGCGATCACGTTCTCGGTGTACTGACCAAGGCCGAGCGTCGCGACGCCGGTGGCCTCGCCGTGGTGATCGAGCCCGAGGGCAAGCGAACCGGTGGTGCCGGTCTTCGTGCGCCGCGCGTGCGAGATGTGGCGGTCGAGCGGGAACACCGGCTCGAGCAGCCGGACCTCGGGCGCGTGCACGAGGTCGATCCGATCGTCGGCGTGCGCAGTTGCCGCCGCGGCACACACGATCAGAGCAACCCGATGCATCTAGTGTGTAGAGCCGTCGAAACTTGCCGGGTCGCACGAAACGTTTTGCCTAGGCGATGCGCGGAGGTACGCGCTACGAACGCGCCATGAGGACGTTCGTCTGCTTGCTACTGCTCGCCAGCGCGTGTGCGTCGGATCGCGGCGAAGGCGAGGACACGCTGCCCAAGCGCGGGGAACGCGCCAATGATCCAACGATCGTGTCAGCAAGCGCGCACTGCGTCGCGCTCACCGGCGTGGCGCTCACCCTGCGCGTGCGGATCGGCGCGAGCGATCCGGGCGGCATGACCAACCTCGGCGCGTGCGCGGCGACCTTCGCCGGCAACACCGTCGAGTCACTGTTCTTGCAACCGCCCTCGTGCGAGGTCGACGTCGAGCGCTCGTGCACGTCCGGCGAGACCTTCGTCGTCGAGGTCATGGCGACGAACCAGACCGGCGGCTTCACGAGCGCATCGGTGACGTTGACCGCGGAGTAGTGCCGCTGCACGAGTTGTCACAAATTCAGGGCCTACGATTGAATCGTTGACAGCGAATGCGGCTCGCGAGTAGTAAGCCCGCCATGACTTCCAAATGGCTTGTGGTGATTGCGCTCACGCTAGCGGCGTGCGCGTCTGATGACGGCGGAGCTGGAAGCGGCGACGATTCGTTGCCGAAGCGCGGCGAGCTGTCGAGCGATCCGACGATCGTGTCGGCGGTCGCGAATTGCTCGTGCGGTGGCGAGATTTGTTCGGGCGGCGAAACGAACACGCACATTCGTGTCCGCGTCGCGGCGACCGATCCGGCGGGCTTGCCGAACCTGGGTAACTGCTCGGGCACCGTCAACGGCGCCAGCGATCAAGACAGCTACGGCGGCGGCAGCGCGGGCAGCGATTGCTACCTCTACTTCCAGACCGCGTGCACGCCGAGCCAGGCGTTCACCATCGGCCTGACGGTGTCGAACGACATGGGCGGCGTGACCACCGCGTCCGTCAAGCTGACGGTCTCGCCGGACTAATACAGGTAGTAGATCGTCGCGGCGACGATCACGAGCAGCAGCGCGTACACCGCGCCGCGGATGAACGCATCGCGAGCTTGGCGCTTCCACGCGTCGTCGGTCGCGGCCCGCGTTGGTTCGGTCGCCATCGGCGAAGACGTGCCGGTCGGCAGCCGCGTTGGCGGAACCGGCGCCGTGCTCGGCGTGATGAAGCGAACCTTGACCGGCTGGGGCACGACCGGCGCGACGACCGGTGGAGCGGGCGTGGCCTGCACGGGCGGAATTGCGGTGCGCGAGCCGATCGCGAACACGCTCGGCTTGCTCGGCGTCGCGGGTGCGCGCGGAACGATCGGTACGCCACGCGACGGCGTGATCGTCGCGGCGCTGCCGAGCATCGTGTCGGATACGCGGCGTGGAATGTTCAGCGGCGCGCGCGTCGCGTTCGGCACGCGCAACGGCGTGACGCGCACCGGCCTTTGGGGCTCGACCCACGTCGGACCGTCGTCTGCGGACGTGAAGTACGCGCCATCGTCGCTCTCCATATCGATGATGCGCTCGAGCTCTTCATCGAGTTGATAGATGTCGGGACGCAGCTCGGGGTCGCGCTCGATCGCGCGCATGATGATGCGTTCGAGTGATTGCGGGATCGTGGCGCGCTCGCCGAGTGGCACGGGCGTGGTGCCGAGCAGCGTCATGAGCCGGCTCGCCGGACCAACGGCGTTGCCGAACGGCCGCTCGCCGCCGATCATCTCGTAGAGCACCACGCCGAGCGTGAACACGTCGCTCTTGCCGGTCGTGATGCCGCCGATCATCTGCTCGGGCGGCATGTAATCGAACGTGCCGATCATCTGACCGGCGAACGTGAGATCGAGATTCGCCTCGGCGCGGTCGATCAGCTTCGCGATGCCGAAGTCGAGCACCTTGACGTAGTCGCGCTCGAGCGAGTTCCGCTCGAGGTGGATGTTGGCGGGCTTGAGGTCGCGGTGGACGATGCCAACGGCGTGCGCCTCGCGCAGCGAGCTACACACGCCGCGCGCGATCGTGATCACGCGGCGCCACGGCAGCCGCATGCCACTCGCGTGAAACAGCTCGTGCAGGCTCTCGCCGCGCAGCAGCTCCATGACGATGTAGCGCGTGCCGTCGGGCGATTCGCCGACGTCGTACATCGTGATCGTGTGCGGATCGCGGAGCATGGCGAGTGCACTCGCTTCGCGTTTGAAGCGCTCGACGACTTGCGCGTCGTGCGCGAGCTCGCGATGCAGAATTTTCAGCGCGACCTCGCGTCCCATCACGAGATCCATCGCGCGGTAAATCGATCCGAACCCGCCGGCGGCGAGTTTCTCGTCGATTCGGTAACGTCGATCGAGGATCGCTCCGGTGAGCCGATCGAGAGTGCGGGCCGTTTGGCCTGCGTCTTGGTCGGTCTCCCTCATGCACTCTTTCAACGGACATGAGTTGAATTGTATTTAAAATCGATTTGCGAGCGGCGACGCCAGCTTCCACGCGAATCGCGAAAATTCACACTGGGAATAAACTGCGTCAGAGCTCGCCGAGCGCGTCGAGATCCTGCGGCGTCGCCGTGCGTAGCCAGACGAGATACTCGGCGAGCGCGTCGCGATCGATGATCGAAAGATCTTTGTCGAAGCGCGGCATCTCGCTCATCGCTTCGCCCATGTGCACCGGCGATTTCGGGTTGCCGATAAACGTCGTGAACCAGTCCCGGCTGCCGATTCCAGCCAGGCCCGGGCCCGAGCCGCCGGCGATGCCCTCGTCGAGGCTGTGGCAGTCGGTGCACGCTTTCTCGAAGATCGCTTTGCCGCGATCGCGCTTGCTCGCGATCACGTCGAGCGCGCCGCTCTGTGCGTAGAGCACCTCGACGAGGTCGTCGAGCTCGGCGCCTTCGATGTCGACCGCCTTCATCGCGTCTTCGGTCTTCGCGAGCTTCGTCTTGCCCCAGTACGCGTCGCCGCTCGGCGCTTTCAAGAAGCCCTTGAGCCATGCGCGCGTGTGATGCCCCGGCGCGATGATCGGTCCCTTGCGATCGGGGCTGTCCGCGTCGTGGCAGCCGGCGCAGCGCTGCCTGTACAAGAGGCGCGCGCGGTACATCGGGATGCTGGTCGCGAACAGATCCTGCGGGCCGGTCGCGGGCACGCCGCTCTTGGCGGCGAGCGTGCGCGCTTGCTCGGCGCGCTTGGCGGCGAACTCCTGGCGCTTGGCAAGCTCGTCATCGCCGCTGTCGGCCGCGAACGACAGCAGCGTGAGCAGACCGATCAGCGTGAGGATGCCGACGAGAATGCCGAGCCACATCTTGCGCGTTCCCGGATCGTAGAACGGGCTGCGATCGACGAGCGGCAGCATCACGAGGAAGCCCGCGACGAGCGCCGGCGCGACCATCGCGACGAATTGCTCGAGTGAGCCAAAGATGTGGCGCAGCTCGAACAGCCAGCGGAAGTACCACAGCGGCCGTGCGTCGTAGGCGCTGCCCGGATCAGCGGGTGCGGCGAGGTCGACACCGCTGGTTGCGGCTGTGTAGACGAGCAGCACGGCGAACACGAGCGCCATCGCGATCACGTCGCGTAGTGTTTGCGCGGGCCAGCGCGGTGTCGCCACGGCGTCGCTCTTGTCCCACCGCGGTGTGGTGCCGTGGCGGCGCGCGAGCACGATGTGGAAGATCACGACGAGCGTGGTGAGCGCGGGCAACAGGATCACGTGCAGCGTGTAGAAGCGCGTCAGCGTCAGGTTGCCGTACTCGTTGCCGCCGAGCAGCATCTGCTTGATCGCGCCGCCGACGACCGGCGTGCCGGCCGCGATGCCGACCTCGACCTGGTTCGCCCAGTAGCCGGCTTGATCCCAGCGCAGCACGTAGCCGGTGATCGCGAAGGCGAGCACGAGCAAGAGCAGCACGATGCCGAGCCACCAGGTCAGCTCGCGCGGCTTCTTGTAGGCGCCGAATAGCGCGGTCTGCAGGAGGTGCACGCCCGCGACGATCACGAGCGCGGAAGCGCCGTGATAATGGAGGCCGCGGATCAGCCAGCCGCCCGGCATCCGATCTTGAACGTAGGCGACCGACGCCCAGGCATCGGTCGTCGATGGCGAATAGAACATCGAGAGCGCGACGCCGGTGATGACCTGCACGCCGAGCAGCATCACGAGCACCCAGCCGAACACGTACGCGAACGACACGCCCGGCACCGTCGCGGGATGCGGCGCTTGCGAGCCGACCCGCTCGCGTAGCCATCCGCGTAGGTTCACGCGGGCTCCCTGGACTTCGTGTCCAGCTTGTAGGTGATCCAGGTCAGCTTGAGCCGACCCTCCTTTACTTCGATCGGCAGCGGATCCAGGCCGCGCTTGGCGGGCCCGTCACCGACGACCTCGCCGTTCGGATTGAAGTAGCTGTTGTGGCACGGGCACAGGAACTGGCTCTTGGCTGCTTCCCAGCCGACCGGACAGCCGAGGTGCGGACACACGCCGGACAGCGCCTCGATCTTCGCGGTCTTGTTCGCTTGGCGGACCCACGCCGCGCCGAGCAGCACGTTCCGCGCGGTCACCCACGCGTCGCGAACTTCAGGAGCGATGACATCGAGCTTGCGCCACTGGGGGCCGAGCACGCCGACGTCGCCGACATCGATCGGATCGCGCGGCGTCGTGACGGTCTGCGTGCGCGATGGATGGACGACCAGGCTGAGCGCCGGCACGATCGCAGTGAGGCCAACGGCTCCGCCGATCCCGCAGGTCGCCAACTTCAAAAACTTCCGGCGATCCGGAGGCGGGGCGTCATCACCCATCGCGCCTACGGTAACAGAGCCGGTAGGCACGAAAAACTTTCGGCGGGCGAACGATCTATTGATCGATCAGAACCGCGTATTCGTGATCGAGCAGCGCGCCGGACTTGAATCGCGCGGCCGTTCGATCACCGATCACCCCATCGTGCGCTCTTCGCGCTCCTGATCCTCTTTACACTTGATGCAGAGGGTGGTCTCGGGACGGGCCTCGAGCCGCTTCTTGCCGATCGGCTCCTCGCAGATCTCGCAGATCCCGAACGAGCCATCAGTAATCTTCTTGAGTGCGAGGTCGAGCTTCGAGAGCAGGCTCTTCTCGCGACCCCGCAACCGGAACTCGAAGGACTGGAGGTACTCGCTCGATGCGAGATCCATCTCATCGGGCAGGTCGTTGGTGTCGAGAGCCATGTTCTCGACGGAAAGCATCTGGCGGGCGCGCTCGAGCACCGCCTTGCGTTTATCTTCGAGGAGCTCCTGAAACTTCTTCAGCTCCTTCTTGGTGAGCGCTTTCGATGACGAGGCGGCAGTGGTGCTCATAGGGGCCTCAAAAGGCGCGACAGGATAGTGACGACCTCCTACCGTGGCAATGCCTTTCCGTCGAGATCACCATCATACACAGGTGGATGCCTTGACACTGTGTAGGCTATCCATCGAAACTAACTGGCGTATGGCAGGGTCGGACAAGCGAAAGCAGTCTCTTTACTTCCCCGAAGACATGCTCAAGGAGATCCAAGATGAGGCGACCCGGCAAGACCGGTCACTCTCTTGGATCGTCCAGAAAGCCTGGAAGATCGCGCGGAAAGAGATCATGAAGTATCCGTCGGTGAACGAGTTCCCCGGCGAAGAAGACGAGAAAGAAATCGCGTAGCGACGCGGGCCGGCGCTTATGACGGCATGGGGATATGCCGTCGCGAGCGACGGTAGTCCGTTGTTCTACGAGTCGTGGGGAGAGCGAGGCGAGCGCTCGCCGGTGCTCCTGTGCGACGGGATCGGCTGCGATGGCTACGTGTGGCGATACCTGCGCCAAGACCTCGCCGATCGATTTGGGCTGCATCCTCATTATCGAGGACACGGGCGAACGGCTGCGCCTCGCGATCCGCAGCGCGTGACGATCGAAGATCTCGCCGACGACATCGCGTGCGTGCTCGACGATGCGCTCGTCGATCGGGCAGTGCTGATCGGTCATTCGATGGGCGTGCAGGTCGCGCTCGAGACCTATCGCCGTCATGCCGATCGCGTGTCGGGGCTGGTGCTCGTATGCGGCGCGAGCTCGCATCCGCTCAAGACGTTCCGCGGCTCCGCCGCGCTCGAGGACTTTCTACCGATGATCGAGCGCTGGGTTCAGCGGGTCCCGCGCGGTGTGATGAACCGCCTGACCCGGACATTCTTACCCACGCGGCTGGCCTACGAGGTCGCGAGCCGGCTGGAGATCCGCCGCGAACTGGTCGAGCCTTCGGACTTCATGCCCTACCTGGAGGGCATGGCCCGCATCGATACCCGCCTGTTCGTGGCGATGCTGTCATCAGCCGGACAGCATTCAGCGGACGATTTACTCCCGGATGTGAAGGTCCCGGTGCTGGTAATCGCAGGTGAGAGGGATGGCTTCACGCCGGCCGAGCGAAGTCGTGCGATGGCCGCGGCAATTCCGGGATCGGAGCTGCTCGAGATCCCAAATGCCTCGCATACCGCACCTATAGAACGACCCCATTTGGTCGACTCGACTGTTGCCGAATTTGTGGCAAGACGAGTCGATTCGACTGACGCTAATAACCGGGAGTGAGATGCGTTTGCATCGGCGTCTGGGGACCGTTGAACCCTGCTCGGGGTACGGTCGGGGTAATTCTGAATATGAATCGAGGATCACCTTGTTGCAGGTGAATTTTTTGTCGGGTTACGCGCGGAATTTCATCGCTTTTGGAAATGAGATCCGGCAAGGTCGCGGTCCATCGCATCGCGTCCTTATGGGGGAAAAGTAGGGAGTTCCGATGCGAGACCAGGACAAAGAAGCCATGGAAACCGACAAGTCAATGACACGCCCTGTCCTCCGTCGGCCTGATGACGACAACGATGGTTTGGTCGCCTTGCCGCCCGTCCCGCTGGTTCGTCAGCGGCTGCGTGTATCGGTCAAGGAGTTCGCGTTGTCGCAGCCAGGCCGCCGGGCTGCTGCACTCGCCGCTGTGTGGATTGCTGCCACCGGCTGTGAAGCAGATCTCAATCACTACGATCCGGAAGAAGCCCTCCGGACTTACCGGCTGATCGAATCGGAGCTCCGCGCGGAGCTGCGCATCAGCCTCGGTCGCGCGATCACAAACGAGCCGCACGCGGCTACGCGCAACACGATGATCAGCATGCTCGAGCATCTCGAAGAGCTCGAGGCCGCCGCGGTTGCACCGCGTCCGGCGCGTCGTCGTCGTCGCCGTTAGGCACCTCGATTTCCCTGCCGGCAAGCAGGGCCTTAAATTCATCTGTAACAGCGAGGAAGCCTGGTCGAAGCGACCGGGCTTTTTTCGTTTCGGCGTCCGCTTGTCCGACGGTAGCCGGACGAGTCGGCCGTTGTGCGGACGCCTACATCGCTAACAGATGAAGATCACGATCGCCGAAATTGGTCACGCGCTTGCTGATGTCGCCCGCCACGATGAAGGCAGACGAGCGCAGCGAATCGATCGAACCCGATCTCCGACGAGGCCCCGACCACAGCGTCGCGCGGGCAGCGAGGCCCGAGCGAACGGCAGCGGCAGACCGACCACCGGCATCGCGCGAGATGCCGTCAGCCGCAGACCGACCAGCCGCAGTGCCGGCACAGCCGGCAGTGCGTTTGAACGACAAGCACCGAGCCACACTCCGGGCAGCTCGGCGCGGTGTTCACCACCGCCCCGCGTGCACCCGTGACGAGCACCTGGCCCTCGCGGCTGCCATCCCGATAGACGGTGATTCCCTTGCAACCCAGCTCGTACGCCAGCTGGTACGCAGCTTTGACGTCGGCGGCGGTCGCATCGCGCCGCAAGTTGATCGTCTTGCTGACGGCAGCGTGGACGTGACGCTGAAACGCGGCCTGCATGCGGACGTGGGTCTCGACATCGACGTCGTGCGCAGTCGGAAACCGACGCTGGATGTCGGCGGGGACCGCGTCGTTGCCTCGGACGCCGCCGTGCTCGGCGACGGAATCGAACAGCGCGGGCGATGCGAAGCCGCGCTCGGCGGCGACGCGCTGGAACATCGGATTGACTTCGGTGAGCTCGGCACCGTCGAGGACGTTGCGGCGATACGCGAGTGCGTAGAGCGGCTCGATCCCGCTCGAGCAACCCGCGATGATGCTGATCGTGCCGGTCGGCGCGATCGTGGTAGTGGTCGCGTTGCGCAGTGGAGCGTGGCCGTCGACCTGCCAGCGCGAACCCTCCCACGTCGGAAACGAGCCGCGTCGCTCGGCGAGCGCGACCGAGGCGGCGAGCGACTCGTGCTCGAGGAACGCGGACACGCGACTGGCAAGCTCGATCGCGGGCTCGCTGTCGTAGGCAATGTCGAGCGCGACCAGCGCGTCGGCCCAGCCCATGATGCCAAGCCCGATCTTGCGGGTGGCTTTGGTGGCCTGCTCGATCTGGAGCAGCGGGTAGCGGTTCGCGTCGATGACGTCGTCGAGGAATCGCACCGCGTCGTGGATGGCCTGGCGCAGGCGATCCCAGTCGAAGTCGCGTGCGGCGTCGAGCTCCCGCTCGCCCCCGCCCGATCGATGACGTGGGGCCGTCACGAAGCGGCCGACGTCGAGCGAGCCGAGCGTGCAGGACTCGAACGGCAGCAGCGGCTGCTCGCCGCAGTTGTGGACGAGCAGCCCGTTCGCGAAGAAGTGGCTGGTCGTCGGCTCGGTGAGGTCGTAGACCAGCTCGCGACCGTCCGGTTCGAGCGCCTCGACGATCGTCCAGCCCACGAGCTCGCCGAGCCGCTCGCGCGGGAGGTCGAGGACGCTCGCGCCGTGACCGAGTCGATGATCGTCGAGTGCGCGGATGCGCATGCCGACCTCGAGGTGCTCGGCAGCTACGTCGCCGCGCTCGGTCGCGACACGATGGTCGGCGGTGAGCCGGAGCGCGAGCCCATTGCCACCGCGCAGGCGATAGACCTGGCGCTCGCCCGTGCAGACGACCTGGGTGGCGGTCCGGAACACGAGCTCATCACCGTCGAGTGTCGCTATCCGGGGCTGGGAACCCACGAGGTCGCGGATCGGGACCGCGCCGCGATCGTAGGTCCACACCAGTGTCTCCCCGGTGACGCATGGGTTGGTCGCTTCGATCGGGCCGAGCACGGGGGTCGGATGCAGATCATTGACGCGATCGATGAACACCAGCCCCGGGTCGCCGCACGCCCACGCCGCGTTTGCGATCGCGTCGAACACGCGGCGGGCGTCGAGCTGGCCGGTGACAATGCGAGTGCGCGGGTTGACCAGGTCGTACGTGGTGCCGGCGGCCACCGCGCGCATGAACGCGTCGGTGGCAGCGACCGACAGGTTGAAGTTGCGCATCCGGGTCGAGTCGAGCTTGAGCGCGATGAACTCGAGGACGTCGGGATGGTCGACGCGCAGCATGCCCATGTTGGCGCCGCGCCGGGTGCCGCCCTGTTTGATCGCCTCGGTGGCGACGTCGAATACCTGCATCAGCGAAACCGGACCAGAAGCAGTGCCGCCGGTCGACGCGACCAGGTCGCCGGCGGGCCTGAGCCGCGAAAACGAGAACCCGGTGCCACCGCCGGTCTTCTGGATCTCTGCGGCCCAGCGCACGGCTTCGAACACACCGGTCGTGGAGTCCTCGACCGGCACCACGAAGCAGGCGGCGAGCTGACCGAGCGGCCGGCCCGCGTTCATCAGCGTCGGCGAGTTCGGCACGAACTCGAGCGAGACCATCATCCGCTCGAACGTGGCGCGCGCGGCCTCGACCTCGTCGGCGGTGTAGCCGAGCCCAGCTTCGACGGCGCTGACATGACGTGCGACGCGGCCGAACAGCTGCTCCGGCGTCTCGACTACGACGCCGTTCTCGCGCGCGAGGTAGCGGGCGCGGAGCACCTGCAGCGCGTTGTCGGTGAGCGGCGTCGACACGTGCGCACCGTACGATCCGTGGCCCGGGCACGCAACCAGCCACGCCCTCACCTGGCGCTAATCGTCGTCGGGGCCATCGCCTTTCTCGCAGCGCTCGCCGTGCGGGCCAGCGCTGACTCCTTCGAGGCCGACGCCGATGACCGGGTCTCCGAGATCGAAGTCGACCGCGACCCCGGTGGGCGTTCGCCCAGCGCGCGCTCGCTCTACGTCCCGATAACGAATGCGATGGTCGAGCGCGTGGTGACGTTCGCACCACCGATCGCGAGCGTCGTCGAAGCCGCGTACCGCACGGCCGCCCTCGCTGGAGACCCGACCGTCGGCTGGCGCCGGCGCTCGCGCTGGTCCGCGCTGATCCCACTGGTCAGCACGCGTGCCGGCCAGAACCAGGCCTGGCGCGATGTCGACGATCCGACGATCAGCCACGGCGTCGGCATCGACGTACGTGCGACGTGGCACATCGATCACCTGCTGTTCGATCCGAACGAGCCGCGCATCGCGATGCTCGACGTCGCGCGCAGGCGCGAGCGGCGCCGCGTCGCCACGCTCGCGATTCAGCTTTACTTCGACTGGATCGCCGCGCGCGCGGCCGCCGACGGCGATCTCCGCGCCGAGCTCGACGCCCAGGAAAAGGCGGCAGAGCTGGACGCCCTGACTGCTGGGTGGTTCTCGCAGGCGCTCGCCAAGCGCGCTGAATTACGATGATGCATTGCGTCCGAGAAGCGGACAGATACCCGATACGCAACCCAGCCTCACCGTCGGTAAACTTGCCATTGCTCGCCCTCGCCCGCCAAGCTTGTCGAGAAGTGGGCAGTATCAATCGGCAGCACCCTCGCGTTGCGGCCGACGTAGGGATCAAGTTCTACGTCGGCACGCAGCAAGTCACCGAGGGTCGCACGCGCAATGTGTCGCGCGGCGGTCTGTGCGCCGACCTGACGAGCTCGCTGCCGAACGGCAAGGACGTCGAGATCGAGATGCGTCTCGTGTTCGACGACAACTCGCAGTCCGAGCCACTGCGCCTGCCCGCGCGGATCGTGTGGTGCACGACGCTCGAGGGTGCCTACCAGGTCGGCATCGCGTTCCGGCCACTCGACAAGCGGCGCGCCGAGTACCTGACGATGTTCCTCAAGTACCTCGGCGAGCACGACAAGCCGTCGCGCTCGAATAAGGCGACGAACATCGACGACCGGTTCCGCTGAGCGACGTCCGGCGCTCCGTCGATCGACGCGCTATACGCCCGCGTTCTTGATCTTCGCTTCGTGCTGCATGCGCGCCTTCTGGATGTCGCTCATCATGCCGAGCACCAGGCGCGGGTCGGTAAACACGTTGAGCTTCGGCGCGAGCGACTTCGCGTAGCGATCGAAGTAGAGCAACTGCTTCGTGATGAGGATGAACTCGTTCGGCATGCGCATCTTGTGGCGCGTCGCCGTGCGCTGGATGCCCGGCAAGAAGTCGGCGTAGTTGACCTCGCCGAACGACAGCGTGAGCAGCGGGCGATACGTGTCGCCGAGGTCTTTGACGAAGTGCTCCATCTCGAGGCCATCGGGTGCACCGGCCATCTCGATGATGATCTCGGCGAGTCGTTTGTAATTGCCCGACGCGAACGCGATCATGTAGTCGGTCACGAGGTAGCGCGACTTGTCGTCGAAGCGGCCGACGATGCCGAAGTCGAGGAAGCCGATCGTGTCGTCGTCGAGTAGCATGAGGTTGCCGGCGTGGACGTCGCCGTGGAAGAACCCGTAGAACACGACGCACTGAAACCATGCGCGCAGGCCATCGACGAGCTTGGTCTCGCCGTCGATGCCCTTGGACTTGATCTCGTCGAAGCGGTCGACGCGCAGGCCGCTGAAGCGCTCCATCACGAGCACTTTGCGCGTCGTGTACTCGTGATGCGGCACCGGGGCACGGATGTGCTTGTGACCGAGCTCGCGCATGATCTCGTTGAACTTGTCGAGGTTGGCGGCCTCGCGTCGGAAGTCGAGCTCTTCGGTGAGCGTCTTGGTGAAGTCGTCGACGACACCGACCGGGTTCGCGAGGTCTGCGTTCTTCTTGAACCGCTGCACGAACGCGGCGACGCTGCGCATGATCTTCATGTCCGCCATGCAGCGGGCGATGATGCCCGGGCGCTGGACCTTGATGACGACGAGCGTGCCGTCGCGCAGCTTCGCGGCGTGGACCTGCGCGATCGAGGCAGACGCGAGCTGCTTGGGCGCGATGTCGATCAAGTGCGCGGCCTTCTCGGCGCCGAGCTCCTCCTCGAGCGTGCGCTTGACGTCCTCGAACGGGAACGGCCTCACGCGATCGAGCACCTTCTGGAATTCTTTGACGTAGGCGTCGGGGAACATGCCCGCGCTCGACGCGATGATCTGGCCGAACTTGATGAACGTCGGGCCGAGGTCCTCGCAGAACATGCGAAGCAGCACCGGGCGGGTCAGCTTCTGGTACTTCGCGCCGCGACCGGTGATCGCGAGCCATAGCCGGCGCAGGCCGATCAGGTCGAACAGCCATAGCCAGAAGTACTTCGCAGTGAACAGCGAGAACGCCCAGATTCGCCTCGGTACCGGCAGCGCGACCGACAGCACGAACAGAACCGCCAGGACGGCCAACAGGGAGTACCAAACCATGCGGCGATCATCCTAGCAGGTCGGTGCACGTACACGGCAGTGGCAAGTAGACTTGCCACGTGCTCACGACGGTCACCGCCGGGCCATATACGATCCGAGGAGTTTCGGTCGGTGGCGTGTATACGAGCCTGGCGATTCCCGAGCTCGGTATCGTCCTCGATGCGGGAATCTCGCCGCGCTCGGCCGGCGGGATTGACACGATTCTGCTATCGCACGGTCACGCCGATCACATCGGCGCGCTGCCGGCATTGCTCGGTATTCGTGCGTTGCACGGCAAGACGAAGCCGCCTCGCGTCGTCATGCCGGCTGAAATCGTCGACGACTTGAAGACCGCGCTCGCCGCGCTATCGAAGCTGCAGCGCTGGCCGCTCGACATCGATGCGATCGGCATGAACCCCGGCGACGAGATCGAGCTCCGCGGCGACTTGCTCGTGCGGGCGGTCCGCACGTTTCATCCCGTGCCGTCACTCGCGTACATCATCGTGCGCCGCGTGGCGAAGCTGCGCGCCGAGTTCCGCGGCCTGCCGGGTCCGGAGATCGCTGCGCGCCGACTCGCGGGCGAGGCGATGACCGAGCACGAAGACCGCCTCGAGCTCGCCTACGCGACCGACACGCTCGTGTCCGTGCTCGACCACTCGCCCGAGCTGCTCAAGGCGCGCGTGCTGATCATGGAGTGCACGTTCCTCGACGAGCGCAAGACGCTCGAGGCGGCACGCGCGGGCTGCCACGTTCACCTCGACGAGGTCGTCGAGCGCGCCGACGCCTTCCTCAACGAGCATATCGTGCTGATGCATTGCTCGCAGCTCTATCAACCGCACGAGGTCACCGCGATCCTCGACAAGCGCGTCCCGCACGCACTGCGCAAACGGATCATTCCGTTCGTGCCGAAGACCGACCACTGGCCGGGGTAACGCCGCTCGGTCAGAGCTGCGTGATCATCATCGCGATCACGATCACGACGACCGACTCGATCATCGACAAACCGAGAATCATCATGCCGCGCAAGCGCGTCGCCTCGGCGGGCTGACGCGCAGCGCCTTCGAAGGCGGCCGCCGCGGCTCGACCTTGGCCGAGCGTGGCACCGAGTCCAACGAGTCCGATCGCGAGGGCTGCTGCGGCTCCGGTCTCCATGGCGGTTGGATGCGCACGCCGCGCGAAGCGATTCGCGTATTGTTGCTGCGGTGCCGGCTCCCGAGAACGAGAACGACGACGATGACGACGAGGGCAACGACAACGACGACGTCGCCACGCCGCCGCTGACCGACGAGCTCGATCTACACACATTCCTGCCGAAGGAATGCGCTGACGTCGTCGAGGAATACCTGCACGCCGCACAAGAGCAAGGCATGACCGCCGTGCGGATCATCCACGGCAAGGGCACCGGCACGCTGCGCCGCATCGTGCACAGCGTGCTCGACAAGCATCCAGCGGTCGCGAGCTACGCTCTTTCCGGCGGCAGCGGCAGCTGGGGCGCGACACTCGTCGAGCTCAAGCCGCGCGCCGGTTGACCATCCTGCTATTCCACTTCGTACACGTGGATCGGCCCGACGTTGCCGGCCACGTCTTCGGCACGCAAGCAGAACCGCCCGGGGCTGATGACCTCGACGGGGAATCGCCGGTACGGCTGCCACACGAGCGCGGAGTCTTCGCAGCTCGCGGTGGGTGCCACCGATACATAGGTGAAGTGCGATAGCTCGGGCGGCGAGAAGATCGGCTCGGCAGAGACCCGACCATCCCAGCGCTCGAAGTTGACGCGCGCCTTGCGCGCCGGCGGCGTCAAGTCGATGTAGAGCTGCACCGGCGTCGCGTGCGCGCTGGTTTGCCAGCTCGTGCCGGCGCCGCCGACGATGCACAGCGTGTGCGGCCCCTCGGCGGTCGGGACCGCCAGCGTCGCGAGCTGTTGATCGATCGCGCGCGGCGCAGAGTAGCCGGTCGCGTCCTCGCACGAATCGACCTTGTAGCGGTACTCGGTCATCCCATGCGCAGAGGCGAGCGCGACGCCCCAGGTACCCGTGGGACGATCGCGGAAGTACGGCAGCTCCGTGACCTGCAGCTGGCGGCCGTCGTCCAGCTTGCATCCTGCAGCAGCCGGCGCGAAGCGTCCCTCAGCGTCGAAGCATGCGCGTAGCCACGTAATCGACGCGCCGTAATTCGTGTCGGGGCTGAAGTCGAACCCCGTCGCGCCGACCTCGCATGGGGCGCCGACCCAGCACGCCGCATCGGGGTTCGCGCCACGCGTTGTCGTGTTGAGCACCGCGAACACTCGATCGTGCTCGTCGAGCATCGGCGAGCCGGAGCTGCCGGAGATGATGCCGATGCAGCGATTGCGATGCAGCTCGGGCCAGCGCCAGTTGCGCTCGAACACGCTGCGCGTTCCTTGCTCGGTGCACGTCACCTTGCGCAGGAAGTCGGGCTGATAGAGCGGTGCGCCGACCACCGCGATCTTCGCACCGACCTTCGGTGCAGCGTCGGCCCAGGCGAGCGGCTGGATCCCTTTGTCCTCGAGCGCCGCCCGCGTCTCTGCGAGCTCGATGACGGCGAGGTCGATTGTCTTCATCGTCGCGTACGGAATCGCCCGCACGCCGACGCGCACCGGCGTCGCGTCGTGGAAGTAACCGAGATCGACCTCGTCACCTTCCATGACTGGAACGTTGCGGGCAACCAGCAGCGAGGAACCCGCCTCGGCCCACTTGTTCGTGCAGTGACCATTCGCGATCACGTACGCGGGCGCGTCGGCGCCACCGCCGTTGTCGATCAGAAACGCCGTGCACGACGTGCCGCCGGTGCGTAGGCGACCGATCGCGCGGTACCGAGCGTCGGCGTCGAGCAACGGCACGTCCGCGCCGTCGGACTTGCCGTCACTACCGCCTTCGTCAGGGGATGTTGCGTCGCCCACGCAGCTCGCAGTGATGAGAGCAAACAGGTAATGCGGGCGCAGCAACATTCCCCCGTGCCCGAGCAAGCTAGGTGCCAGGGACGAGCGCAACAGAGCCAATACGTTGCTCGCTCGACGTTGGCCGGTGACTGCTTGATCCGCCGGTAACCTGGCAGGTTCCGTCGCGCAGCGCGCCGCGCTTCACGTGCACGCACGCTCAGGCGAGCGTCGCGACGAGCAACACGACGAGCTCGCCGACCGCAGCCGCCGTCGCGACAACCGGCGATGACAAGCCGCGATCGCGGCGCTGCGCGTAGAGACCGAGCGCGAATGCGACGCCCGCGGTGATCGCGAGTGCGACCACGCCGGCTTTGCCGAGCGCGACGACAGTCACGATCGCGACGCCGACGCTGAGTGCACCGGTCAGCCATGCGGGCGCCGGTGTGGCGACGAACGAGCGCGGCGCGTCGTCGTCCATGATCGGATCGCCGAGCGCCTGGAGAAACACCGCGGCCCAGCGCCCGACCAGTGCGGTCGCGATGAACACGCCGAGCCAATCGCCCGCACCAACGGAGACGATAGCTGCCGCGCGGATCAGCGTCGTGAACACGAGCACGAGGATCGCCGGCGCGCTCGGTGCGGTGGCGTGCGGGCCGTCGAGTCGTTCGACAAGGCCACGCTCGACGAGCGCAGCCGATGCAAGTGACAGCACCGCGAGGCCGACGAGCGCGCCAATGTATACCGGGAAGCCAGCGCCTTCGATCAGCGCGGCGGCGACCCACGCGAGGAGGCCGATCGGCGCGCCGACCGCGACGACCCAGAACGACGACCGCGCCTCATTGCCGATCGTGTCGGGCCACCGCCACGGCGTGGAATGGACCAGCGCGACGGCGCCGCCGTAGAGCGGGCCGAGCCGGCGCATCCAGTCTTCGCGCGTGGACACGTCGCGACTATACCGCGGGTCGCTTGCGCTGCTGGCCGGAATGCCGGTTGCGCTGGCCGGAATGCCGGCGGTCGTGGAACGCGAGTGGTTTCGCGCGACGCGGGGGGCTGGTCGCGGGGCGGCGAACGAGCGCACGGGCGACGCATGCGCGCGACTACAGCGCGAGCCCATCCCTTAGCGGTGATCGAGCGCGATGGTCGCTCGACTACAGCGCACGGGCGACGGATGCGCGCGACTACAGCGCGAGCCTATCCCTTAGCGGTGATCGAGCGCGATGGTCGCTCGACTACAGCGCAGGCTTGGTCGCATGACGGCGATCGGGTGCGCGGGCGATGCTCGCGCGCACGAGGACCGGCGCCGGATCGACATAGT
>DATDCH010000697.1:0-15809 GCA_036524455.1 Kofleriaceae bacterium | reverse complement strand
GATGATGTGCCCCGACGACGCGCCGGGTGCTGCGTATTGCACAGTCGACGGCAGCAATGGAACACGTTGTTTGTCAACGTTCGCCGGTCCCTGCGATGATTGTTGAGTGATGAGGGCTGCGAGTCTGGGCGGGTTGATCGGCGCGGCGTTGTTCGCCGCGTGCCTCGTTAACCGCGCATCGGAGGAGTTCGAATGCTCGACAACCGCCGACTGCTCCGCGTTTTCTGACAACCGCCAGTGCAAGAACAACTTGTGCGTGGTGTCCAGCTGCCCGAGCGACTGCACGAGCTGCGACGAGGTCGCGAAGACGTGCACCATGGACTGCACGAGCACGGAGAGTTGCGGCAGCGTCACTTGCCCGTCGGGCTGGAGCTGCACGATCAATTGCACGGGCGCCAACGCGTGCAGCGACATCGGCTGCTTGACGCTCTCGAAGTGCGCCATCACGTGCTCGGGCGCCGATGCCTGCGAGACCGTCGATTGCTCGACGGCGTGCAAGTGCGACCTGTCCTGCGCCACGGGGGCGTGCAACACGCCCGACTGCCCCACGGTCGGTAATGGCACCAACCTGATGCACTGCACGAGCGACGGCACGACCACCGGGACCTGCGATTCGGCCCACGCGGCCGGTTGCACGAAGTGCTGAGCCGCAGTACGAATCGATGCCGCTGCCATGAGCGATAAATTTCCGATGACCCCGTCGGGGTACGCATCGATGAAGGCTCAGCTGCACAAGCTGAAGAACGTCGACCGCCTCGCGAACAGCAAGGCGATTGAAGTCGCTCGCGGTCACGGCGACCTGTCCGAGAACGCCGATTACAGCGCCGCCAAAGACGAACAGGGACTTATCGAAGCGAGGATTCGCGAGCTCGAAGCAAAAATCGCGATGGCCGAGGTAATCGATCCAACCAAATTGTCGGGTTCGAGAGTCAAATTCGGCGCCACCGTGACCATCGAGGAAACCGAGAGCGGCGAATCGCAGCGCTACACGATCGTGGGCGAGCACGAGGCCGACATCAAGAAGGGCCGGATCTCGATCGGCGCCCCGGTCGCGCGCGCGCTGATCGGCAAAGAGGTCGGTGACACCGTGACGGTGAACAATCCGAAGGGCAAGCGCGAGTACGAAGTGACCAACGTCGAGTGGATCGAAGTTCTCGCGCTCGAGGAGGTCACTTGAAGCGACTGCTGTTGATGTTCGCCGTGCTCAGCGCCGCCGTCTACGTCGGCTGCAAGCAGGAGGAAGGCGCTCGCTGCCAGGTCAACGCGGATTGCGCGAGCGGCTTGTGCAACAAGGCGAAAGGCACGTGCTCGCTGAACGAGGACAACATGGACATCGATGCAACGGTTCCCGATCCAATCGATGGCTTGTTCTTGGATGCGCCAACGCCCGACGCGCCCAGCGACGCACCGACCGACTGAGGCTACGGCCAGCTCTTGAGCTTGGGCTCCGCGCTCTTCGGCGGGCTCGTCGGCGGCGGCGGGCTCGGCTCGCCCTGGGTATCGATGCTGCGCGCGCAGCGAAACCCGATGTGACCGAACCGCCGGCGCGGCTCGTAGATCAGGCCGAACGGGTCGCGCACGTTCGAGCGCGAGATAAACGACGGCTGGCGCCACGAGCCTCCGCGTACCACGCGTACGTCGCGATCGTTGCCCTCGCGTTTGGGGTTGATGCACTGGATGTTGTCGCCGAGCGTGGTGCAGCCGGGCAGCTCGGTATAGCCGGTCGTGCCCTCGGTCGCGCCGCGCGCATCGGCGACCCACTCGGCGACGTTGCCGGCTTGGTCGCGCGTGCCGTACGGCCCCTGCCCCCACGGGAAGCGGCCCGGAGGCGCGAGCAGCGGATAGCCGTCGACGTCGTCGGGGTCGCCCATCAGGTGCAGTGGGTTGCCCGAGCGATCGACCTCGCGCATCGCCTGGGCGCGCGGCTGACCATGATTGAAATCCTCGGGACGCTCGACGCAGCGCGCGAGCCTGCACTCTTCGTTCGGACGCTTGCGCCGATTGCACGACGCGTAACGCTCGTGGCACCAAGGCCAGACGTCCTCGGCCGCGAGGTCTTGGTCAGCCTGACCCGAATCGACGCCGACGGCCGCACCGCGCGCCGCGCGCTCCCATTCAGCCTCGGTCGGCAGCCGCCCACCGTGCCAGCGGCAGTATTCCTGCGCCTCGAACCAGGTGACGTTCACGATCGGCCACTCGTCGCGAATGAACCGCTCGTCGCCGGCGATCAGCGGATCGAGGTTGCACATGCCGGCGGTGACGCACGCGCGATAGTCGCGCACGGTGACTTCGTGGCGATCAATCGCAAACGCGCTGAGGAACACCTCGCGCTGCAGCATCTTGTCGAGCTCGCTGCGATAGCCCATGCAGAGCGTCATCGCTCGCGACGACAGCGGCAGCTGATCCTCGTGCGGCTCGAAGAACCGGCCGCACTGGTCGTTGACGACCTTGATATCGTCCTCGGTCACGCCCATCCAGAACGCACCCGCCGGCACGAACACCTCGCGGCGCGGCGCCTGTTCGACGCGCACTACCTTGCCGGCGCGCTCGCCGGCTGCCGCGAGGCCCACGATCGCGAGCGTGCCACCGACGGTAGTCGCGAGCGCGATGGCTGCCAGGGTCCGCACCGGTGAAGCCTGCCGCGGATTGCGCCCACACGCAAAGGCTCGAATGCAGTTAGCAGGCAGCGGGACTCGAGCCAGCGCCACGCCACCGCAGTTGGCGGCGACATAGCTCGTCGGCGGGCACCACGCGACCGCAGTTAGCGGGCAACGAGCCAGGCGAGCGCCGTGCGGACCCGCTCGGCACTGCCGGGCGTTGCGTCGGCGAGACGCTCGAGCAACCCATCCGCAGCGGCGGCGCGACCACGACGGCGCGCGAGCTCGACGAGTGCCGCAGTGCGTACGTCTCGTGTGTCGTCGAGCCTGGCGAGGCGCTCGAGGATCTCATCGTTCTCGATCGCGGGCAGCGCCGCCAACCGAACCTGGGGCGCGGGATCCGCGGCCGCACGTGTCGCGGCGTCGCCACGACCTGGACGTCCTTGCGCAAGTGCCGCGAACCCCGTCCATGCAGCGGCGCGTACGTCGGGATCGCGATCCTCGATCAACGCACGCAGCTCGCGGTCGACCGCAGCAGGCCTGGCCACTGCGAGCGCTTTCGCGTACGCCGCACGCACGTCGCTGGCCGCGTCGGTGAGTGCGGATGGCAGCCGCGCCGAATCGGCCTGCGCAACCGCGACGAGGGCGCTCGCACGCACCGTGCTGTCGCGATCGCGGGTCAGCTCGAGCAGGCGCTTCTTCGTCGCCGGCGACAACGTGGGTGCATGCAATCGGGTCGCGCTCGATGCAGAGCACGTCGCGCGAACCTTGGCGTCGCGATCGCGCAGGCCGCGCTCGAGCAGCGGCGCAGCATCAGCCGGCGGATAACCGGCGAGCGCCGCGCACACTGCGGCACGCGTGCGTGCGTTCGGCGAGCGCGACCAGTTCGCGAGCAGTGGCGCGAGCTCGGGGACCGGCGCCGCGGCAAGCGCTTGCATCGCGACCTGGCTCGGCGCCGCGCGCAGCTGCGTCGCGAGCAGCTGCTTGACTTGATCGAGCTGGCCGATCGCGACGAGTGCGCGCACCCCTGCGAGAGCGAGTTGCGGCTGCTCGCGCAGATCGACGCGCAGTTGTTCGACGAGCGGTGCAGCCGCGTCTTTGTCGCCGAGCTGAACGACCGTATTGATCGCCGCGAGGCGAACGTCGACATCGTTGCGCGCGGCGAGCAGCTGGCGCACTTCCATCGCGAGCTCCGACGCGCGTACGCGACCGATCGCTTCGACCGCCGCGTGTCGCGCCGTGCCATCGGAGCTCGCGAGCGCTTCGCGCAGCGTCGCGATCATCAGTTGCTGCGTCGCGAGCTCGCGCTCGCCGCTCGGCTTGTCACGCAGGATGCGCCGCGCGGCGCGTGCGAGATCGTGCTCGCCGATCCTGCGATCGACAACCGTGCGCAGCGGCAGCTCTACGTCGACGACACGCGCGGTCGCGGGCCCGGCCTGCCGGCGATCGCGTGCGAACGTCCACGCGAGATGCACGTGATCGTCGTCGGACCACAGCTCGCGCGGCGGCGCCGGCAGCGGTGCGGCATCGCGCACGACTTGCTCGATCGCATGATCGAAATCGACGTTGCCGGACTTCGCGATCTTCAGCTCGATCAGCTCACCGCGCGTGCCGAGCTCGAGCGCGGCGATCGAGACGAGCTCCATGCGGTTGAGTGCGTGGCTCGCCGGCAGCCGCAGGCGGCAGTCCTCGAGGAATTGATGCCACGCCGGCTGCAGCTGAAGCGCGACCGCCGTCAGGTACGCGGCGCCACGTGCGTCCGGATCGATGAGCGGCGGTGCGAGCAGGCGCGGCACTGGCGGACCGCCGGCGGGCGTGGGGCCCGGCCGCGTTCCGCATGCGACAAGCGCAAACAAAATCGCGGCGCGGCGCACGCCGTGATGGTAGCAGCCGCCGAAGGAATGCGTACCCGGGCGACTGCCCGTTACATCAACGGTACGTCGAACGTCAGCGTCGGGTTCGTGATCCCCGCGCCGACGAACGTGTCGAACTGCTTGCTGAACTTCATCATGTCGGTCTCGTCGTAGCCCTCGATCAGCAGCGTCGCCGGACCGAACGGCGCGTTGAGTGCAGACTGCGGAAAGTTATCGGTGAGCCGTTTGCACGGCTTCTTGTCGGCGCCGTTCAGCATCTGGCCGTCGTCGGTCATGATGTTTTGCACCACGCCGTTCACGGCGAGCGTGAGGACCTGGTTCTTGATCTCGGGCAGCACCGCTTCGCACGACAGCCCGCCCCACGAGATGCGGAACAGGAACGTGCCGGTGTGCGTGCCCGGCCACGCGTCCCACGGCACGTTGATCGTCGCCTCTTGCGGCACCTGCAGGGTACCGGCCGTTACCTTGCCGGTCCTCGGGAACGCGAGGATCGGATTGCCGGCGGCATCGAGCGGCATCACGTAGACGTCGTAGTCCCCGGGCGCGAGCCCGGAGAACGTCGCCTGCGCGGCACCGCAGTCATCCTGCCCGCTGGTTGCCAGACCATTGATGTCGACCAGATCGACGGCGACCTTGTGGACGCCGAAGTCGACGCACGAGTCCATCGGGAACCCGCGCTCGGGATAGGCGTTGAACGTCCACTTGATGACGGTGCGGCCTTTGAGCTCGCAGTCGTCGGTCGGGCATGGATCGTCGACGCCGCCACACGCGGCAACCAACACGAGCAGGATGAGCTTCCTCATGCGCTGACTTCCCCTCTTACGTGCAAGCCAAGGTGACGGCGAACGGCGAAGTACTGCTCGCTGACCGCGTACGCGAGTAGCTCGCGCAGGCGCTCTTTGACGGACATGCTCGACAGGCTGACGCCCTCGGTGGCAATTCCCTTCGCGGCGACTTCGAAGTCGTTCGCGAGGATGAAGCCGACGCGGTTGGCCGTGAGGTCCGTTGCCGCACGCCAGCCCGCAATGAGACCGTTGCCGAGCCGACCGGTGAGCTTGGTCGACAGCTCGCCGACTTGCTCGAGCAGCGGGCCTGGGACCTGCTTCATCAGCTGACCCGCAAGCTTCCTCGCCTCGTCGTTCTGCGGATCGTACGGGCGACCGTCGTGGCCCGTGATGCGCGCGCCGCCCGCAAGCACCGCCGCGGCGAACGCCGCTTCGAGCTTCGGCAGCGTGCCCACCGCGAGCGTGACGAAGCGCTCGGCGCGTAGATACGCCATGCGCTTGCCGACCTCGAACGCGAGCTCGCGCTCGTCGCCCTTGCCGATCACCGGCGCACCGACGAGCAGCGACGGCACCAGCTTCTGGCGATCGGCGCCGAGACCAACCGTGTTCGCGACGCGCAGGCCGTCGCCGGACTCTTGCAGCCACACCATCGGCGCCGGATCGATCGCGAGCACGCCGGAGACGTACTTGATGACGCGACTCACCGGCCGCGGGTCACGATCGAGGTCCGTGCGCGAATCGGGGGTGAGCCCGAACGCGGTGATCGGTTGTGCGGTCCCTGCCGCGAGCGCACCGAGCGTCGACGCGAAGATCGCACCGACCGCCTTGTCCTCACGCGGATGGATGATCGCCTTCTGCCATAGCTCCTCGGTCAGGCGGCGCGGTGCCGGCGTGAAGCCCCGCGGACGGAACTTCTCGTACAGCATCCGCTCTTCACTCGACGCGGCGCCGAGGAAGACGAGCGCCTGCGCGACGCAGAACGCCTTGTCGATCTCGTGCTCCGCGCGATACAGGTTCGCGAGCGCCTTGTAGAGCTCGACGCGATCGGGCGCGTGCGAGAGCAGGTACTGCAGCTCCTGGATCGCCTCGGTGCGGCGCGCTTCGCCTCCCTCGAGGTAGAGGTCGGCGAGCTGCTCGTGGCGCTCGATATCATCGGGCGCGAGCTCGCACGCCACCTGGTACGCCTCGGTGGCTGCTTCTTTGTCACCGAGGTGATCGGCGCAGATGTCACCGAGCCGCGTCCACAGCTCGACGAGCTTGTCGGTCGGCGCATCTTCGCTGACGCGCTTGAGCTGGCGGCGGTACGCGCGGGCCAGGTTCTTCCAGTCCCTGCGCGTGGTGAGCAACGAGTCGACGCCTTCGAACGCCTTCGGCGTCATCGGGTTGTCGTCGAGCGCGGCGTTGAACTTGTCGACGGCGAGCTCCTGATCATGCAGCTCGTCACGGGCGATCACAGCGGCCGTGTAGTGGAAACGCGCGCGGCGATCCGGCGAATCCTCGAGCGCGCTCAATTGATCGAGCGTCTCGATCGACCGGCGCCACTGGCGCTGCTCGGTGAACGCCTCGAGCAGCTTGTGCATCAGCACACGCGACGCCGGGGCGATCTTGAGACCTTCGAGATACGCACCCGTCGCGTTCGCGACGTCCTTGATGCGCTCGCGCCAGATGTCACCGATCTCTTCGTACAGCTTCGCGCGGAAGTACTCGGTGCCTTCGCGCTTGGACATCGCATCGATCTGCGCGCGCTTGGCGTCGGCGACCATGCGCCACTCACCACGCGCACCGCCGAGCTCGACCATCGCTTCGAGCGTGGGCTCGTGCAACGGCTCCTTCTCGAGCGCGCGCCTAAAGCTCGCCTCCGCCTTCTTGTCCTCGCCGAGCGCGCGCGACGCGGCGCCCAACCGGTACCAGATCTCGGCGACGTGGCCATCGGCCATGCCGCTGCGGTGACGCGCGAGCAGCTCGCGGTAGCGCTTCTCGACTTCTTGCCACATCGCGGTGGCCTGCTCGCTGCCCTCGTGCACCTTGGCTTCCGCCATCAGCACGTTGGCAAGACCGATCGCCGCGTCGAGGCTCTCCGGATCCGACTCGACCGCGAGCCGGAAGTGGCGCGCTGCCTTCTCGTAACGGTGCAGCGCTTCATACGCGTTGCCGAGCTGCGCCTCGCGGCGGCTGCGCTCGAGGCGATCGAGACCCTCGGCTTGGCGCGCGAGCATCTCGAGCACCGGCAGTGCATCGTCCCAGCGCTTGTTCGCGACGAGGCGATCGGCGACCCGCTGACCGGCGTCGACGTGGTCGGGATCGAGCTTGAGCACGCGCTCGTACAGCTCGTGCGCGCTCGACGGATCCTCGAGGCGCTGATCGGTGATCATCGCGGCGTCCCAGAGCAGAGCGATGCGCTCGCTACGGCTGCCGCTCGCGGCCTCCGCGCGCAGCAGCATCTCGACTGCCTGCGTCCAGTTGCCCCGCTTCTCGTGGAGCTGACCGAGCACCTTGAGCGCGGCGAGGTTCTCGTTATCGAGCGACAGCGCCTTCTCGAGGTGACGCTGCGCCAACTCGGGATCCATCAGGTTCTCGAACGAGATCCGGCCGGCTTCGGCGTACGACGCGCCGCCCTTCTCGCCTTCGAGCGCGCCGTGCCTGACCAGCACGTCGACCGCGCGATCGAACGCTTCGGTGCGCATGTACAAGCGTGGCAGCACGGCGAGCGCCGTCTTGTTCTTGTCGTCGATCGCCGTGACGTTCATCAGGCATTCGATCGCGTTGTGCGGATCCTCGAGCTCGCGCTCGTAGACCTGTGCAGCTTCGAGGTAGAGCTCGACGCGCGCGGCCGGCGTCTTGATGGCCGCGATGTGGCGGTTGTACACCGCGACGAGCTCGTACCAGTTGCCCTCGACCTTGAGCACGCGCTCGAGGCCGCGGTACGCGTCGTCGGCGTTCGGATCCGCCGCGATCAGCTTCTCGTACGCCTCGCGTGCGCGGATCGGATCGCGATCCTCGAGCTCGGCGGCGAGCTTGCGCAGCGTGGGCAGCTTCTCGCCTTCAGGCGCAACGGCGCCGAGGCGCTCCATCGTCTGTAGATAGTCCTCGGTGCGGCCCGTCTTGTCGTACAGATCGACGAGCGCCTTGAGCGCGTTGACGTCGCTGCCATTGGCGACGATCGCGGCCTCGTAACGCTGGATCGCGCCTTCGAGGTCGCCGAGCTTCTCGGCGCGCAGCGTCGCCAGCTCGTGACGGATCGCGGCGGCACGGCCAGCATCTCCCGACTCGGCGCTGATCTCGGCGCGGCGGTCGAGGACCTTGGCGAGGAATGCCCACTTCTCGTCGCGACGATACAGACGCTCGAGCGCGGCAAGCGCGTCTTCGCTGTTCTCGTCGAGATCGAACGCTTGCTGGTACGACTCGATCGCTTTGCCGGTCGACGCCAGCTGCGTCTCGTACAGATCGCCGAGGTCGATCAGCAGACCGACCTTGGTCTGGATGTCATCCTCGACTTCACCGTGCGCCTTGAGCGCGTCGGCGAGGTCCGCCCACTTCTGTTGCTTGCGGAACGCTTCGGCGACCGCGAGGTGCGCGGCGCGGTTCTGCGGATCGAGCTCGAGCGCGCGGCGCAAGCTCGGCTGCGCGTAGTCGGGCCGATCGAGCTTCTGCGCGTACCAACCACCGAGGCGAGCCCACCACTTGGACGCGAGCTTCGGATCGGTCGCTTCAGTCGCGATCTCCGACGCCTCGTTGACGAGGTCGGCCCAGCCACCGGTCGCGGCGGCGAGCTTCTCGGCGCGCGCGGCGGCGATGTCATCCTCGGGCGCGAGCTGGCACGCGGTGGTCGCGGCCTCGAACGCGCGGCGCAGATCGCCGACTTCGGTCTCGTACACGCTCGACAGCTCGAGCAACGCGTTCGCGCGCTCGCCAGCTGCCGCGGATTCGACGCGACCGAGCAACACCTCGACGACGGTGTCCCACTTCTTGTCAGCGCGCGCCTTGCGCTCGATCAACGCGAGCGCGTCGCGAGCTTCGGCGGCTTCCTCGCCGCTTTCACCGAGCAGCGCAACCCAGCCGTCGACGTCGTCCGGATCCGGACGCGTCTGCACGAGGCTGATCTGGACCTTGTCACAAGCAGCGCGGAGCGACTCGAGCCACTCGAGCACGCTGCGCTCGGCGGTCTCGTCGCCGCCGCGGCCTTGCAGGTTCACCACTTCGATGTGGTGATCGGCCATCAATTCGTCGACGGTGACCGGGCCAACGCCGGCGCCGAGGAAGTAGTGCGTACCACGCGGCGGCTCGAACATGCCGAACACGCGATCGAGCAGCGCCGACAGATCGGGATCGCCGTAGCGGAACCCGACGAACACGAGCGAGCCTTCGACATACAGCTCGCGCGCGTACTCGCGGAGGTCGACGGCACGCGACAGCGCGCGGCGCACGCTCGCGGGCGTGACGACGTACGTCTCGAAGTTGCCGAGCATCTTGACCAGCGTGCGGCGGCGCAGCGACAGCTCGCCGAGCTCCTGGTAGCTGACGACGCGCGACGGCGGCCATTCGGCAGGCGACTGCGTCTCGAGCGCGTGCTCGAGAACGTCGCCCGGAAACGTGGTCCAGACGTGACGGAACGGTAGCTTCGCGAGCGCCTTCGGCAGCGCCGGCACGTCGACGGGTGCGGCCCACGTCTCTTGGACGATGCGGTCGCATGTCTCTTCGCCGAGCGCGCGGGCGAGGAAGCCCACCGCGCGGACGAGGCTGCCCTTGTGCAGCAGCTTCTCTAGATCTTTGGTCGCCGCTTCATCCCCTTCGCGGCCGCGGGTCTCGAGCGCCTTCGTCATGCGCTCCAGGAGTTGTTTCCAGCTCGGTACTCCGATTCCCGCACCGACGACCAGGGCCGCTTTGCCCGTACGGATCTGCTCGATGAGAGACTCGGGGATCGTGTGCTCATGCATCCTAAACCCCTCTGTCTTGTGGTTCGCGCGGACCCTATCGAGGGCGCACCACCCGCGCAAGGGGAAAGTGTTGCCGTCGCTGCGGGTGCGCCGTCGACGCGTGATCAGTTGCGCAGCAAGCTGCTCGACATGGCGCCCGATGACGCAATAGCGGCCGCCGTCGAGGCGTCCGAAGACTACCGAATCGGTCCAGCGATCCCCGGTGGCCGGGGCGCCGAGACCGACGGGGGCTGGTGCTAAGGTGACCGCGTTCATGTGGTCCGAGGTCGCGGCGATCTATCGATCGTCGAAGAAGAAGAAAGACATCAACTGGTTCACCGAGTGGATCGCGCGTCCGCCGGGAGCCGTCGTTGTCTACTTCCTCCGCAACACGCGGATCACGCCGAACCAGATCACGTTCATCTCGGCCTTCGTCGCCGCCGGCGCGTGCGCGATGTTCGCGCTGTTGCCGGGTTGGCACTGGCTCGTCGCCGCGGCGCTCGTGTTCGAATTCTCGTTCGTGCTCGACTGCGCCGACGGCCAGCTCGCGCGACTGCGCAAGATCGCGTCACCGATCGGCCACCTGCTCGACTTCCTGATGGACGAGCTCAAGGCCATGCTGCTGTTCGGCTGTGTCGCGGTGAGGCTATGGCGCCAGACGAGTGACGAGCGGCTCCTCGTCGTCGGGCTCGCGGGCCTGTTCTGCCTCGCGGCCGGCATCGCGCTGACCTCGTTCATGCGCCGGCCCGAGTACGGCGCGAAGCCGGTCACCGAAGACGGCCAGCCCGCCGAAGTCGGCAAACGCTCGGGTCCGATCGGCACTGCGATCAACGGGCTCGAGTGGTCCGCGCGCTTTGTCGTGCACTATCCGCAGTACCTGTGGCTGTGCGCCGCGGTGAATCGCATCGACATATATTTCTGGGCGTACGCGGGCGTCAACGTCCTCTACCTGGGCATGAGCATGGCAAAGATCCTGCTGCGGCTCGGAAGGTTTCAAGCCACATGATCAAACGCGCCATCCTGATCGCGGCGGGTCGCGGCAAACGCCTTGGTTCGCACACCGACGAAATCCCGAAATGCATGGTGCAGGTCGGCGCGCGAACGATTCTGGGCTGGGTATGGGACGCGCTGTCGTCGGTCGGCGTCGACGAGCTCGTCGTGATCCGCGGCTACCGCGGCGACGTGCTCGAACAGTTCGTGCGCTCGCTCGTACCCAAGTCGATCTTCGTCGACAACCACGAGTGGGAGACGAACAACATCTTGCTCTCGCTCGCGACCGCGCGCCGCTACCTCGATCAGCCCTGCTACATGACGTACTCCGACATCGTGTTCACGCGCGGTGTCGCACGCGCCGCCGCCGACTCCACCGCCGAGATCGGCCTCGTCATCGATCGCAAGTTCCGCGACATCTACGTCGGCCGCACCGAGCATCCGCTCCAGGAAGGCGAGGTCTCCGACCTGCTCCCCGACGGCACGGTTGCGCGTGTCGGCAAGAAGGCGCTGCCGCCCGAAGATGCGATCGGCGAGTACATCGGCCTCACGCGCCTCGGTGCACGCGGCGTCGCGATCGCCGCGAACACGATCGACCAGCTCACCAAGCAGTACGCTGGCCGCGACCAAGAGCCGTTCCAGCGCGCGGCGCGCTACCGCAACGCGTACCTGACCGATCTCTGGCAGCAGCTGATCGACACCGGCATTCCAATTCACCCGATTCTGATCGATGGCCAATGGCGCGAGATCGACACCGGCCAGGATCTCGAACGCGCGCGTGAGCTGTTAGAGTCGCGCCCCAAGGAGTGGACATGACTCGCCTCGCATTGCTCGTCGTCGTCGTTGTCGCTGGGTTTGGTTGCGCGACGAAGCCAAGCGAAGAAGACTGCCGCGCTGCCATCACGAACATGCAGCAGCTGATGGGCACCGAGAACCTGCGCGATACCGAAATGGTCGAGTCGCAGGTGCGTCGCTGCAAAGGTGGCTCGAACAAGAAGTCGGTAGAGTGCGCGAAGAAGGCGCAGACGCTCGACGAGCTGCGCAAGTGTGACTTCTACAAAGTCCCCGACAATGCGAAGGGCATTGGTGCCGATCCAGCCGGCTCCGCCGCGGGCTCGGGCTCGGCGATGGGTTCTGACGCAGCGGGCTCCGCTGGCTCGGGCGCGCCCGCCGGCTCGGCAGCACCGACCGGATCGGCCGCCCCGGCCGCCGGCTCGGCCGCTGGCTCGGCGGCACCGACGGGTTCGGCTGCATCGCCCGGCGCGGCCGCTGGCTCGGCGGCGACGAGCGCCGGCTCGGCCGTCGGGTCCGCGAAGTAGAACCGCTCGAGCGCCGGCTCGTCCGGGACGCCACGGCATCGGCGTCGGCGGAAGACGCTGGGCAGCGA
This sequence comes from Kofleriaceae bacterium, assembly GCA_036524455.1. GTDB lineage: Bacteria > Myxococcota_A > Polyangia > Haliangiales > Haliangiaceae > JABFXX01. The sequence continues at coordinate 3,263 of DATDCH010000697.1, read as the reverse complement.
CGAGACCCACGTGGACCCGTCGGCGCCGCGAAGGAACTCGGACGATTTAGTCTTCGTCGTCCTCGTCACCGAAGATCACCGCGACGCGTAGATCGACCGCCTCGAATGGCTCGGCGCGCACCACGTCGCCGCTCGCCGCGACCGATCTCATGAGATAGCCGTCGGGCGTCCAGCGATAGACCTGCAGTGTCTTTGTAAGCGGACGAATCACCCAGAAATGGCCTACCTGAGCGCGGTGCAGCACCGGCATCTTGTCGTTGAAGTCGTGCTTCTCCGTCGAGGCCGAAATGATCTCGCACACCCAATCAGGCCGAAGGCGTTGCGGTCGTCCGGTCGGCGCCTCCGTCATGCGTTCGCGTCGCCAACCCACGAGGTCGTGACAGAACACCTCGTGGGTCTCGTACTGAAGGTCGAACTCAGATGCGAACCACCAACCACCCGGCCAGCGGTCTGAGCGGGCGCGAGCGAAGCGTCGCCCCAGTAATATGCTGAGCTGAACTTGAACGTGCCCGTGCTCGGTCGCTGGCCCGAGCTCTTCGACAGGGTCGCGTTCGACGATCACGCCGTGAATGAGCTCGGCGCGCTTTTCACCGGAATGGGTGAACGCGAGCAGGTCATCGTAGGTCGCGAGCTTCGGCGCCGCCATCGGTGTCATCATAGCCCGCGCGCTGTGCATGGCCTACGCCATCGACCGCGCACAACGAATTCGCGCGCTTCACGCGTGGTTGTCCGTCCGAGAGACCGCGACGCGGACGAGCGCGTCCGAGTATCGCGCTATGCTTCCGCGTGGTGCGTGCTTCGCTCGTGATCGCTTGGTTGCTCGCGACGACGCACGCGCACGCCGACAAGCCGACTCTCGCGGCGCTCGCCCCGGCGCGCGATGCGCGGCAGGCGGTTGCGATCGGGCCCGCCGGTGAGGTCTATGCGCCTGACGGCAATGGCGCGTGGGTGCGCACGCAAGCAGGCGGCATGGCCGAGGAGGTCGTCACCGCGACCGCGATCGGGGCGACCGTGATCGCCGGCGCGAAGGGATCGACGCCGTTCAAGCTCAAGCGCGGCGCATGGACGGCGCTGGTGTTACCGCTCAAGACAAAACCGATCCTCGGCACCGGCTCGCGGGTGCTCGCGGTCGCGGGCAAGAGCGTGTTCGCGCTCGACAAGCTGCAACCGAAAAAGCTCGTCGATGTGCCGCCCGAGGTGACCGTGACGGCACTCGGTGCGTCGGCAGCCGGCGTCATGCTCGCGACCGACAAGGGCTTGATGAGGATCGTGAAGGGCAAGCTCGCGCCGCTGAAGCACAAGAAAGCGCCGAAGAGCGTGCGCGCGTTGGTCAACGATCGGTGGGCGCTCGTCGATCGCGGCGTGCTCGATCTCAAGACGCTGAAGCCGTACTTGTGGCCGTCGGGCGTGCACATCGTCGAGGCGACGACGCTCGGAAACGACTTCATCGGCGTATCGATGCACGGCAAGACCGTCGAGCTGATCTCGATCAAGGGCGGCAAGCCGGTGCGCGAGAAAGTGCCGATCGACAATCCGAAGCAGGTGGTCGGCGTCGTCGCGGACAAGCAGCAGCGCGTTGCGATCGCGCTGCGCGACGGTCGGATCGCGTTGCGCGTGCGGGGCACGTGGACGATCAGCGAAGTCCGCGAGGAGCTCGCAGCGCCGAAGCCGGGACCGGCACCCGCGGAATCGAAGTGATACGTTCGTGCTCTGCCCGCATGCGGGCAGTGTCATGACGACGGGGAAGAAAGAGCGCCACCTCGCGAGTCACATCTTCAACGTGGCCGTGCTCGTGATCGGCGTGGTCGCGCTGGCGTGGCTGCTCAACAGGCTCGGCTGGGACAACGTCCAGCGCGTGATCAGTGGCGTCGGTTGGTGGTTCGCGGTAATCGTCGCGCTCGATGTCGCCGCATTGATGTGCGAGGCGGCCGCGATCCGCGAGTTCATGCGGCCAGAGGCGCGCATGATCAAGTACTGGCGTGTGCTCGCCGCGCAGGCGAGCGGCCGCGCGATCAACATCCTCACGCCGGGCGGCGCGCTCGGCGAGCCGACGAAGGTGACGATGATGGTCGCACACGCACCGCGTGGCCGCGTGGTGTCGGCGATCGTGATGATCAACCTCGCGTCGTTCTACCTGTCGGTCGCGATCTTGATCGTGGGCGTGCCGATCACGGCGCTACTCGTCGACTTACCGCACGATCTAAAGGTCGTCGTGTGGACGGGGCTCGCGGTGCTGGTGCCGCTCGTGATCGCGATCGGCGTGCTGATCCAGCGCGGTGCACTCGGCACCGTGCTCGCCGCCGCAAAGCGCGTGCGCATCGTGTCGCCCGAGCGCGCCGAGAAGTGGAGCGCGAAGCTCGCAGAGGTCGATCGGCGCATTCGCGAATTGCAGGCCGATCGGACCGCCGGGACGCGGCGCGGCCTGCTGCTCGTGTGCGCTGCGCGGTTGTGCGCGTGGTCGGCAACGACCGTCGTGCTCTACACGGTCGGCGTCGAGATCGGGTTCACGGTCCTGTGCGGCGTGTTCTCGGTCGGCGTGTTGATCGGTTGGATCTCCGCGGTGATCCCTTTCGGGCTGGGTATCGCCGATGCCGGCAACTACGCGCTCTACGACGTGCTCGGCGCCGCCGGCGCGCACGGCGTGTTCGTAACGCTGCTTGGCCGGGCGCGCAGCCTCACGCTCGCCTTGCTCGGCTTGCTCGTCATGGCAGCTGGCCATACATCGAGCCGGTTCGTGCTCGCGCGCCGCAATCGCTTGATTGCACGCCTCGAAGCCGAGCACGGCTCCGAGTCGCTCGCGCGTAGCGGGTGAAGCGCGGGTTAGCCGGTAATCCTCGCAACTTGCCGTGCAGCCACCGACCACGCTACCTTGGGGCCTGCGATGGCACCGCATGTCCTGGTGGCTGATGACGACGCCTGGATTTTGCGTATGGTCGCAACGGTCCTCGAGAAGCGCGGCTACAGCGTCGAGACGGCCGTCGATGGCGAAGACGCTCTCGCCCGCGCGCTCGCCCGGACACCCGATCTGCTGATCACCGATGTGATGATGCCAAAGATCGACGGCTGGTCGCTCGTGCGCCAGCTGCGCTCGCAGCCCGAGCTCGCGATGCTGCCGGTGATCTTTCTGACCGCGCTGTCGTCGGAAGACGATCGCATTCGCGGCGTCCGGCTCGGCGCCGATGACTCCGTCACCAAACCGTTCCGCTTCGAAGAGCTCGACCTGCGCGTCGCCAAGACGCTGCGCCGCACGGCGCAGACGATGA
>DATDCH010000696.1:0-2701 GCA_036524455.1 Kofleriaceae bacterium | reverse complement strand
GATCGCCGGCCACGGCCCGACCCTGTACCAGAGCGGGCTGCCCAGCACGCGACGGCTCGAGCTGGTCTCGGCGAAGCCGCTCCGCTGCGGCGCGGTCGCCATGCACTACCGGCGCGCGCGCTGACTCCGAGCAGCCCCAGCGCGCCGAGCTCGCGGGCCGCCGTCCACATCCGCGAGAGCCTCAGGCTCCGCCAAACCATGTGGCCGGTCCACGATCAAAGCTCGCGCGGTCGCGGCGGAACGCGGCCGAGCTCGCGAGCGGGAAGGCCGCGCACGATCTCACGCACAGGTTTTCCGGCGAGGTCGGCGAATACCTGAAACGCCTCGGCGGAGACATGGCACTCGTAGGCCGGACCACCGATCGCGAAGCGCCCGTAGAGTTGCGCGAGAGCGTCACTGTTCGCGCCACCGCGCAAGAACTCAGCGCCCGTGCGACGAGCGCGCGCGCAGACGTCGGCGATCATTGCGGCGGCGATACCGAGGCCACGTGCTTCGGGCCGAACGTAGAGCCATTCTGCGTGGACGCCGAACATCGCCCAGAACTGATCGTAGAGCAGCGACCACTGGACCATGCCAACGACGTGCTCGCGGCGTATGGCAACGAGCAGGTTCGCGACACGTTTGTCGCCAAGGTACGCAGTGCGCAGCTTGCCGAGCGAGCGTGGATGATTCTCGGCGGGATGACCCTTGACGAAGTCGTCGATCATTTCGGCGACGGCGGACAGATCAGTCTCGCGCACTTCGCGCAGCAGCACGTGACTAGCGTATTCGATGCTACGCCCCAACCACCAGGCTCCGATCGTCGTCGAGTAGACGGCGCACTTCGATGTGCGACTGGTCGACGCGAGCGCCTTCCTTGTGGATGACCAGCCATGGGCGGATGAGCTCGAGCACGTCGTCGAGCGAGTGCGCTTGCACCAGCATGTAGCCGCCGACGAGCTCCTTCGATTCAGTGAACGGACCGTCGAGCACGAACCGCTGCGCGGCGCTGCGACGGATGCGCGCGCCGCGTGCACTGGACTTGAGGCCCTCGCCGCCGAGCATGGTCCCCGATGCTGCGAGCGGTGCGCAGTACTCGTCCATGCGCGCCAGCGTTTTTGGGTCCGGTGGTGCGCCGTTCTCGGCGACGTGATCGGTGCGGATGAATGCGACGTAGCGCAGGTTGCCCGGCTTGGTTGGCGGTGGTGGTGGCGTTGGCTCCTCGGGCGCACCGAAGTCGGCGGGCGTGTACGACTCGCGGATCTCGAGCGTGCCGTCATCACCGGGCGCGTTGCGTGCGAGCTCGATTGCGAACGTGCGCGATGGCACGTCGAGAATCCACACGGCCCGCAGTGCGCTCGTCGTGCGTTCGATTGTGATGGTGTCGCCGATCAGCGAGGCGATCGCGCCGTCCTCGGCGAGGCGCAAGCTCGTGATCACGTGCGCGTTGGCCTTGGCGAGATACGCGTCGATCGGTGCGGTCGGCGCGTTGCCGAGCAGCGTCATCATGATTCGCATACGTCACCTCCGAGCATAGCGGGCGGCGATGACGCCGTTGGAGAACGTCTTCGTGTCGCGCAGCTGTAGCCGCTGCTGCTTCTCGACGTTCGCGAACAGCGGCGTCCCACGCCCGACGAGCACGGGTTGAATGGTCAGCTGATACGTATCGATCACGTCGGCCGCGATCAGGGTGTGCATCAGCGTCGGACTCCCGAACACCATGATGTCGCCGCCCTTCTCCTGCTTCGCGGCCCGGAGCGCGCCGACGATGTCATCGCGGACGATGCGCGTCGTCGCGCTTGCCGTCGCGAGCGTGCGCGATGCGACGAGCTTCTGCACGCCGTTGTACCAGCGCGCGTGCTTGCGTTCCGGCGCGCCGACCTCGGGGCCGTCGCCGAGCGTCGGCCAGTAGCTTTCCATCAGCTGGTAGGTGACGCGGCCATAGACGGACAGGTCGACGGTGTTGATGAGCGGATAGATGAGGTCGCCCATCTCGGGGGTCATCGAGAGGAAGCTCATGTCGCCGTCGGGGCCGGCCATAAAACCATCGAGGGAGATGTGAGCGAGAGAAATGAGGTTGCGCATGGGATTCGATTGTCCTTTCACTCGGGCGACGAACCGCCTGCCGAGCGATCGACTAACTCGTGACGATTTCTGTGTGATGCTAACTGCTCGAAATCGCGCGCCCATCGTTGCGCGAAAGGGTCCGACCCGTTTTCCCATGAACATCCGCGTGCTGCCGATCGCCGGGCTCTCCGACTCCGATCGCATCGGGCTGCGCCGCCTGTTCGACGCGGCGTGCGACTTCACCGACGACGAGTTCGACCACGCATTCGGGCCGGTGGGTCGATCCACTGGATTTGCAGCGTGGTCTCGAAGAACTGCAGGATCCGCTCGGGATCTTCCAGCTTCGCGCGATCGAGGAGCTGGCGGAACGCGAGAACGTTATCGCGCGTGCCATCCGAGAACCGCTTGGTCAAGACGCGGACCGAGAACTGCTCGTCGCCCCTGCCGATTCGTTCGATTTCCTCGTCGAGCACGTCGGCGTACTCCTGAGCCTCGGGCTGGTCGTCATCCCGGCTGATGCGTCTTTTCAATGTCCGCTCGAACCGGCGCGCAATCCGATCACGCTCGCGTCGCGGCAATCGTATCGGTCCTTCTTGTGGCACAGGCTGTGGTGCCCATCGAAGTCGGCGGGCGGTGGAGAGCTGATCGACGAGCC
>DATDCH010000695.1:0-4643 GCA_036524455.1 Kofleriaceae bacterium | reverse complement strand
ATCGTCTCCTTCGCGCGCATTGTATCGACTTGTAACGACGCGTCTCTGGCGTGACCCGAAAATAGAAACGGACTCCCGAAGGAGCCCGTTCCCAAGCGAAGCGCGATTGCGCTGCTTACTTACTTCTTCTCTTCCTTCTTGGGCTCCGCCGCTGCCGAGCCCGAACCCGCGGGCGCTGCCGAACCCGCAGCCGGGTCCGCCGAGCCTGCCGCCGAGCCTGCCGCCGGGTCCGCCGAGCCTGCCGCCGGGTCCGCCGAACCAGCCGCCGGGTCCGCCGAGCCCATGCCTGCGCCCATCGCGGCCTGCATGCACTTGCCCATCTCTTCGCCGATCGCAGCCGCCTTCTTCGTGTCCTCCTCGGACATCTTCGGCGGCTCCTTCTGGTTCTTCGACTGCTCCTGGCTCCACTTCGTCATCTTGTCCGAGACGTCTTGGGCGCACTTGGCGTCCTTGCACTTGCACATCTCGTCCTTGAATTCAGTCATCTTGGCCATCGCCTCGCCGGCGCCGCCAGCACCCTTCTTCTTGCAGCCGAAGGACACAAAGGCCATCGCAACCATGAACGCGAGCGTCAGATTCTTCATCGGATATGTTTCTCCTCTGCGCGCAATGATGAAAAACCTCAGAGCGCCTATCAATGAATCAATGGCGATGTTTTGTACGGACTTGTAACGATCACGAGACCAGGTAGCGTTCGAACGCTGCAAAGTCGTAATCGCGTCCCAAGAAGTTGCGTACGAGCTCGGCAGCATCGCGACTTCCGCCCGGTACCAGCACCTTGTCGCGGTACGCCAGCGTTACATCCTTCGCCATCAGGCCGCGTTGCTCGAACGGCGTCAGCAGGTCCTTCGCGATGACGAGGGACCATTGGTACGTGTAGTACATCGCGGAATAGCCCACGAGGTGGCCAAAGGACGCGTGGAATCGCGTTCCGTGCACATATCTAAATGGGGTGTACTGCTTCTGTAAGCGCTGCACCTCGCCGAGCTGATCGAGCTTGTCGGGGTCCGCGCGATGGAAGCCGAGCGAGATCGCCGCGTAGAAGATCTGCTGCACGGTCGCGGTGCCCAAGCCGAACTTGTCGGCACGGCGCATCTTCTCGACCAGCGGCTTTGGGATCGCCTCGCCGGTCTTGTGATGACGTGCGAACCGCGCGAGCGTGTCGTAGCTCCACGCCCACTCTTCGAACATCTGTGACGGCGCTTCGACGAAGTCCCACTCGGTCGCGACCCCGCTCTGCGTGATCCACTTCTGATGACCACCGAGCACGTGGTGCATGAGGTGGCCGAACTCGTGGAACATCGTGACGACATCGTCGTGCTCCATCAGCGCGTTACCCGCGCCCCCGAAATGCGGTGATGGGAAGTTGCAGACCAGCACGCCCTCGGGCAGCTGCACGCCGCGCACGCCGTCCTTGAGCGGGAACTGCGCCGCGTGCTTGTACTTGCCTTCGCGCGGATGCATGTCGAGATAGATCCGGCCGAGCTTCGCGGTCCCGCGCATCACGTCGTAGACGAGCACGCTGCCGTGCCACGGTTGCGCGTCGTGGATCGGCACGTACGTGAGATCGAAGATCTCGCTCGTGATCTCGAGCAGGCCGGCGAGCACGCGCTCGTACGGGAAGTACTGGCGCACCTCGCTCGCATCGACCTCGTAGCGCTCTTTCTTGACCAAGTTCTCGAGGTAGACCTTCTGCCAGTCCGCAACCTCGATCGCTTTCGGATCGATCGACTTCAGCGTGCGCAGTAGCTCCGTGTAGTCCTGCTCGGCACGCGGCGCGGCGAGCTTCCACACCTTCTCGATGAACTCGCTCGCGCGCTCACCCGACTTGATCATCTTGTCGGCGGTGATGTAGTCGGCCCAGTCGCGATAGCCGAGCAGCGACGCCTTCTCGGCGCGCAGCTTGAGCACGTCGCGCAGCACGGCTTCGTTCGCCTGATCGCCGCGGCTGCGAAACTTGATGTAGAGCTCGCGACGGAGCGCATCGTCCGTCGCGTACGTCATGAACGGGTTGTAGTCGGGATAGTCGGTCGTGATGCGGATGACGCCGTTCGCGTCGGCGGGATGGGACGCCACGAAATCAAGTGGGAGGCCCGCGAGCCGCGCCGCATCCTTGACCTCGACCACGCGCACGTCTTCGGAGATGTTCTTCGAGAAGTGCTGACCCAGCTTGGTCAGCTCTTCGTCGATCTGTTTGAGCCGGTCGCGCACCTCGACCGGTTTGTCGACGCCGGCACGCCTGTAGTCGCGCAGCGTGTGCTCGACAAACCGCTTGGTGTCGGCATCGGCAGCACTGACATCGACGGCCGCGAGCGCGTCGTACATGTCGCGATCGAGAGCGAGGTCCGAATAGAACCGCGACACGTCCTGCTCGCACTCGCGCGCAGAATCGCGGATCGCCTCGTCGGGATGCACTTCCGACATCAGGCCCGCCAGCGCGTTCGACGCACTCGCCGCCATGAGCAGCTCGTTGTACGCGACCAGCGTGGCGTCGACCGTGCGCTGCTTGCCGGCGATGATCTCGGGGCGCAGCTGCTGCGCCCGTTTCAACCCGGCCAGACACTCTTCGGTGAACTTCTTCGTCTCCTTCTTCACCGCGGTCGATGCTACATCATTGTCGTCGTGGAAGAAGTGCCTCTGCTCGGCGATGCGCTGCCGCTGGTCCCATCGGACCCGCGGTGGATTGCCGTCGCGCTGTCGGACCTCGATGCCGTGCACGCCGACCATCTGCACTGCGAGCGCAAGGCGGCGCAGTCGGCACTGTCGCTGATCCGCAGCTATCCCGAGCGCGGCGACGTCGTCACGGCGATGGCGCGTCTCGCGCACGACGAGACTCGTCACGTCATCCAGGTCTCGCAGCTGATGCAGCGCCGCGAGCAACCGGCGGCATTCGACTTCGGCGACGACTACGCGGTCGCGCTGCGCGATCACATCCGCAAGCAAGAGCCTGCGCGCTTACTCGATCGCCTGCTCGTGTTCGCCGTGATCGAGGGCCGCAGCGCCGAGCGCCTCGACCTGCTCGCCAGGCACCTGCCCGACCCGCGCGACGCGCAACTGTACGCAAGCCTTGCCACCGCAGAGGTCCGCCACCGCGACATCTTCCTCGCGCTCGCACGTGACACAAGCCCCGACACGTGGCGTGCGCGCGCCGCCGAGCTCGCTGCGATCGAGTCGGAGATTCTGGCAGCCCGGCCGGTTATCCCTCGAATCCATTAGCAGAGCGTTCCGCGGTACGATTGCCACGCGTGGCCGGGCACGACGACGAACAGGTCGCGAAGACGTATCTCGATCCGCCGCCAACGCGTGCGCTCGGGCATCGAGATCAACGCTCGGAGAGCGGCCGGCGCAAGCGCGACTCGGCACGCCCGCTCGACTTCTCGCGCAGCAAGTCGATCGGTCGCTTCGAGCTGATCCGCGAGATCGCACGCGGCGGCATGGGCCAAGTGTTCCTCGGCCGCGACACCAAGCTCGGCCGCAAGGTCGCGATCAAGTTCCTGCTCCGCGACGACGCGCACTTCGTGCAGCGCTTCCTCGTCGAGGCCCGCGCGACTGCGCGCTGCACGCACGAGAACATCGTCACGATCTTCGAAGTCGGCGAGCACGAAGGCTTGCCGTACATGGTGCTCGAGTACCTCGAGGGCAAGCCGCTGTCGGCCGTGCTCGACAACAAACCGTCGATGCGCCAGTTCTGCGAGCTGATGGTGCCGGTCGCGCGCGCACTCGAACGCGCGCACGAGCACGGTATCGTCCATCGCGATCTCAAGCCGAGCAACGTGTTCGTCACCGACCGCGGCCACGTCAAGGTGCTCGACTTCGGCGTCGCACGCTTGATCGATCGCGCCGAGAACGACATCGCACGCGCGACCGCAGCGTTCGAGGCGGTGTCGCTCGACGAGGACCGTGCATCGGTGACGTTTACCGGCTCGAACTCGCTCGTCGGCACGCTGCCGTATATGTCGCCGGAGCAATGGGGCGCCGGCGAAGTCGATCATCAGTCCGACATCTGGGCGTTCGGCGTGATGTTCTGGCGCGCACTGACCGGCGTGCACCCGGCCGGCACGATGTCGCCCGACAAGCTGCGCGAACGGCTCTGCGATCTCGACACACCGCTGCCGAGCATCGCGCAACGCGACCCGACGATTCCGCCGGAGCTCGTCGCGATCATCGATCGCTGCCTCTACAAGCAGCGCCAATATCGTTACCAGAGCGCGAGCGACCTCCTCGCCGATCTGCTGGCATTCCTGGCGCCGCGCGCCGACCGTTCGAGCGACGAGGTCTGCCCATATCGCGGGCTGTCCGCGTTCGGCGAGGAAGACGCGAAGTACTTCTTCGGCCGCTCGAACGAGATCCGCACCGCGATCGCACAGCTCGACGCGTGGCCGCTGCTCGCCGTGATCGGTCCATCAGGTGTCGGCAAGTCGTCGTTCGTGCACGCCGGTCTCGTGCCAGCGATTCGCAGCGCCGGCGGCAACTGGGACGTGCGCGTGCTGCGTCCTGGGCGCGTGCCGTTGCACCGCCTCGCGACCGCGCTCGAGGAGTCGCTCGCGCGGCGCGAACATGCGGCCGAGAATCTACTCAGCCACCTCGTCGAAGCTCCGGGCTTGTTCGGCTCGATGCTGCGCACGGCGGCCGCGCGGCGCAAC
>DATDCH010000694.1:0-7839 GCA_036524455.1 Kofleriaceae bacterium | reverse complement strand
GCGGATCGTGATCCGTTTCGGCCAGTCACCGAGCTCCGCGGTAACCGTCCCGTTCGCTGTGCGCCACGTCCACGTGTCATGTGCGACGCGCGGGCGTCCCCACCGCGAACGCAGCGCCGCCGTCGTCACGCTGCCATCGGGGTCGCGAAACTCGAGCGCGACCTCGGTGATGCGGCCCGAATCGATGAGCACCTGGATGCCGAGATCATTTCGGTCTCGCAGCGGGACTGGTTGTCCAAAGTCGGTGAACGTGGTGAACGGGTAGGGCGTCTCGAGCACGTGCCGGCCGCCTTCGCCGACGATCCATCGATCAACGATCTCACTGCCCGTCGTCGCGGACCTGCCGAGCAAGCCCTCCGCGCGCTCGAGCAGCTCGGCAAACGAGAGCGTGCGTTCCCAGCGCGCCTCGACGCGATTGACGCGTACACGCGCACGCATGTGCACGCCGTCGTCGCTCGCGATCGCCCAGTCGTCGACCCACGATTCTTGGCAACCGCAGCACAGAGAAGTTTCCGGCCGGCGCATCCGCAGCGCGAGCACGTCCGCGCCTTCGTAGCCGCAGCAGCCGCCGAACGTCACCGCGAAGTGCACGGCGAGTAGCTGCTCGTCGACCACTTCGAAAGCGATGTCGACTCGATTCGCGCGCGCGAACTCCTCGATGCGCGCGCGAACCTCTGCCGAAGGTGGTGTGCCACCGAGCTTCACGCCTTCGAACAACGGTCCGAGGCTGCCGCCGGGGCCGACGATCTGCGCGGCCGCCTCTGGCGTCAACCACGGCGTCTCACGTACCGGTTGTGGCGCCGCCACTTCATGCGCCTGATCCTGCCGTGCGCCGGCGATCATGACGAGCGCCGTCCCCGCGACCATCGCACACAGCATCGCTCTAGCGCTCATGCTGATCAGACACGGCTCGCCACCGCTCGTTGCGGCGCTAGAGTCGGCCCATGAGTGACTGGAAACTCCCGTGGAATGGCGGCTGTCGCTGCGACCGCACCCGGCTGCGCATCACAGCGCCCCCCATCGTGACGATGGCCTGCCACTGTGCCGGTTGCCAACGGATGACCGCGAGCGCGTTCTCGCTGAGCATCTTCATGCCGTCTGCCGGTTTCGAGGTCACGCAGGGCGCGCCGGTGATCGGCGGCATCCACGGACCGGATCGCCACTTCCACTGCGACTACTGTAAGAGCTGGCTGTTCACGCGGCCCAATGGCATGGACGCGTTCGTCAACATGCGAGCGACGATGCTCGACGACCATGCGTGGTACGCGCCGTTCGTCGAGACGTCCACGAGCGAGGCGCTGCCGTGGGCGAAGACCGGCGCGCGGCACAGCTTCCCAAACATTCCACCACCCGAAGCGTTCGGGCCGATCGTCGCCGAGTTCGCGCAGCACGGCGCACGGCCGTCGTGATCGCGCAGCAAATCTCGAGCAGCTTTTCGTTTACTCGAGAACATCGCGTTCAAGTAGGCATCCATGTGTCGCGGTTGTGAGCCGCACGACGTGCACAACACGCGCAGAACTCGGCCGTGCTCGTTTTTGCTTGGCCTTCCCGCGGGCGTTCGCCTAGGGTGCGCGCCCCATGCCCGCTCGCCTGTTGTTCTGCTTCACGATCGTCCTCGCGTTTGCGCTGCACGCATGTGGCGGTGACGACGACGGCGGATCTGGCCTTGGCACCTGCACGATCGGATCACTCGGTTGCGAGTGCACTTCCGGTGGTGGCTGCGATCCGGGCCTGTCCTGCGACACCACGGACCAGCGCTGCGAGATGACGGGCGGTTGCACGTGCGATTCGTCGTCGACGTGCCAGAGCGGATGCGCCTGCGATCCCGACTGCGGTGGCAGCGGTGGCTGCAGCTGCGATACCGGCAGCGACTGCCAAGCGGACTGCGACTGCGATGCGGACTGCACGACCGGCGGCACGAACACCACCATCTGCACGACCGGCACCGCGAGCTCGTGCGAGACCGCGAACGAGATGTGGACCGGTTCGCAGTGCTGCGTGTCCGGCGTCTCCGCGTGCGTTACGGGTACCGCAAGCTCGTGTGAGACCGCGAACGAAGATTGGACCGGTTCGCAGTGCTGCGTCGCCGACGTCTCGATCTGCACGACGGGCACCGCGAGCTCGTGCGAGACGACGAACGAGGATTGGACCGGCTCGCGCTGCTGCGTCGGCGGCGTCGACCTCTGCGTCGATGGCACGGCGAGCTCGTGCGAAACGACGAACGAGGATTGGACCGGCTCGCAGTGCTGCCTTGCCGGCGTGTCGATCTGCACGACGGGCACGGCGAGCTCGTGCGAGACCACCAACGAGGACTGGACCGGCTCGCAGTGCTGCGTCGCCGACGTCAGCCTGTGCGTCGACGGCACCGCGAGCTCGTGCGAGACCACGAACGAGGATTGGACCGGCGCGAAGTGCTGCGTTGCCGGCGTCACGCAGTGCGTGCCCGGCACTGCGAGCTCGTGCTCGAGCTCGACCCAGGACTGGACCGGATCGCTCTGCTGCTCGTGATCAGCGTTCGCGCGTGATCGCCGCGGTTCGTTCGGAGCGGTCGCGGGTGCTCAACGCGATTCTCGGGCTGCGACGAACGTGCTCACTCTGCCGGCCAGTCAGTAATCTGACCGACGATGCCGTCGATCATCACGACGCGGAACGACGCGCCGGCTTCACGCGACAGGATCAGTTTCCATAGCGGGACGAACACGGGCGCCACCGCGCCGGGCCGCGCGCCGAATAACCGGCGAACGTGCTGCTTCGCCTCGGCGGGCTCGCGTTTCGCTTGCCAGTCGTGCTCGTCGAACGCGATGTCGGCGGGGCGCAGCTCGTCGAACTGAACCATTCCGTCGAGGTCTTTCACGTCGCTCGCGTGCGGTGGCAGCTCGGTCGCGAATCGCAGCCCTTGGCCGTTCGAAAACTCGAGCACTGCGAGCGTGCGCGGGTGGAGGTACACGCTGCCAAGCCGTTGCTCGTGCGTCGGCCCGACCATGCGGGCGAGCAGTGACTTCTTGATCTGCTCCTCGAACATCACGCGATAGAGCAGGCGATAGACCAGCTGTGCATCGGCGAACACTTCGTTCTCGCCGATCAGGCCGAGCACCTTCGAGCGCAGCAGCGTGTGCGCGATGCGCTCTGCCGCCGCGCGATCGACGATCGGCTGCGCGGCGGTGATCTGCGCTTTCATGCCGAGGTCGGGGCGCGCACCGGTCGCCTTCGACCAGTACTTGATGACGCGGCCTTCGCGAAACGTGCCCGCGTGCCCGGTCGCGACCAGTGCCTTGAGCGCCGCGCGTGCTTTGGGGCCCGACACACCCGCCTTGCGCGCGACTTCATCGGTCGTCATCGCGAGCTTGCTGGCGAGCACCAACCCGATGTGATCGATCACGGCGCTCTCGCTGTGACTCGCCGGCGTGGCGGCGACCTCGCTGCGAGCGTGCGGCTTGTCCTTCGCAGCTTGCGGCTTGTCCTTCGCAGCTCGCGGCTTATCCTTCGCAGCTCGCGGCTTCTCGGCGGCTCGATCGATCGGCACCGCCCATGCCGGCAGCGTCGCATCCATACCGAGCGACGCGTCCTTCGCGCGCGGCGCGTAGAGTGGAGCGAAGCGTTGATGCCAGCGCGCTCGCGCAAGGCGCTCGACGATCGTTTCGTCGAGCGTCTGGTGCACGGTGGCGAGGCGTCGCGTCGCGAGCGCGCACGGCGCGTCGAAGTGATCGGGTGCGACCATGACGAGATTGCCGGGTTTGAGGCCCGGCAGCTCGGTCACGATGGCGTCGGTGCTCGGACCGGCAACCGATCGCAAAGCGGGCTCGATCTTCTTGAGGTCTTGTCGCGTGGCGAGCCTGCCGATCGCCCACGTGCCGAACTGCGACAGTGACTTGTAGTCGACGTCGCCGGGATTCTGCGTCGCGATCAAGCAGCCAACGCCGAACTTGCGCGCTTGCTTGAACACGAGCTCGAGGTCCTCTTTGCACGAAGGCTTCCTCACCGGCGGAATGAACGGGGCGACCTCGTCGATATAGAACAGCGCCTGCAGCGTGGGGCTCGGGTTGCGGAGCATCCAGCTGTACAAGCGATCGGCGATCGCCGCGACGATGAACTCCTTGTCTTCCTGGTCGTGCAGCGTGTTGAGGTAGATCACCGATACGCGCGTTTTGCCGTCGGGTGTGGCCGCAGGGCCACTACGCCCGAGCAGCGTATCGATGTCGATCGGCACGCCGTCGTGAAACAGTAAGCGCCGGGCGCCGACGTCGAGTCGCGCGGCGCGGCGGATCGCGGCGCGGATGCGTTTCGGATCGAGGTAACGCGCGTAGCGTTCGATGTCGTCGCCGAGCTGCGAGAGGTGTTCGATGACCGCGCCCAAGTTGTCGGCAGGACGCCCGGCGTCGATCAGCTCGGTCAAGCACCGATCGAGCACGGCGAGCACGCCGCTACCCTCGTCACTATCGAGGTCGTATCCGAGCAGCGCCGCGATTCGCGATGCGGTGCGGCTGATCGCGTGCGCGCGCTCGTCGGGCGGCAGTCGGCGAATGTCGATGCCGACGGGGTCCGCACACAGCGGCACGCCCTTGCTCGACGCCGGCGTGAACACGACGACGTCCGCCTTGTCGCGGAGCTCGCGTGCGATCGCGACATCTCCACCCTGGGCCGCGAGCTCGGCATCCGGCGGCGGTCCGAGCGCGAGGCTCGCGAGGTCGCCTTGCGGATCGATCGCGATCACGGGAATTCCGTGGCGCACGGCCTCCTCGACCATGACCTTGCAGAACACCGTCTTGCCCGAGCCGCTCGAGCCGAGCGCGATCACGTGGCGCAGCAGCGCGCGCACGGGCAGCAGCGCGGGCGCGCCGTCATCTCGTCGGCTTCCCAGCTGCAGGGAGGGCTCGCGAACGGAATCGGACATCGGCCGCGCCATCGTACCTGCGAAAGCGCGCTGCGCGACCGCGAGCGGAGGCGTATCGCTGCCGTTGCCGAACGCGCTTCTAAAGGATTACGCGGCAGCCAACCGACGACAGATAGCGTCGGATGTTGAGCAGCAGCTCGAGCGTATCCGGCTCCGCGTTCGACGCGTAGTAACGCTGCATACCCGCGTCGATGATGATCGGGCGCGTCGCTCCGTCGGAGAGCACCTGCTCGGCGGCGGCGATCACTGGCCTGCCGGTGCTGTCATGCGCGAGGATCTGTAGGTTCGGGTTCTCCGGGCGCAGCTGGTCACCGCGCGCGTGCTGGAGGAACGGGTTGGCGACGCCATCAGCGACGACGTCCACGTTGTCGAAGATCTCGTGCGTGCCCAGCTGCGTGCCGGCCATCATGCGACTCTCGACGGTGACCGACGGTCCACCGAAGAAGAAGCCCGGATTCGCGAGTTGCGTCTCCATGATTCGGCCGATGCCCAGGGATCCCGACATCACGTTTGCGTGATCGATGAAGCCGTCGCCCGCGCCGATGAAGATCGGCGTGCACGAATCGCCGGCTTGTTGGACGAAGTGAGCGAACAAATCTCCGTCGGTTCGAATGTCAGACATGTCCTTTTCGGATCCCGACAGGATCCAGACCTGGAAGTACTTGTTCCACGACTCTTGATCGAAACGCCCGAGCACCTCTTGCGGCGTAGGCGCGTCGCTCATCGTCGCGGTCTCGCAGCGTTCGGCCACGTGCGGCGCGTAGACGCACTTGACGTCGCTGCCGACCGTGAAGTGGTGGAACTCGAATGTCAGCTCCGCATCATCGCGCAGTGGACCGAGCACCGTCTTGTGAAACTCGCCGGCGCTTCCGGCCCACCAACCCGAGCGGAAATCGAGCACGAGGATGCTCGGGATGGTGAAGTCTTCGCCGCCACCAGCTCCACTGCCAGTGTCGCTTCCGGAGCCACCACCCACCGGATCGCTCTGACGTCGCGGGTCGAGTCCGCAGGCAGCGACGAAGAGACACAACACGACGAAAAGGCGCGCGCGCATGGTTTTCCTCCCGTCGAGAACGTTAGCGATCGGAGATCGTGGAAACAATTGTGCTTCGTCATCAATCGCCGTCACTCGAAGTGCGAATCGTTGCGCATCAAGGGAACGGGATCGTCGACGACAATCAATCCGCGCACGCCGCGGATCATCGAGCGTATCCACCCGCTCGACTCGCACAATCAGCCCTCGACGCGACGTAGGGTGAAGTCATCGCGCCGAGCGGCGCAGGTCGGCGAGTGCAGCTTGCAGCAGTGTACGCGCGGATGTCTGCATGAGCGCGACCGCGGCGCCGCGCGAGAGTCCGCCGACGTCTGTGAGCCATACCAACGGCTCGATACCAACCGTCGCGCGAATCGCAAGGACCAGCCGATGCAGTGCGGCCTTGCCCAACCGGCTGCGAAGTGGTGACAGCGCGTCCTCGATCCAACGCACCGCTCGTCCCTGACGCAACGCTTGCTCGGCGCGTGGCGGTGGCGTTGTTTCGAGCGACACGCGCAGCGCGGCACGCAGCGCAGTTTCATGCTCGAGGACCTGACGCGTCATCTGCGCGAGCAGGAGGTCGAGGCGGGTGGCCGGATCGGCTGGCGCGTCGGCGTCGAGCAACGATGCACGGTCGAGATCGGGATAAGTCGCGAGGAGCAACTCGCGTTGATTGCGGAAGTACCGATACGACGTCGTCCGCGAAATCCCGGCTCGATCAGCGGCTTGCTCGACGGTTGGCGTTACTCCCTCGTCGAGCAGCTCGCGTCCCGCCGCGACCAGCGCTGCGCGGGTGCGGCCTTTTTGACGTGAACGACCGGATCGTTCATATGGAACTAAGCTGCCCAACATGGTACTCATATACCATAAACGAACGAACAGGAGAAATGCGATGAGCACCGCAAAGGTCTTGATCCGGAACGAAGGCGAAGGCGAACAGCTGTGGTTCGCCGGTGGAGGCGTGTTCACGATGAAGGCCACGAACGCGGACACCGACGGCGCATTCATGCTGTTCGAGGATCGCGTCGTCCGCGGCAAGACCACACCCATGCACATGCACCCCACCGAAGACGAGATGGTCTACGTCATCGACGGCGAGCTGCTCGTGCACGTCGACGGCGTCGAGCATCGCGTTGGCAAGGGCGGCCTGTTCTTTGCGCCGCGCGGCGTCGCACACGCGTTCCTCGTCACGTCGGAGACGGCGCACCTGTTGTGCTTGCAGACCCCGGGCAGCGGCGAAGCGTTCTATCGCAGCGTCAGCGACCCAGCGACGTCTGCGGCCGACGCGGCACGTCCGCCCGACCTCGCACGCCTTCGGGCAGGCGCGCAGAGTAGCCCGAACATCGAGCTGCTCGGCCCGCCGCCATTCGGACCGCGCTGACCGGCGAAGGTCATCGGCAACGGCTACAGTGGATCATCATGATCGTCGTAGCGGGACAAATCACGGTGGACCCACCGCAGCGCGACACGTTCGTGAAGCTGTCGCTCGAATCTGTGGCGGCCGCTCGACAAACGCCTGCGTGTCTCGACTTCGTGGTCGCAGCCGATCCGATCGACGCGAGCCGCGTGAACGTGTTCGAGCTCTGGCAATCCGAGGCGGCGCTCGAGGCGTTCCGCGGCGCCGGTCCCGGCGCTGATCTCAGCTCGATGATCGTGAGCGCGAACGTTCGCCAATACCGCGTGAACGCTGCCGACGACTAAGTCGTCGCGCAGCGAGCGCCAGAAACCGACGAGCGTCTCCGCATATTCCGGAAATCGGGGCCTGGTGCGCGCGGAGCCGCGTGCCTACGTTGTCGCTCCGAACGGCAAGGGAGACGCATGAAGCGATGAGCAATCTGGGATCGTTGCTGCGCGTGTTGCTAAAGGGCATCGCGCTCGTCGGAGGAGCGCTCGTCACCGTGATCTGCCTGATGTC
>DATDCH010000693.1:0-4997 GCA_036524455.1 Kofleriaceae bacterium | reverse complement strand
TCGCGAGCGCCGCGGCAGGTGCGCCCTGAATCGCGACGACGCCGAGCGAGCGCTTGAACGTGATCGCGCGAACCAGCTCTTCCGCGAGCCGGCGCCGCCAGCCGGCCTCGGCGTACGCCGCGCGCGCGACGACCGCTGGTGTCGAGAAGTGCACGACGAGCACGACGTCGCCGACGGTCGCGACATCCCCCGACGCAAGCGTGCGTGAATCGACGACAAGCTCGCCGTTGACGCGTGTGCCGTTGTGGCTGCCGAGGTCTGCAATGCGAATCGTGCCGTCGTCGACGCGAATCGTCGCGTGGCGCCGCGACACCGATGCGTGCTGGACGCGCAGCTCGGCCTCCGGGGCGCGCCCGATCACGACCACGCCGGTGCGAGGCAGATGAAAGATCGACGACGAGTCGTTGTCGACGACGAGCAAGTACGCGATGCCGGGTCCCGCGTCGTCATCGAAGCGTGCCAGCCGGCTTGCGGTCTGTTCGACGCTCTCGGTCATCGCGTGCGCTTCCTCACCACGTCGTCAATGTCGAGCTGGACCGGCACGTGCTCCTTCATGAACGCTTGCAACGCCGGAACCTTCCCCTCTTCCACTCGAACATCCCACGCATTGAGCGTGTGATCCTCGCTCGCGATCCACAACGTGTCACCGCGCAGCGCGAGCGCGCTGATCGCTTTGTCGTGCCGATCGCGCGTGCCGAGCAGCTTGCCTTTGTCGCGATCCCAGATCATCGCGCGCCCGTTGTCACCGGCCGTGATCACGCGCGAGCTGTCGGGCGTCACCAGCACGCTGCGCACGACGCCCATCCCGCCCTCGAGCGTGACGTCGACGTTGCCGACAAATCCGTAGACAACTGTCCACACGTGCACGACGCCGGTGCCCGCCGTGACGACAGCCGTGCCATCGGGTGCAAATGCGACCGCGTTGTACGGCGGTCCGCGACGCTCGCCGAGCAGCTTGCCTTCCGAGCTCCACACCGCGAACGTGCCGTCGTGCCCGACGCCGGCAATCGCACCGGTCGCCGGGTTGAACGCGAGCGCGTCGATTCGCCGTTCAGCCACGGCGAGCTCGCCGGTGCGAGCGCGCGTCGCGAGCGACCAGATCTCGATCTTGCCCGCGCGCACGAGACCGACCCGATCGCCGTCGATCGCGATCGCATCGACCGGCGCCGGCGCGTCACCCGCAACTGGCGCGAACGTCGCGAGCTGCTTGCGGCTCGCGACATCCCAGATGATCGCCGACGCGTCGTCGCCCGCGCTGATCAATCGGCCGTCGGCGGTAAACCCGAGCGCGCGCACGCTACCGAGGTGGCCGTGCAGCTCGGCGACGACGCCGTCGGCGAGTAGTTTCACGTTGCTGTCGTCGAGCCCGACCGCGACGGTGCCGCTGGACGCGATCGCGACCGCGTTGATCGCCGAGTCGAGATTGACGGGCGTCTTCGCGGCCTGCGTGTTCCAGATCCGCACCCTGCCCTCGCGGCTGGCGGTCGCGAGCCACATCGTGGCGCCAGGCACGAACCCGACCTCGCTCACGATGTCGCCGTGCTCGAACGTTGCGATCTGCTGGCCCGAGCCGAGATCCCAGAGCTTCGCGAGACCGTCGAAGCCGCCGGTCGCGAGCTGGTTGTGCTCGGCCGAGTACGCCGCTGCGACGATCCGCGCGCTGTGCCCGACGAGCTTGCGACGCAACTTGACCGGCGGTGCCTGCACGCCCTCGGTGGCCACCACGTTCGGCAGCTCCCACACCCGCACGGTTTGGTCGCTACCGCCGGTGACGACAAAGCCATCCGGCGTGATCAGCGCGACCGCGAGCGTGCTGCCCGGCTCGTGCCGCAACGAATCGACGATCGGTTTGCCGAGTGCCGCGTCCCACACACGCGCGGTGCCGTCGTCGCTCGCGGTGACGACGAGTGTGCCGTCCGCGTTCCAGCGCGCGTCGTTGATCGCCGCGGTGTGGCCTTTGAGCTTGCGGTCGGTGCGCGGCTCGGTCGGCGGATTGATGCTGATGTAAATGATGCACGCGTTCGAATCGGCACTCGCGGTCAGGACCTTCTCGCCGTCGGGCGATAGCCGCGCCGATGTCACCGGACCGATATGACAGTCGACCTTGCGCGCTTGCTTCGTCGCGAGATCCCAGATCCGCACCGTCGAGTCCTCGCCGGTCGTGACGAGTCGTTTGCCGTCGCTGCTGAACACGAGCGCGAGCACCGCACCATCATGACCGCGCAGCTCCGCGAGTAGCGCGCCATCAACCGACCACACGCGCGCGATGCCGTCGTCACCGGCCGCCGCGACGACGCTGCCCGTGGCGTCGAACGCGACTGCGCGCGTCATCGTGCCGTGCCGGCCAAACGATCGCACGAGCGCGCCGTCGCTCGCGCGCAGCTGGATCTCGCCTGCGCCGCCGGCGACGATGCGGCGGCCGTCGGCACTGACCGCGATCGCGACATCGCCGTCTGCAATGTCGAAGCGCACGAGCTCGGCATCGAACTGGCGCATCGCATCCGCGATCAGGAACCGGCGCACGGCAGTGGGCTTGTCGGCTTCGATCGCGCCGACGAGGTTTGCGAGCGCAGCGCCGGCTTGGCCGCCGAGCAGCTCGATGCGCGCGCGCTCTTCGAGCAGGTTCGCGCGCCTCGCGTTCGCGTTGTCGCGTGCGGCATCAGCGCGATCCTTCTCGACCACGATCTGTTGCAGCGACACCACGCCGAGCACGATCAACGCGACGAGCGCGGCCGCGGCGATCGACATCGCGAGCCGATGGCGCCGGATCCAGCGCCGCACCAGCTCGCCCGCGGTGTAGCGGTGCGCGCCGACCAGCTGCCCGGTCTCGAACCGCTTGAGGTCCTGCGCGAGCTCGCTCGCGGTGATGTAGCGATCGTCCGGATCGCGCGCCATCGCCTTGGCGACGATCGCGAGCAAGTCCGGCGGCGCGCTCGGCTCACGCTCTTGCGCGGGAACCGGTGAGCGAGTCTTCACCTGCTCGACCACCTCGCTCGAGCTCGCGCCGGTGTACGGCGCTGCACCGGTCAGCACCTTGTAGAGCAGCGCACCGAGCGCATACACATCGGCACGCTGATCGACGGCGTCGCCGCGCGCCTGTTCCGGCGGCATGTACGCCGGCGTGCCGACGACGCTGCCCGACATCGTCTCTTCGGCCGATACGCGCAGCCGAATCTGCAGCGACTCCTTCGGATCGCTGTACGAACCGAGATCCTTCGCGAGGCCCCAATCGATCACGACGGTCTCGCCGAACTCACCGACGAGCACGTTCGCCGGTTTCAAGTCGCGATGGATCACGTTCGCGTTGTGCGCATACGCGAGCGCATCGGCGACCGCGATCACGTTCGGCAACAGGCCGAGCCGTTCATCGAGCGTCTTGCGCTCGGCGACGACCTTGTCGAGCGAGCGACCCGATACGAGCGGCATCGCATAGAACGGCTCGCCGCCCGGCCACACGCCCGCTTCGTAGACGTGGATGATCGCGGGGTGCTGCAGCCGGGCCGTGATGCGGGCTTCGCGCTCGAAGCGCCGCGCCGCGTCGCGGTTCTTCGGTAGCAGCTCCTTGATCGCGACCTGTCGGCCGAGCCGAAGATCGCGGGCTTCGAACACGCGACCGATGCCACCGCGCGCGATCTCTTTCGTGATCGCGTAGTGATGACGCTCGACTGCGGCGAGCTCTTGGTAGTCGCGTGTCGCCGCAACAATGGCGGCCGGCAGCCCCGCCGGCGCCGGCTCCGCAGGTGGAGACGCGGCGTCGATGGTCTGTTCCGGATCAGCGGCGTGCACGTCGCCGCCACGGACTGCATCCGCCATGCCCACCGACCACGATGGCACGACCGCTGCAGAACCGGCAAGCATGATACGTTGGCGGGTAGGGTGATGGAGCGGTGTCTCCTGACAATGTGTCTGGTGGTTTCGGTCGGCGGGTGCTGGGCCGAAGAGCCGTTGATCCATGGCGCGTTCACCGCGGACCAGTGGGCGCATCTGCAGAACGAGTTCGCTCCGCCGACGGCGCCGGAGCCTTGCGACAAGGAGAAGCTGCCATTACCGGCGGGCGGCAGGCCCTACGACTGCGACGGCGCAGCACGGTTCGGCCAGCAGCTGTTCTTCGAACCGCTCCTGTCGGGCCCGAAGATCTTTCCGGATCCCAAGGACGAATCGACGTGGTTCCCCGCCGCGAACACCGCGTGCACGACGTGTCACGCCACCGCGTACGCGAACGCGGACAAAACGCCGGCCTGGTACACCGACATTCGGTCGAGCAACGCGGTCTCGCAAGGTGCGCTCAATCCGACGCCGCACAACACGATGTCGCTCGTCAACGTCGATGTCGGCGAGCGGACGTCGTTCGGATGGACCGGCGAGTGCGGCGGCGAGCCTTGCGATACCGCAAACGACGTCGTCAACAAGATCGCGCTGCCCAAGGCGATGCAGAGCAACGCCGAGGTTATCGGCCGCGCGATTCGCAACACGCCGCACTACCTCGCGACCTACTTCGCCGTATTCGGCGTCGATGCTGCGACGACCGACGCGTTCATCAAGCAGAACGTCGAGCTCGCGCTCGGCGCGTACATGCGCCGGCTCGTCAGCATCGACGCGCCGTTCGATGACTTCATCCGCGGCAACGACGCCGCCATGGACGATGCAGCGAAGCGCGGGTTCGCACTGTTCGTCGGCCGCGCGATGTGCGCGGAGTGTCACCGCGGCCCGCTGTTCACCGACGACGGTTTCCATGTAACCGGCGTGTGGGACGCAGGCTTCGATCCCGGGCGCGCCGGCACGGGCAAGTTCTATACGACGCCGCTACGCAACGTGGAGAAGACCGCGCCGTACATGCACAAGGGCACGCTCGACACGCTTGGCGACGTGATCGACTTCTATCGCGCCGGTGGTCACGACAGCGGCTACACCGGCCACCGCTCGCCACTGATGCAGCCGTTCGAGATCACGCCCGAGGAGGCGAAGGATCTCGAAGCGTTTCTTCGCTCGCTGACGGC
>DATDCH010000692.1:0-16359 GCA_036524455.1 Kofleriaceae bacterium | reverse complement strand
TGGCGCATCTTTGCCACCGGCGACCGACATGACATTCCGATCCGGCTCGGGTGGCAACCGGTGTTCTGACGACCCGCAAGCCTGCGAAAGCTCTTTGGTCGGGCCATGGCACAAGCGGTGCTGTTTCCCACAAACATGATGCGCCTCCTCTACCTCTCCTTGGTCTCGATTCCCCTGGTTGGCTGCTACGGCGGCGAGCGACGCGAAACCGGCGAGTGCCCGGCCGGCGAGACGTGCTCCGACCTCACGCCGACCGGCCTCGACTTCATCGGCAACCGCCTGATCGGCGAGCTCTTGCTCAGCGGTCCGCGCCCCACCGCCATCGGCGGCACGCAGGCGGTGGCGCTCGAGTACGACCGTGGGGATGGCGTCGATGTCGCGCTCGACCTGCCGTTCACCGCCGATGACGACGGCGGCATCGGCGTGAAAGTCGATTCGACCACCGGCTCGCAGGTGATCGTGCGCGGCGCAGGCAGCCGCACCAACTACCTGCGCATCCTCGATAGCGACGGCTTCTTGATGGATCGCAAGGAGCTGACCGGCGCGGCGCTCGAGACGATCGAGCTCGTGCCCGCCGATTTCGAAAACGTGCCGGCCGGCCTCGAGATCGCGTTTGCCACCGGGCCGCGCCAGTTCGGGATCGCGCTCTATGGCGACGTGCAGACGTCGAGCGGACCGCGCCTGGAGCGCTTGATCGATACCTCGATGGAGCTGTCGCTCGCCGGTTCGACCCGCGAGGCGTGGGACACGCTCGAGATCAATGCGACCGCCGGTACGTCGACGCTATCGGTGACCGCCGGTGACAAGCCCGCTGCGACGATGGACTTCATCGTCGTCGATCACGCGGACTCGGTCGCCGTGCAGGCCGGCGAGCCGAGCACGATCGCGCCGAACACGTCGGAGTCGATCTGCTTCACCGCACTGAGCGGCGGCCGCTACGTCGCTGGCTTGACCTGGACCTACGTGATCGATGGCGCGAGCCCGATCACGAAGGGCAACGATGCCCTGACGCGCAACTGCATCAGCGTGTCGACGCAGAAGACCACCGGCACGGTGACCGTGCAGGCGACCGCGGGCGGCCAGTCGACCGCGATGGCACTGACCGTCGGTATGGCGCGCACCACGGGCGAGCTGACCCCGGCGGCCGGCGAGCCGAAGACCCGTGCGCTGTCGCACGCCACGGCGACTGCAGGCGACCGCGCCTCGATGTAACCGCGGAGCGCCGACGGCGTCGGCTACTGCGCGCCACGTACGTCGACTACCTGATTCGCACCGAGCGTCGCCCTGACCGGCGGCGCTTTTGCGTTACGCTCGACGCATGGCCGAGACCATCTTCGGGAAGATCCTGCGCGGCGAGATTCCCTGTCACCGGGTCTACGAAGACGACAAGGTCCTCGCGTTTCTCGATGTCAACCCGGTCTCGCTCGGCCACACGCTCGTGATTCCCCGCGAGCCCGCCGAGACCGTCGACAAGCTCTCGGATGACTCGGCAGCCGCGATCGGGCGAGTGTTGCCCCGCATCGCTCGCGCGGTGCTCGCTGCAACCGGCGCCCCGGCGTTCAACGTGTTGCAGAACAACGGGCCGCTCGCGCACCAAGCCGTGCTCCACGTGCATTTCCACATCATCCCGAAGTTCGAGGACGGCAGCGGGCTCGGCATCGGCTGGAAGGCAAGCAAGCTCGACGGCGGCGCGGACCTGGCAAAGTCGATCGCTGCCAAGCTGTGAGAGCCGGCGTTGTCATCTGGTTCGTGGTCTCGAGCATCCTGTCGACTGGATGCCTGTACACGCGCTATGTCGCGCAAGCGGCGCATGGCCAGTTCGACCTGCTGGGCCGGGCGAAGAAGCTCGACAAAGTAATCGCCGATCCAAATACGCCGACGCGTGTGGCGATGCTGCTCGCCGAGATTCCGGCGATCAAGCAGTACGGCCGGCGCTACGGGCTGAAGATTCGCAAGAACTACGAGCACTACGTCTCGCTCGGCAGGCCGGCTGCGGTGTGGTTCACGGCGGCGGCCGATCCGGTCGCGTTCAAGCCCCGCAAGTGGTGCTTCCCGATCGTCGGCTGCTTCGCGGGCCTGGGCTGGTTCGACGAACAGGACGCGGTCGAGTTCAAGCTCAAGATGGAGGCGCTCGGCTATGACGCGATCGTGCGCCCCGCATCGGCGTACTCGACCGGCGGCTGGTTCCCCGACCCGGTGCTGTCGTCGATGCTCGGCGGCGGCGACGACGCGCTACCGGAGCTGTTCAACGTGATCATCCACGAGTCGGTACACGCGACGGTGCTGATCAACGACCAGCCGTTCTTCAACGAGAGCCTGGCCTCGTACGTCGCCGACACGATGACCGACGCGTGGATCGCGGACCGGTTCGGACCGGGGTCGCCCGAGCACGTGGCCTGGACGCTGGGCCAAGCGCTGCATTTGCCTCGGGTTGCACGCATGCTCGCCGCGTACAAGACGCTCAAGACCGTCTACGAGTCGAAGAAGACGCGCAGCGAAAAGCTCGCCGAGAAGGCGAAGATCATCGACGAGCTTGTCGCGGATTTGAAGATGCGCAAGCGACCAAACAATGCTTCGCTTACTGAAGTGCGCGTCTACAACGGTGGCGCCGCACCGCTGATCCTCGCGCACCGTGCGTGCGGTGACTTGCGCGCACTCGTCGACGCCGCGAAGACGTTGAGCCGGAAAGATTTTCAAAAGTCTTTACAGGAGGACCTCACCGGAATCGGTCGGCTCATCGGTCAGCGCTGCGCTGTTAAGAAACTGGATCGCGCAACCAAGAGCACACACAATTTCAAGTGATGCGCTCGCTCGTCGTAGCTATTGGTTTGCTCGCATTCGTCTCGACCGCCGACGCAAAGCCACGGCGCGCGACGAAGACCGTCGCGACGAAGAGTGACAAGCAGAGCAAGTCGAAGCGAAGCAAGAAGCAGACGCAGCGCGCCGCGAAGAAGAAGCGAATCTCGGCGAGCTCGCGCAAACAGCGCCTCGTGATCAAAGGACCGATCGAAGGTCAGAGCGTGGGCGCGTGCTGGCTCGGCCGCTTGCGCGACGCGACGAAGCTCGCTAGCGGCGACGGCTGGTTCATCCGCCGCCCGTATCGCGCATACGGCACGCAGTCGACCGTCGACTTCGTCGAGCGAATCCTCACCGACGTCATCGAGCGATTCCCCGACATCCACACCATCGCGATCGGCGACCTGTCCGCCGAGCACGGCGGCCCGATCAGCGAGCACAGCTCGCATCAGTCGGGCCGCGATATCGACGTCGGCCTGATCTTCATGGATCGCCCGTCGGGTTACCCGCAGAGCTTCGTGATCGGCGACGCCGACAACCTCGATCTCGAAGCGACGTTCGTGCTCGTCGAAGAGTTCGCGAAGACCTCGCAGTCCGGCGGCGCACAGATGATCTTCCTCGACCTCGATCTGCAGGGTCTGCTCTATCACTGGGCGCTCGAGAACGGCGAGAACGAGGACTACCTCGCGTGGCTGTTCCAGTATCCGCACGGCAAAGGCGCGAGCGCGGGGCTCGTGCGCCACGAGCCGCATCACGCCGATCACCTCCACGTGCGGTTCCGCTGCCCGGCCGGCGACTCGGCCTGCCGCTAGACTGCTTTCACGTCGAAGCGATCGGCGGTAGGCGCTTGGCGGCGTCGCAGCCCCAGATGAACCGCCAAAGCGCCAGCAGACGCCAAGATCGGATCGACAAGGACTTGGTTTCGGCGCTCGCTCTGCACGCACGATCGGCGGTGCGATCTTGTCGCCGGCGGCGCGTAATCGACCGGATGTCCGTTCGTGCAGAACGCGCGCCCCACAGAACTTCTTGGCGCTCAGGCCTTGGCGTCCTCCGCGGCTTGGCAGTTAATCCCGCGCCGCAGGCGCAGACGTAGCTCTTCTGCGTGAAACGGGCTTAGCCATCGTTACTGCGACTGCTTGGCCGGGTACGACGGCTTCGTCGGTCCGACGAAGTACACGCCGTCATGGGCGTCGTCGCGCCGCGGGCCCAGCGTCCACGGCGTACCCGGTCCGTCGTCGCGGTTCGGATGCTCGCCACAGTTCGGCTCGTGATCCGGCGTCGACATGCAGGCCCACATCGAGCCGCCGGCCGCCGATACGTTGAACGTCACGACCGGTAGCTTCGCCGCCACGAGGTGCGCGACGGTCGGCACGAGCTCGGGATCCCACGGCGTGCCCTTCGTGCGGCGCGAGTGCACGTTGCCCGACAGCGCGACGAAGATCGCCTTCGGATCGCGCAGTGCGATCACTCGCTTGGCCATCGCCTCGTCACGATTCGCGATCGGATCGTCGTACAGCACGATGTCGATCTTCGCGCCTGCCGCGCGCAGCACGCGCACGCGTTCGAGGAGCGCGACCATCGCGTGGCTGCTGCGCCCATCGGCTTGCTGCCAGAACGGTCCCTCGAGCAGCGCCTTGCGATCGGCGTCGCCGCCCTTGCTCGCGAGGTACCGATCGAAGCGCGCCTGTTCGTTCGTCCAGATCTCGAGCCCGAGCTGCACGCGCGCGACCTTCGCGGCCAGACATGCGGCATCGCCGACGAAGCGCGGCGATTCTTCGGTGCCGTGCATCTCGCCGAACCACACGATCGCGCCCGGCTGCAGGTGCGCGGCGAGCCCGCCGATCGGCTTGTCACACGTGTGCTTCACCGGACGCGCTCCACCACACGCGACGAGCGCGGCGACGAGCAGCCACTTCATCATCGCAGCTTGCGCAGGAAGTCGCCGGCCTTCGAGACCAGGCCATCGCCGTACAGCTGCTTGACCATGCCGCGCATCCGCTTCGCCGCGTCCTTCGGCTGGCGGAAGCTCATCATGTTGAGCGGGATCGACATCACCTGCTCGGCGGTCGACTTGACGCGCGTGAACTCGCGGATGCCTTCGTCGCCATGAATGCGGCCGAAGCCTGACTCGCCGATACCGCCGAACGGCAGCGTCGGGATACCAGCGAATGCCATCACCGAGTTGATCGCGGTCATGCCCGCGCGCAGCTGGCTCGCGATCTTGCGTGCGGCTTTGCCGGCGAACACCGTCGAGCCGAGGCCGTAGCGCGAGTCGTTCGCGAGCTTGACGGCTTCTTCGACCGAGCTGACCTTCGCGATCGGAATCACGGGACCGAACGTCTCCTCGGTCATCACCTTCATGCGGTGATCGACGTTCGTGAGCACCGTCGGCTGGATGTAGCTGCCGGTGATCGCGTCGGGGCCGCCGGTCAGCACCTTCGCACCTTTCGCGATCGCGTCCTCGAGGTGGTCTTTGACGATCGCCACCTGCGCGGAGCTCGTCATCGCGCCGAGGTGACCGTCGTCGCCGCCGATCTTGAGCTCGCGCACTTGCTTGACGACCTCGTCGACAAACCTGTCGTGGATCGCTTCGGCGACGTAGACGCGCTCGACGGACACGCAGGCTTGGCCGCAGTTCGTGAGCCCGCCGTAGACCGCAGCCTCCGCCGCCTTCTCGATATCGGCATCGGCGTCGACGATCATCGGATCCTTGCCGCCGAGCTCGAGCAGCACGGGCGTCAGCCGCTCGGCCGCCGCCATCATCACGCGCTTGCCGGTCGGCGCCGAGCCGGTGAACGCGACCTTGTCGACCGCGGCCTTCGCGAGCGCAGCGCCGGTCGGGCCTGCGCCGGTGACGACCTGCAGCAGATCGGGCAGCGCGAACGTCTTGCGCGCGATCTTCTCGACCTCGAGCGCGATCAGCGGCGTCAGCTCGCTTGGCTTCCACACCACCGCGTTGCCGGCCGCGAGCGCGTACGCGATCGAGCCCATCGGCGTGAACAGCGGATAGTTCCATGGGCCGATCACACCGACGACGCCGAGCGGGTGATAGCTGATCGTCGCGCGGAAGTTCGCGAGCATGCCCGACGACACCTTGCGCGGCTCCATCGCCTTCTCGGCGCGCGCCGCCGCGTGTTGCACGTGACCGAGCGCCATCATCACTTCGGTGTAGCCCTCGAGCAGCGGCTTGCCGTTCTCGCGATGGAGTAGCTGCGCGAGATCGTCGACCGAGTCGGCGAGTGCCTTGCGAAACGCGACCAGCTCCTCTTCGCGCGCTGCAAACGATCGTGTCGACCACACCGCCGCCGCCGCGCGTGCGCGAGCGACCGCCGCGTCGACGTCTGCCGCACTCATGATCGGCACGTTGCCGATCACTTCACCGGTCGCTGGGTTGTAGCTGGACAGCTGTTCGTTGCTCTGCGTCGCAGTCGCCATGCGGCGACCATGCCACGGGAACGACGAGCGCCCAAAGCCCGAACGGCGCGGCAATCGCTAGTGGACGCCGCTCAGCCGTTCTGCCACGCGATGAGCACGCCCGTGCCGAGGCCCGCGATCATCAAGAACACGAAGAAGATCCAGCCTCGCCGCGACACGATGTTGAGGTCCGTGTCGCGGTACGGCGCTACCCGGGTCGCACCACCGTCGGGAGCCGGTGCGTAGAGCGGCGTCTGGTTCGTCTGCCAGCCCATCTTTTCGTCGACGAGCGGTTTCGAGCCGGGCTCCGTCTCCGGCCGCATCGACGGTGATCCCAGGCGCGGTGGCGGCGCCATGTAGTCGTTGCCATTGGGTGGTGTGCGCGTCTCGAACGGCAAACCCGGCCGCGGCGACTGCGCGCGACCTGCGCGGCTGTCGAGCTGCCACTCCGCCGCAGCGGCGGGCACGACAGGATTCGTTGTCGGAAGCGCGGCGGGAAGCGACGGACTCTGCCCCGAGCCGCGACCGACGCCCGGCTGCGTCGCCGTCGGCGCGCGATGCACGTTCGGCACGTGCTGCTGCGGCGGTGGTTGTCGGCCCTCGACGAGCAGCGTCTTCTCGTCGTCGAGTGGGTTCGCTTCGCCTTCGGTGACTTGTGTGCGATCGCCCGCCGGACCCTCGACCCAAGGCTCGCGCTTACTGCCGAACAGCTGGACCATGAAGCGTCCCATCGCTGTGTTCGACCCGGTGAGCTTCGCGCGCACCGCGAATGCATCGAGCGCTTCGATCATTTCCTGCGAGCTCTGAAACCGCGCGTTGACGTCATTCGCCATCGCGGTGAGCACGATCGCTTCGAGCTCGCGCGGATATCCCGGCACGACGACCGACGGCAGCACGCAATCGCCGGCGACAATTCGCTTCATCGTCTCGAAGTCGTCGTTGCCTTTGTATGCACGGCGCAACGTCGTCAGCTCGTAGAGACAGATGCCGAGCGCGAAGATGTCGCTGCGCCGATCGATCGGCTTGCCCTTGCACTGCTCGGGCGACATATAGCCGTACTTGCCTTTGATCGTGCCACCGACGGTCTTCGTCGCGCGCTCCTCGGCCTTCGCGATGCCGAAGTCGAGCACTTTCACGCTGCCGTCGTAGCCGACCATGATGTTCGCCGGCGACACGTCGCGATGCACGATGTTGAGCGGCAGGCCGTTCTTGCCGCGGCGCTCGTGCGCGTGATGCAGACCCGCTGCCGCGCCGCTGATGATCATCACCGCGAGCTCGAGCGGAATCGTCCAACCGCGGCGCAGCGTCGTCTCGAGGATCGCGCGCGCGTTCTCGCCGTGCACGTACTCCATCGCCATGAAGTACGCGCCGTCGGCTTGGTCCACTTCGTAGACCTGCGCGATGTTCTGATGGTTGAGCGTCGCGGCGAGCTTCGCCTCGTCGAGGAACATCGTGACAAAGCGCTGATCGGTCGCGCGCTCGCGCAAGATCGTCTTGAGCACGACGTGGCGCTCGAACGCTCCCAGGCCGGTCTGGCGCGCGAGATAGATCTGCGCCATTCCGCCTGTGGCGAGATGTGTTAGCACCTCGTAGCGGCCGACCCGCGTAGGGATGCCTGGAGATGGCTCCGGCGGCGCCACATCATAAGGATCGAACGCTTAGCGTGAGCGTGTCAAGCGAGGCACGGGTATCCCTCGTCGGGCGCAGCAGCGAGCGGCGAACACCTACATGACCATCTTCAAGAACGTGACAATCTTCTCGACTTCTTCAGCCGAGAGCGTCGCAGCAATCCGAGCGAACGACTGCTGCTGGTCGACCGTCAGCGAATCGGAGAATTCCTTACCCACGAACCCTTCGAGCTGACCGCGCCGATCGGGTGTTAGCTGGTCGTTGACCGACTTTGCCGCATTGGCAGCGGCCGTCTCGTCGGCGAACTTGAGCCGCGCGTCGAGCGTCAGCTTTTGCGCCATGCCGAACGAGAACGCCGCCCACTGCGGCTCGGAGCCGAGCGACTTATTGAACTGTTCCTTCATCGAGGCATCCAGCACGGCGCCGCCAAATACCGCGGTGTTCGGGGTGGTCGCCGCGATGATCGTGCGCGCGGTGGCCGGCCCCTTCGCCTTCTTGTCCTTGGCGCGGTCGATCACAGCGGTGATCGCGCCGGCCGAGGTCATCACGAGCTTCTTGTCGACGACTGCAAACTCGCCGTCGGCGGTCACCCAATAGGTCACGCCCGCGTGGGTCTCGGTCTTCGTCGCGCTCTTCTTCACTTCGGCGACGAGCTTGTCGATGCGTCCTTCGAGCACGATCACGCCGACCTTGGCCTGGTTCGCGCCGAGCACGATCGTATCGATCAGTTTCTCGACCGGCTGCGCGGTCGCGAGCGTGTCGAGCGCGGCGTGTTGCTTGCGCGCGAGCTGGAACAGCTTCTTGAAGACCGCGGAGCCGCGTGCGCGCGCCACGTCGCTGACGAACACGACCGTCGTGTCATCGGGCAAGTACTTCAGCGATGCGGTGCCGCGCCCCGCGTGTGCGTGCGGAGCGACGAGCGCGAAGAACAGCGTCAGGAAGAGCGCGAGCCGCATGCGTATAGTCTGGATCAGACGCCGGCCGCAGGCCTGGAATTCACCGCGCGAAGTGGTTGATACTTGCCGGGCTGTGGGGATGGCGAACTGGCCAATCGCGCTCTCGGGAGCGATCCCCGCGCTGGTCGCGATGTGGCTCGTCGATCGGCTCGACCGCAAGCGCCCCGAGCCACCGCGCCTGCGCCGGCTCGTCGCGTTCATGGGCATGTTGTCGGTGATTCCCGCGCTGATCCTCGAGCTGACAGTCGGCGAGACGATCGGCGAGCAGGTCGCGCCGCGCATGACCTACCAGGGCGCGACGTTCCACGCG
Source organism: Kofleriaceae bacterium (assembly GCA_036524455.1). Taxonomy (GTDB): domain Bacteria; phylum Myxococcota_A; class Polyangia; order Haliangiales; family Haliangiaceae; genus JABFXX01. Next base: position 7,254 of record DATDCH010000692.1, on the reverse strand, counting down.
TTCTTCATCGCAGCCGCGATCGAAGAGGGCTGCAAGATCATGGTCGTCTACTGGGTGGTGTGGCGGCGCCCCGAGTTCGACGAGCGCATGGACGGCATCGTCTACGCCAGTCGCGCCGGGCTCGGCTTCGCGCTGATCGAGAACATCTTCTATTTGCTGCAGCAGGACACGCTCGGCGGTCAGTTGCAGACGTGGATCTTGCGCGCCGTGCTCGCGGTGCCCGGTCACGCGATGTGGACCGGCATGATCGGCGCGATGGCGGCGCGGCGGCGCTTCGACGGCAAGGGGCTCGGCCTGCTCGGCGGTTACCTCCTCGCGGTCGCATTCCACGGTGCGTACGACTTGATCGCATTCTTGGGGCAGCCGCTGCACCTCGAAGGCTACGACGAGTACTTGCCGGGACTCATGCCCGCGCTGCTCGGCATCACGCTGCTCGCGTTCTTCGTGCTGCGTTCGCAAGCGCGCATGGCGCTCAAGCTCGACGACGCCGACGCAGCGCTGGGCGCCGCGCACGCGGCGAAGGGCTCAGGGCCGTCGCCGTAGAAACAACACGAGCGCGGCGACGCCGAAGATGAGACCGGCCGCGAATTCGAACAGGCCGCGCGACACGCTCGCGCCGTTGACGCCCGGGAACGCGGCGGCGAAATAGCTCCCGGTCACCGCCGCGGTGAGGAGCGCAGCGGCCGCGCCGCGCGCGACGAGCACCGGTGTGCGCTTCGCGGCGATCGCGCCAGCGAACATCAGGAACACGAACATCACGATGTAACCGGCTGCGCGTGCCGCGACCGCGCTGCGCATCCATAAGTCGCTGCCGCCGATCCACGCGATGCCCGATTCGCGGCACTCGCCGCCGAAGCAATGCCGCGAACCGAACGGGCCGATCGAGACTTCGCCGACCGTCCACCACGCGCTCTGCACCGAGATCGCGAACGACGTCGCAGCCGCGAGTGCGATGGCTACGAGAATCCACCGAGATCGGTTGTCCATGTAGGCGCGCGCATCTTGAAGATCAATCGTTTGAACTGCAACCAGTTTCTGGCAGCTCCTTACACGTGACGATTTCGCGCAATGCCTACATTGACCTGAACTATGTAGGCGCACGAAAGATCTACGTCGGTCCGAGCTCTATGCGCAGTGTGCTTGTTCTAGCCATCCTCGCCGCGACTCTTCGAACCACCGCCGCTGCGCCGCCGTCGATGATCCTGATCGACCGCGTGATCGCGGAGGCCGAGCAAGACACGCCAGACCTCGGCGTGCTGACGACCGAGCCGGTCGAGCGCACCGAGAGCTCCGGCTACGGCTGGCGCGAGGATCCGATCAACCGTCGCGCGAAGTTCCACCACGGCACCGATTACCGCGGCAAGCGCGGTACCCCGATCCTCGCAGCCGGCAACGGCACCGTGACGTTCGCCGGTCGCCGCGGCGGCTACGGCAACGTCGTGTTCATCGATCACGGCAGCGGCATCATCACGCGCTACGCGCATATGAAGAAGATCGAGGTCAAGGTTGGCGACACCGTCGTCGGCGGCGCCCGCATCGGTCAGCTCGGCTCGTCGGGACGCACGACCGGCGCGCACCTGCACTTCGAGGTCCGGCTCTCCGGCCGCTCGGTCGATCCGAACACGGCGATGATCGTCGCCCAGATGTGGCGCGACAACCCGGCGACCGCAAGACTCGCCGCACTCGCGCTCGCCCCCGAGCTGCAGGCGCAGTCGCGCGACGGCGAGAGCCGCGACGTGAGACCTGAACGGCGCAGCCGCACGAAGCGGCAACAAGCCTTGTGGTGAGCTAGTCTGCGCGGGTGGTTGTTCGCTCGCCGGATCTGCTCGCCCGACAATACGTCGCGTGGCTGAGACGGCGCGCGCTCGCGGTGCTCGTCGCGCACGGCCTGTTGCTCGCCGGCGCGCTGTATCTGATCGCGTTCCGGTTGCCGCTGTTTGCGGACTTCTCGTACCTGCTGCCGCAAGACGTCCCCGCGGTGAAGGACCTGCGCAAGCTCGAAGCGCGGGTCAAAGCCAGCGACGTCGTGCTCGTCGTGATCAAGGCAGCGACACCCGAAGCGCGCGCGGCAGCGACGCAACAGATGATCGATGGGCTGACGGCGGCGCGCTCGCCGCTGATCGCGCGCGTCAGCGGTGACGAGCTCGCGATCCGCGAGTTTCTGCAACAGCGCCGTCACCTGTTCGTGCCGTTGCCCGAGCTCGAAGCCGCGCGCGACGCACTGAAGCAGCGGATCGAGCGCGCGAAGCTCGAAGCCAATCCGCTGTTCATCGAGCTCGAAGACAAGGACCCGAACGAAGTCGAGCGCGACAAGCAGAAGCTCGCCGAGCTGCGCGCGAAACGTCGCGATGCCGAGGCGCGGCTCGCGCGGCCGACGAACGTGTCGCCCGATGGCTTGATCGCGAAAGTCGAGATCGGGACGACGTTCCGGTCGACCGACGCGAAGTCGGCCGAGCAGCTGCTCGACCTCGCGATCGGCGTGCGCACCAAGGTGCTCGCCACCATCCCCGGCGTCTCGATCGGCTTTACCGGCGGCCCGGTCACCGCGTTGTCGGAGCACCGCGCGATCACGAAGGGCATCGTGCTGTCGAGCCTCATCACCGCGGGGCTCGTCGCGCTACTACTCGCGCTCTACTTCCGCAGCGCGACGCTGCTCACGATGCTGGTCGGCACGATCGCGATCGCAACCGCCGCTGCGTTTGGCGCCGCCGCGATCACGGTCGGTCACCTCAACGCCGCGACCGCGTTCCTCGGCGCGATCATCGCCGGCAACGGCATCAACTACGGCATCTTCTTGATCGCGCGCTACCTCGAGGAGCGCAGGGAGCACGACATCGACGAAGCGCTCGCACGAGCGATCGTCGGCACGCTGCGGCCGACCGCGGTGGCATCGCTCGGTGCGGCCATCGCGTACGGCTCGCTCGCCGCGACCAGCTTCAAGGGCTTTGCCGACTTCGCGATCATCGGCGCGATCGGCATGCTGCTGTGCTGGATCGCGACCTACATACTGCTGCCGACGCTGATGCTTCGCTTCGGCCGTCACACGAAGATCTTCTACGGCAACCCGCGGATCGGCTCGGCGCTCGTGCGCGTGCTCGGCTTCAGGCGGTCGGGCGTCGTGCTCGCGGCGACCGGGCTGTTGTTCGCGGTCTCGACCGTCATCGTCGTGCGCTACGTCGCCGCCGATCCGTTCGAATACAACATCAAGAACCTGCGCTCCGAGGGCAACGACGCGGTCGACGCCCGCAACTGGATGGCGCTCTCCGATCAACACTTCGGTCGCGGCCACTCGGGCCGCACGTATATCGCAGCCGATCGGCCCGACCAGGTGCCGATGATCATCGACGCGCTCCTGGCGATCGATCGCAACAAGCCGGAACACACGCACACGATGGGCGCGATCGAATCGATCGTGACGTTCGTGCCGCCCGACCTCGACAAGCGGATCGCCATGCTCGACGAGATCCGCGCCCAGATCGACGAGGTGCTCGAGGTCGTCGACGACAGCGAGCGTGCCGAGCTCGCCGAGCTGCGCCCGCCCGATGGCCTGCGCACGTTCACGCCGGTCGATCTACCCGCGACGCTGCGCGACCGCCTGACCGAAAAGGACGGCCGCATCGGCTATCTGATCTCGATCCGGCCGTCGAATCACCTCGACGAATGGAACGGCAAGGACCTGATCCGGTTTGCGACCGCGGTGCGCGAGCTGCACCTGCCCGACGGCGAGACCGTCACCACGTCGGGTGCGAGCGTGATCTTCGCCGACATCGTGACGTCGATCGAACGCGATGGTCCGCTCGTCACGGGCGTGGCGTTGCTCGGGCTCATGATCATGGTCGCGCTGCTCGTCGGCCGTAACCGCCGTGCGGTTGCGGTGCTCGTGGGCACGGTCGGCGGCTCGCTGCTGATGATCGCGGTGTGCGCGTTGCTCGGCATCAAGGTCAACTTCCTCGATTTCGTCGCGCTGCCGATCACGCTCGGCCTTGGCATCGACTACGCGATCAATGTCGCGCATCGCCACGACCAGGGAGAGTTCCCCGATCCGATCCATACGCTGCGCACGAGCGGCAGCGCAGTGTTTGTGTGCTCGTTGACTACGATGATCGGCTACGGCTCGCTGCTGGTCAGCGAGAACCTAGCGATTCGCGGCTTTGGCACGGCTTCGCTGATCGGTGAGGTGACCACCGTGCTGACAGCACTTGTTGTCGTGCCCGCGCTGCTCGCCATCGGGCGGCCGCGGCGGCGCGTGTAAAATCGAGACGTGAGGGTTTGGCTGGTGCTGCTCGTCGCAGCGTGCAAGTTCGACCACGGCACCACGGGTGACGGCGGTAGCGACGGTCCCGTCGACGGTCTTGTCGACATGATGCCCGACGGCTTCGACCCGAAGTGTTTCGGCAAGGCGCCGTTCACGATCTGTCTCGATGACGTACCCGGAAGCCCACTGACCGTACCGGCCGACATCAACACGAGCGATACCGGCCCCGCGAACTGTCCCGTGATCGGGGGCGCGGTCGTGTCTGTCGGCGGCGTCGAAACCTGTGTGCTCGCCGGCACCGACGTCACGGTGAGCGGCAGCATCATCGGCGTGGAGGGCGCGCGCCCGCTCGTCGTCGTCGCGACCGGCACGCTCACGGTCAGCACGATGAACTTCGACATCACGAGCGGTCTCGGTGGCACTGGTCCCAACGCGAACCCGACCGACTGCGCGCCGGTCACGACGATGAACGGCGGGTCCGGAAACGGCGGCGGCGGTGGCGGTGCCGGTGGCAGCTTCGGCAGTCAGGGCGGCAACGGCGGCAGTGGCGCGAACGCCACCGTCGACGGCGGCAGCGCGAAACCAGCCGACATCACGTTCGACAAGCTGCGCGGTGGTTGCAAGGGCGGCGTCGGCGGTGTCGGCGAAGCGACCGACACGCAGGGTGGTTCCGGCGGTGGTGTGCTGTACCTGGTATCGCGCGATTCGATCATGATCACGGGCCGCATCAACGCGTCGGGGGCCGGCGGCAACGGCGGTGACGGCGGGCGCGGCGGCGCTGGTGGCGGCGGTTCGGGCGGCATGATCGTGTTGTTCGCGCCGAACCTCAGCATCGGCGCCGGGGGACGTGTGTTCGCGAACGGCGGCGGTGGTGGCGGTGGCGCCGGTAACACCACCGTCGACGGCGGCCGTGGCGGCGACGGCCTAGAGCCCGAGACACCTGCACTCGGCGGCATCGCGGGCGAGATCCAAGGCACGCCCGGCGGCAACGGCGCGTTCAAGAGCACGGACGCGGTCTCCGCGGCGCCAGCGATGCAAGGCGGCGGTGGCGGCGGTGGTGGCGTCGGCGTGATCCGAATTCTCTCGGGCCAAACGGTCGCGCCGATCAACGTGTCGCCGACACCGATCCTCAACTGACGCGCTTGCCGTCGGGGCTCCAGCGGTAGAAGCCGGCGCCGGTCTTCTTGCCGAGCTGACCTGCGGCGACCTTGCTGCGCAGCAGCTGCGGCGGCTCGAAGCTCGGACCGATCGCCTTCGCGAGGTACTCGGCGATGCCGAGCCGCACGTCGAGTCCGACGAGATCGGTGAGCTCGAGCGGACCCATCGGATGCCCGTAGCCGAGCTTCATCGCGGTATCGATATCGCTCGCCGACGCGACGCCCTGCTCCACCATGCGGATCGCTTCGAGCCCGAGCACGATGCCGAGCCGACTCGATGCGAAGCCGGGGCTGTCGATCACCGTGATCGGCGTCTTGCCCATCTTATCGGCGAGCGCGACAGCGAGCGCGACCGCGGCATCGCTCGCGCCCGCGTGCTTGACGACCTCGACGAGCTTCATCACGTGCACCGGGTTGAAGAAGTGCATGCCGACGAGCCGGCTGCCGTCGCGAACGGCTTCGGCGATCTGCGTGATTGGAAGTGAGGACGTGTTGGTCGCGAATAGCGCATGTGGCGGTGCCGCGCGATCGATCGTGGCGAACGTCTCGCGCTTGAGCTCGATGCGCTCGGGAATCGCTTCGATCACGCAGTCGACGCCCTCGCACGCGGCGGCAAGATCGTCGCGTGTCGCGATGCGCGCGAGCGCTGCGTCGCGGTCGGCCGCGCTCAGCTTGCCGAGCTCGACACCTTTTGCGAGGTTCTTCGCGATCTTGTCGACGCCGCGCTGCGCTGCGCCGTCGAGCGCGTCGAACAGTAGAACCTGCGCCCCCATCTGCGCAGCAACGTGCGCAATGCCGTGACCCATCGTGCCTGCGCCGATGACTGCAATCGTTCGTACTTGCTCGAGCGAGGGAAGCATCGCGCGGGAACATACGTCAAACGTCCGTCTCGGGTTAGACTGAGGCCGTGCTCGTGCGAGGGACTTGCTTGGCGGTGGCATTGCTGGGATGCAACTTCCAGCACGGCTTCGCCACGGAGCCCGCCCTCGAAGACGGTTCGATCGAAGACATCGACGCACCACCGTCGGACGCGCGCGTCGATACGCCGCCGAACGCCACGTGCTTTGGAACCGGGCTACTCGTCGAGTGCTACGAGACCGTGACCATCCCGACGAACCCCGACACGCTCGGCAGCACGCTGATCGACACCAGCAACAATACAAACTGCACGAAGCTGATCCCGCAAACCAACGGTCCGGAGATCTGTCTGCGCACGGCAAAGACGATCACGATCACGGGCTACACGCGGTTCAAGGGCTCGCGGCCGATCGCTCTGCTCGCGACGGAGACGATCACGGTGAGTGCCGGCGGCACGCTCGACGTGTCGTCGTTCCGCACGGACGTCGGTGCCGGCGGCAACACGGGCGTGTGTGCCACGGTCGGCACCGGTAGCGCGGATACGTCGCCGAGCGCGAATGCCGGCGCCGGCGGTGGCGGCGGTGGTGGCTTCGGCGCGCCGGGCGGCACCGGTGGCACGTCGGACGCCAACGGCGGCGCGGGCGGCGGCACGACGGCACTCGTGCAGATCCGAGGCGGCTGCCATGGCGGGCGCGGCGGCACGTCCGCCGACGGCGTCGGCGGCGAAGGCGGTCATGGCGGCGGCGGCGTGTATCTGATCGCCGGCAAGGGGATCTCGATCGCGGGCACGATCAAAGCGAATGGCAGCGGCGCATTCGGCGGACCGAACAAGGCCGGCGGTGGCGGAGGCGGCTCCGGAGGATTGATCGCGTTCGATACACCGGCACTGGCAGTGACCGGCACGGTCTACGCGAACGGCGGCGGCGGCGGTGAAGGCGGCGCCAGCGGACAGCGCGGCGAGGAAGGCAACGATCCGATGTTCTA
>DATDCH010000691.1:0-13241 GCA_036524455.1 Kofleriaceae bacterium | reverse complement strand
AATCTCTGGAATCCACCACGCGACCATGCCGCGCAACTCGCCTTTCTTGGGCAGCGCCTCGTCGGCAAGACGCGTCGTCGTGTACGTACGCATCTTCGGATCGACTGCCGCGAGCAGCTCGGTCATCGAGAACTTGATCGGCTTGGCCGGCGCGACGTGACCAATGCCGAGCAGCCGATCCATGCGGTACGCCGCGATCTCGCGACGCGGATCCGATTGCGGCCACACTTGCTCGGGCTTGAACGATGCACGCGCGCCGTTCGCGAAATCGATGCGCAGCGATAGCGACGTGCCGCCTTGGTTGAGCTTGATGCGCGTGACCGGTGCAGCGCCGAGCGGTGCGAGCAGCGCAGCGTCGCTGACGCCGAAGATGTTCTGTTGCGCCGGCTCGGGAACGTAGGTGGCGGCGAGCGTTGCACCGGGCAAGCGTGACGGCGTGCCCGCAGGCGTCCTTCGCGTCGCTGCAGCGGCTTCGTGCGTCGACACGTAATCGCCTGCGATATCGATCGTGTAGCCCACGCCGATGTAGAGGCCGCCGAGGGCGCCCACCACGACGGCAAGCTCCAACGCGATGCAGGTCCCTAACCGCACAAAATAAAAATACCACGTGCGCGAATTCCCTCGCAAAACGAGAGTAATGCCGAGCCGCCGCAAAACGGCGCTTTTGGCCTGGTTCGCGCGACCTACAGCAAGATTGTGGCGCGCCGGTGTCGGCTATGACTTGTCGGGCTCGGCGCCCGGCGCGTCGGCGGCCGGCTCCGCAGCGACCGGCTCCGCAGCGACCGGCTCCGCAGAAGCTGCACCCTCGACGACATAGCTCGCTTTGCGATGCCGCGCCGTCGGCACGTGCTTCTCCCAGCACGTGGCCGAGCAAAAGCGCAGCTTCATCCGACCCGTGTTGCACGACGCGACCGTGCAACGGATCGCATTCGTCCCGGGCGGAATCAGCTTACGGCACGTGGCGCAAACCAAGCTCGCCATGGACCCTCTGTTAGCAGGTCCGCGCTTGCATATCCACTTCCGGATCTTCTCCTACTTCAATAACGCCTGAACTTCGCGGTCGAGATTCGTCATGCCACCGCGAAAGACGCGTCGCACGGTGCCGGATTGATCGATCACGACGGTGTGCGGAATCGCCCGCACGCCGTAACGCTCGCCGGTGTCGCGATCGCCTGCAAGGAGCGTCATGCCGTAGTTGCGCTCGGCGAACAGCTCCCACGCGTGCGCGGAATCATCGATATTGATCGCGAGCACGACGACCTCCGGATGCGCGCGTGCCAGTGCATCGAGCTTTGGCATCGCTTTGAGGCACGGGCCGCACCAGGTCGCCCAGAAATCGATCACGTGGATCTTGCCGGGCGTCAGCGACACGAATTCGCCGAGCGTGTCCTTACCGGTGATCCTCGGCAGTGCGAATTGGGGCGCCAGATTGCCGGGTGTCATCGGCCGCACGCGATCGATGTGACCGCCGACCCAGACGAGCTGCACGACGACGCTCGCGAGCGCGACTGCGACGATGCCCCACCCTGCCCGGCGCGCATGCTTGCCCATCGGCGTTGCTCCGACCTGCGACGGGCGCCGCGCCTCGAGACACGCGAGCCCGACGAGCGCAGCGGCCCACGCGTACGACACGAGCGAGAACGCCCACATCATGTTCGGTGTCACGCGGAGCTGCGCCGCATAGACGACGACCGATGCGAGCAGCTCGATGAACAGCAGCGGCAGCACCGCGACGCACGCGAAGTCAAACGCGCGGCCAAGCTCGCGCCGTGTGCCGCTTGCCAAATAGATGATCGCCGCGCCGATGACGAGGAATCCCAGATCGATCACCAGCATGTCGGTCAGCGTCTGAACCAGCGCGCGCACGCCGAGCGCCGCGTCGACCGCGAAGCCAAGCCAAGTCGCGGCAACCAACGCGCGCGGCTGGGTCACCACGATCAGCACGAGGATCGCCAGCAGCAGATCCGAGCCCGAACGTCCTGCGTGCTTGCGATCGCCGGCGAGCGCGAGCGCGGCGCGTGGCCGCACGAGCGCCATGCCGATCCGATCGAGCAGCTTCACTAGGCCTTGCCGCCTCGGCGCTGCGAGAGCAGCTTGCGCGCTTGCGCCACCACGGCGGACGGCACGCCTTTGGACTTGCTGATCTGGACCACGTCCTTCTCGCGCAAGAACGGCAACAGGCGCATCGACTCGGAGATCGGCGTTTTCGGATTGCGACATAGCGCGTACTTCGTGCCGTACTGCTTCGTGAACTCGCGCCTGGACGCGATGTAACGGATTACGTCTTCCGACAGCGCATGGTTACTGGCGTAGCGACCGGCCTCGAACTCGGTGATCGCTGGAGACTTGATGGCCGACATCGCGACGATCCGGATCGGGCTACGGACCGCGAGCCCGCGCGTGAACGCGTCGCCAACCGTCGCGAGCCGGATCTGGCCTGGAATCGGTAGGTCGGCGAACGGCACGTCCTTGGTCTCCTCGAGGACCTTCTGCTCGTGCTCGTCGGCTTCGCGCACCTGCTCGCCGTCGCCTTGGGTGAGGATCGTGTCGTCGAGACTGCGCGCCACGACCTGCTCGAATAGCGCGTCGACCTCGGGGTTCGCCTGCAGCTTCTCGCTCTGCAGCGCGCGCGCGATTTCATCCCACGCCGCGAGGCCAGGTACGCGCACGTTGTTGCGGACCGCGAGCTCGACCGCACGATCGACCGTCGACATCCGCGCGTGCTTGTTCATGTACATCGCAGCGATGATCTGCGGATGGCGCAGCATGCGCTGCTCGTTTGCGGCGATGCGCTCGACCTCGCGCGCGCCGAGCTTGCCGGCCATCACCGCGAGCGTCTCGTCGGCGATCGACGGGTTCTGCACGATCGCATCGAACACGTTGGGCCGGTTACCGGTGAGCTGAGCGAAGAAATCGATCACGCGCCGATCGAGCGCGCTGTTGACGAGCGCGGCGGCGAGCAGCGAGTCGGGCAGCTTCGCCGCGGTCTCTCGCGCGGTCTTCGCGAGATTCTGATCGCCATCGAGCGTGATCTGATAGAGCACGCTCAGCTGATCGGCTGGCGGCAGCGGCGCCATGCCGCGCGATGCCATCATCTTGCCAGGACCCGGCGCGAGCGCCTTTTGCGCGGCGGGCGACAGCTGCGCGACGTCGAGCGGCGTGTGTTCGATCATGACTGGTTGCGTTGATATAGGATCTTGAGGCCCTTGAGCGTGAGCAGCTCGTCGGTCATCTCGATGGTCTTGGTCTCGGTCGCGATCAGCGACGCGAGGCCGCCGGTCGCGATGCAGCGTGCCGGATAATCGACCTCGGCGCGAATCCGCTCGACGAGAGCGTCGACCATGCCCGCGTAGCCGTAGACGAGACCGGCCTGCATCGACGCCACCGTGTTGCGCGCGACAACTTTGCCGGGCCGTGCCAGCTCGACGCGCGGCAGCTTCGCGGCGTGCTCGTAGAGCGCTTCGGAGCTGATCTGGATGCCCGGTGCGATCACGCCGCCGAGGTATTCGCCTTTGGGCGTCACAACATCCCACGTTGTCGCAGTGCCGAAATCGACGACGATACAGCCCGAGCGCAATTCCTCGAACGCCGCGACCGCATTGACGATGCGATCCGCACCGACTTCGCGCGGGTTCTCGTACAGGATCGGCATGCCGGTCTTGATGCCGGGCCCGACCACGAGCGCCGGACCGCCGCAATGACGCTTGAAGAACCGCTGCAGGCCGAACACGGCGGGTGGCACGACCGAGGAGATGATGCCCGCATCGATGCTTCGCCACGGAAAGCCTTCGAGATCGAGCAGCGTTTTGAGCAGCACCGCGTATTCATCGGACGTGCGCTGCGCCACGGTCTGGATCCGCCAATCGGCCGCGAGCTCGCCGTCGCGAAACACCCCGAGCACCGTATTGGTGTTCCCGACGTCGACGGCGAGCAGTGTCGTCATGCCTCCGAGATGGTAGCTCGCCGCGGCAGGGCGTAGTAGGCTCGGGTTCACCTATGCGGGGACTTTGGCAGCTCGTTGTCTGTTGTTTGTTTGTCATCGGTTGCGGTGGTTCGTCGGACTCGCCTCCGGGTCCACTCGCGAAACACTTCGACGACATGCACATCGCGCGTATTCCGCTCGATCAGAAGGGAACGGTCGTCGAGACCCAGAACAAATGGTCGATCGCGAAGATGGAGAACGCGAACGCCGAGGCCAACGTGCAGGAAGCCGATGGTCAGGTGTTCCAGGCGCGTAACGACGCCAAGGCGGCGAAGCTCAACGTCGACAACGCGATCTCCGCGAAGAAGACCGCCGAGCAGTCGGCCGACATGAACCGGATGAACAACGCGCAGAAAGATCTGCGCGCTGCGGAGGATTCGCACAAGGCGGCGAACGAGCGCGCGAAGTACTTCGAGGTCTACCGCGCGTACCTCAAGCGCTTCCACCGCTACACGCAAGAGAACATGTACTGGCACGAAGCCCAGTACGAGAACGCAAAGGCGACGCTCGCGAAGGCGAACAACATCCAGCCCAAGGGAATCAACTACGAAGACTTCCCGAAGCAGATGGCCGAGCGCGAGAAGCGCACGATGAGCTCGAAGGACAAGGCCGAGGCAGAGAAGTCGAAGGCCGTGTCGGCGCGCCAGACGTGGCTGTCCGCGCAGTCGCTCGCCGACAAGGCGAGCGGTCGCACCGGCACGCTCTACGATCCGATGGCGCCCAAAGAGGGCGGTCCGACGGCGGCGGGTGGTGGAATCAGCCAAGAGAAGCCGGAAGTCGTGCAGCCGCTCAAGTCGAATCCGACGCAGCCGGGTCCCGGCGCGGACGCTGGTTCGGCGGCGCCGGCGCCCGCTCCTGCGCCCCAGTAGTCGAGTGCAAACAGAGTCCGCTGAAGCAGCTCGCATCCTCGTCGTCGACGATGAGCGAGTTATTCGCGAAATCCTCGCCGAGTTCCTCACGCTCGAGGGCTTCTCGGTCAACACCGTCGAGGATGGCGAGAAGGCGCTCACCGAGTTGCGCCTGCATCCGTATGACTTGCTCATCACGGATCTCAAGATGCCGCGGCTCTCCGGCCTCCAGCTGCTCGAGCGCATCGAGTCGGAGCGATTGGGCGTCCTCACGGTCTTGATGACCGGCTTTGGCACGGTCGAGACCGCGATCGAGGCGATGAAGAAAGGCGCCTACGATTACCTGCTCAAGCCGTTCAAGGTCGAGGAGGTCATCCACGTCGTCGAGCGCGCGCTCTACCGCCAGCGCCTGCAGGCAGAGAACATTCGCCTGCGCGAAGCACTCACGATCTACAAGGTCTCCGAAGCGATCGCGCTATCGCACGACATCGAGCGCATCCTCGATGTCGTGCTCCACGCCGCGCTCGACGAAGTCAAAGCCGACGTCGCGACGCTGCACCTGCGCGATCCGCGCTCGGGTCACTACGAGGAGCGGGTCAAGATTGTCGCGTCCGAGTCGAACCCGCACGGCTCGCTGCCCTCGCCCGCGTTCGGAATCCTGACCGAGCAGTTCGCGAGCGGTGTGCCGATCCTCGCGCACGGTGGCAGAGCATCACGCTTCTTCACCGAGCAAGCCGCGCCTGCCGACCTCGCGTCGTTTGTCGCAGTTCCACTGCAAGTGCGCGGCGACATGGTCGGCGTGCTCAACGTGTTCTCGTTCACGCAGGGCAAGAAGTTCGACGAAGGGCATCGCAAGATGCTCGCCGTCCTCGCGTCGCGCGCCGCATCCGCGCTCGAGAACGCACGCCTCTACGGCGAGCTCGTTCACTCGAACGAAGACCTCCGCAAAGCAAACCTCTCGCTCGAAGAGATGTTCCAGCAAACGGTCGCGGGCTTCGCGCAGGCGCTCGAAGAGAGCGACATGTACACGCGCGGTCACTCCGAACGCGTGGCGGTCTACTCCGAGGTGCTCGCGCGCGGTCTCACGATTCCCGAGCCCGAGATCCGCCGCATCGTCCAAGCGGGCGTCATGCACGACGTCGGCAAGATCGGCGTGCGCTACGACATGCTCAACAAGCCGGGCAAGCTGACGCCCGAGGAGATCCAGGTGTTCCGCCAGCACCCCGAAAAGGGCAAGCGCATCCTCGAGCCGGTGCCGTGCCTGCACGGCCTGATCGATGGCTGCTGGTGCCATCACGAGTGGTACGACGGCGGCGGCTACCCGCGCGGCCTGATCGGCCAGAACATTCCGCTCGTCGGGCGCGTCGTATCGATCGCCGACGCGTACGACGCGATGACCTCGGATCGCGCATACCGCCGCGCGCTCACCCACGAGGTCGCGATCGGTGAGATCGAGCGCTGCGCCGGCACGCAGTTCGATCCCGAGCTCTCCGATGCGTTCGTGAAGCTGATCGAGGTGTGGCGCACCACGATGCGCGAGCGCGGTCACGGCTCGCTGATCCCGCGCTGACCGAAGAGGGCGTCAGGCGCCTTCGGCGCCGCAGGACGGTTCCCGATCTAACGCCAAGGCGCCGCAGAGGCCAAGGACGCCACCAGAGATCGATTTCGGGAGATCAGTGGACCGCTGATGCTCGAGCACGTTCGCCAGATCGTTTTCGGTGGCGTTCTTGGCTCGCTGGCGTTTTGGCGGTCCATCTGTGAGGCGCGCGGCGCCCGACGTTTGCATCCGCGGACACGACGGGTAGGGCCCGCCGGCGGCTAGTGTTGTCGCCGCTGCCACCTGCGGGTGACGGCCTCCTTGCCGAGCCGCCGCAATGATCCAACAAGATACGTGCGGCATGTGCCTTGCCCTATGCACGGTCCAACATGACCAACATCGAGCTCGAGCAAGTCGATCCGAGCCGCCTCCTGGCCGTCACGGGCGGTCAGGTTCGCGCGCCAGCAGTCTCAAACCAACCGATCGTATGGCGCAATGGGTACGCGAGCGAGCAGCCGCAGCTCGGCCCGAGCTTCCCGTCGGGACCGAGCTACAGGACGAACCCGTACACGAACCCGCAGACGCAATACTTCGACCACCCCGCGCGCCCCAAGCCTGTCTGGAAGCGCTGACCTCGGTCCTGCGGCTCCGGTGATGCAGCGTTTTGTTGCAGTGGCGATGTGACGCCCTGCGATCCTCTATAATCGCGGCAACGCGATGCTCGGCATGTCCGGGAAATACCGCCTGGATACTCGGTTGGGCGGCGGCGGCATGGCCGAGGTGTTCATCGGCTCGATGCTCGGCGCGGAAGGGTTCAGCAAGCGCGTCGCGATCAAGCGTGTGTTGCCGGGGTACTCCGACAATCCGGCGTTCGCGCAGATGTTCGTCGCCGAGGCGCAGATCAGCTCGCGCCTGCAGCACCCGAACATCGTCTCGGTGCTCGACTTCGATCGCGATGCCGAGGGCCGGTTGTTCCTCGTCATGGAGCTCGTCGACGGCAAGGACCTCGATGGGCTCGCGGCGAGCGGCAATCTGCCGTTCCCGGTCATCATCTTCGTGATCAGCGAGATGCTGCGCGGCCTGGGTCACGCGCATGACCTGCCGTCGGGCGCGGAGCTGCGCGGCATCGTGCATCGTGACGTGTCGCCGCACAACGTGCTGCTCGGCTGGGACGGCACGGTCAAGGTCAGCGACTTCGGCATCGCGAAGGCGCGACAGGCGAGCGAAGCGACCGCGTCGGTGTTTATCAAGGGCAAGCCCGCATACATGAGCCCCGAGCAGGCGAACGGCCAGTCGCTCGACGGGCGCAGCGACTTGTTCGCGGTCGGCGTGATGCTGTGGGAGATGCTGACCGGGCACCGGCTGTTCGTCGGCGAAGACACGCGCGCCACGCTGGCAGCGGTGCTGTTTGGGCAGATTCCGCGGCCGCGCTCGGTGCGCCCCGACGTGCCGAAGGATCTCGAGCGCGTCGCGATGAAGCTGCTCGAGCGCGAGCTGCCTGCGCGGTATGCGACCGCAGAGCAGGCGATTCACGATCTGCTCGAGTGCAGCGGGGCGCCGAAGAACGGGCGCGAGCAATTGATCCGCGTGCTAGCCGAGCGGTTTCCGCACAACGCGCCGGTGCGCGACAGCGTGATGCGATCGCGCGGCGGTGGCACGCCGCCGCACGGCCATGTTCCGCAGGGCCAGACACCGCCTGGGTATCAGGCGCTGCCGCCGCAGGCGTACACGATCACCGATGGTGTCTCGGGCCGCGCGTCGGATGCGCCGCCGGTGTCGGCCGTGAGCATCGGCGATCAACGTCAGGCGCCGACCGGCACGATGCGGCCGATGGCGACCGTGGCGCCGCGGAGGAGCAACGCACGATTGGCGATCATTTTGATGGCGCTGCTGGGTGCGGGATTGATCACGTTCGGGATCATCGCCGCGACTCGTGACAAGCAGGCGCCGCCGCAACCGCCTGAATCTGGATCGGAAATCGCCGTCACGGCGGATGCGGCTGGATCGGCGAGTATGCCGGCGGTCGCGATTGCGCACGACGCTGCGCTCGCCGACGCCAACGAGGTCGCGGCCATATCGCCGGATGCCGCAACAGAACCACCCAAAAAAGATGCCAGAGACGGCCAACCGAGCGAGAAACGTAATGGAAGGCTCGTCGTGCGCGCCTTCCCGGTTCTCACCGTGTACGTCGACAACAAAAAGATCCATGACACGCCCGTCGACATGAAGCTCTCCGTTGGCAAACACAAGCTGCGTCTCGTCAACACTGAAGTCGGCAAGGACGAGACCGTGACTGTGACCATCGAGGAGAACAAGACGGCCACCATCGAGCGGAACTGATATGCGACTGCCGATCGTCGTGCTCGCGAGTCTTGTCACTACCACTGCATATGCCGAACGCGTCGGCGTCGTCGTCACCGGCGAAGCGACCGTGCAGCCGCAGCTCGCTGCACAGCTCGAGCGCTGGCTGCACGATCACGGACGCGAGGTCGTGCCCGGTCCGCTCGAGCCTGAAGCGATCAACACGCTGATCGATTGCTTCGTGCTCGAGGATCTCGGCTGTGCGCGCGGCGTTGTGGATGCACGCTCGAAGTCCAAGGCGGTCGTGTTCACGCGCGCCGAGATGACGCAGAACTCCGATGGCACGCGCAACATCGCGATCACCGGGTACTGGTTCCAGAAAGAACGTCACGCGCTCGCCGAGCGCCGTTTGTGCGATCGCTGCAACGACGACACGCTGCACGCGACGGTCGACGAGCTGATGCTCGCGCTGGTGCACGAACCGCCGATGCCGCTACCGGGTACGCAACCGCCCGCCGAGGAACCGATGAGCGAGGGAGGCATGCCGAAATGGATGCCGCTCGGTCTGGTCGCGGTCGGCGGCGCTGCGCTGCTTGCGGGCGGCATCATGATCGCGATCGACGAGGACGTGAATCTGATGGGCAAGCAGCAGGCGGAAATTCGCGACACCGCGACGGGTGGCGTCGTGCTCGGCCTCGTCGGCATCGCAGCGCTCGGCGCCGGCGGATATCTATGGTGGCGGGACAAGCAATCGACGCCGATCGCAGCGGTGTCGAGCGACGGCGGCTACGTCGGCTGGGCGGGGAGGTTCTAGATGCGTGCCCTGATCGTCATCACGCTGCTCGCTGCATGCAGCAAGCCGAACCCGAACTATTGCCCGGGCAACCCCGACGACAACTGCACGCTCGACGCCGACATCAATGCACCGCAAGGCTGCGCGACGGCGGCAGACTGCACGAACGCGGCAATGCCGGTCTGCGAGCCGACAGAAATGATCTGCGTCGCGTGCACGGCCGACATGGCCGGTGCGTGCAGCGGCATGACACCGGTGTGCACGGCGGCGAACACGTGCAGCGCATGCGTCACGCACGATCAGTGCGCGTCCCAAGCGTGCCTGCCGACCGGTGCCTGCGGTGACGACACCAACGTCGCGTACGTGGCGGCGAGCGGCGGCGACACGGGCGACTGCACGCGTAACGCGCCGTGTTTGAAGATCACGAACGCGGCGCTGAAGGGCAAGCCCTACATCAAGGTGATGACCGACCTCGACGAGGGCGTGGTGCTCAACAGCGCGAACGTCACGATCCTCGCCGACAAGAGCACCTCGGTGCGCCGCACCACGACCGGCGCGATCTTCGAGATTCGTGGCACGAGCAACGTGACGATCCGCGGGCTGACGATTCGTGAGGGCCTCGGCACCACCGGCCACGGCATCATGGTGCCGTTCGGCGAGCCCGTGAACCTGACGCTCGACGGCATCAATGTGATCGGCAATAGCGGCACCGGCGTCATCGTGCAGGGCGGCACGCTCGCGGTGTCGCGCAGCGTGGTCTCGGGCAACAGCGGCGGCGGCGCGTACGTCAACGCGACGTTCAACATCACGAACTCGCTGTTCGTCGCGAATGGCAGCGGCGTATCGACGACCGGCGGCTTGTTCCTGACGCCGATGGGCAACGTGACGTTCAAGTTCAACACGGTCGCGAACAACCAAGCGACGACCGGCGCGATCCGCGGCATCAACTGCACGCTCGCGGTGACCAGCACGAACACGATCGTGTCGGGCAACGACGTGTCGTCGGGCTGCAGCTTCGAATACTCGCTGTTCGACACGGGCACCATCGGTGGCACCAACCGCATCGGCGACCCGAAATTCAAGAACGTGATGCCGAGCAATCCGCTCGCAGCCAACTACTTCCGCATTCAGTCGACGAGCGCTGCGGTCGACAACGCCGACCCTGCGAGCATGATGCTGACCGACATCGATGGCGACGCGCGGGGCAACGCGCCCGACATCGGCGCAGACGAGCTCAACTAGCAAACAGGCAGCCGCGCGCAGCTTGCGCTAGGATGCGCCGTGGCAATGCGCTGGGTCGCCTTGATCGCCCTGCTGTGCGCCGCTCGCTCGGCACGCGCGGACGAGACCGCCATCGGTGTGGTTGCGGTAGGCGAAACGGGCGTGGAACGCGAGGTCGCCAAACGCATGAGCTCGTGGTTGCGCGCGCGCGGCTACACCGTGAGCTCGGATCCGCTCAGCGATGACGCGACCAACACGCTGACCAACTGCTTCACGCTCGACGACCTCGCGTGCGCACGCGGGGTGTTCGACGCACGGTCGAAGACGAACACGCTGGTCTACGTCGGCGTGATCGCGACCGCCAAGAACATCACGTTCAACACGTACTGGTTCACGAAGGGTAAGGAGGCGCTCGGCGAGCGTCGCGTCTGCGAGAAATGCGAGGGTGACGCGTGGCACGCGCTCACCGACAAGATGATGGAGCGGCTGAGCGCCGATTCGCGCCCAGTCGGGAAGCGACCATCGCGGCTGGGACCGGTGATCGTGATCGGCGCTGGCGTTGCGACCATCGCCGCCGGCGGCATCTTCCTGTACTACGGCTCGCTCGGCGGGCCCGACCAGAAATACATCTACCAAGAGTCCACCCCGGTCGGCATCGCGCTCGGTGCTGTGGGCCTCGGGGCCACGTTGGTTGGCACAATTTGGCTGATACAAACTGGCTCGTCGCGATCGGGCCCTGTGGCAACCGCCACACGCGACGGTGGATACATCGGTTGGACCGGCCACTTCTGAGCTGACAGCGCGAGCGAGCGGTTTGGACTATCGAATGACGGCGTTCCGCGTGATCCTAGACGTGATGATGGCGCGACAGCTCGCGGCAGCCATGATCGCCGTCGCGCTCGGCGCAGCGTGCGGCAAGGCGCTCAACCCCGCGTACTGCGACGACCACCCGAACGACGTCGATTGTCGCAACTCGGGCATGGTCGCGATCGACGCACCGATGGGCGAGTGCACGTCGAGCGCGATGTGCGCGAGCAATCCGAACGGCAATGTGTGCGACGTGCTGTCGCAGACGTGCGTGCAGTGCATCGTCGGCGTGGACGTCAACGCCTGCACCGCAAACCCGAACACTCCGCAGTGCGGCGCGGACCACATGTGCCACGGCTGCATCCTCGACGCGCACTGCGCGGCTTCGGGCGTGTGCTTGCCGAACGGCATGTGCGCCGACGAAGCATCGGTGCTGTACGCGCGGCCCGGCGGCACCGGCACGACGTGCACGAAGACCGATCGGTGCACGTTCACCGGTGCAATCGCTGCGGTGACGACAACGAAGAAGATCGTCAAGCTGACGGTCGATATGGGCGTCACGTATTCCGAGCGGCCGCTGACGCTCAACGTGCCCGCCGTGCAGATCCTCGGCCCGAGCGCGAAGTTCCAGCCGAGCGAGGACGGCAACGCTATCTCGGTAACCGACGGCAACGTGGAGATCGTCGGGCTCGAGGTACTCGGCGCCACCGGCACCGGCGTGACCTGCTCGGGCACCGGCGTGACCCTGACGCTGCGCGCGATGAGGATCCACAACCACGGCGAATACGGCGTGACCACGACCGGCTGCACGGTGACGATGGAACGCAGCCGGCTGAGCAGCAACCCGCTCGGCGCGATGCTGCTCGAGGCCGGTACGCTCGAGATCCGCAACAACATCATCGACAAGAACGGGAGCGGAACGCTAGAGAATGGCAACGTAGCCATCCGCAACTCGAGCGGTCGCTTCGTGTTCAACACGCTCGCCGAGAACGATTCGAAGGGCGGCAGCGACCGCGTCGGCGGCATCGACTGCACGCCTGCGAACGGATTGACAATGCTGGTCGCACGCAACCTGCTCGCGGATTACGGTAGCGGCACGGCGTTCCGGGGCAACTGCACGATCAGCAACATGATGGGCCCGATGAACTACACGACGACCGACGTCGATAACGCGCAGTTCGCGAACCTCACCGACTACAAGCTCACCGATGAGTCGCCGACGACGATCCTGCGCGACGACCCGGACTCGGTGCTGGACTGCATGATCGGCAGTCCGGCCAGGTACATCGACGATTACGAGGGCGAGATCCGTCCGTTCGGGTTCTGCGATCGCGGCGCCGACGAGTACAAACCCTAACGGCGACCTCACTCGCGAATCCGCCGAGCTGGTCTACGCTCGCTTGGTGCGCATTGCCGCCTTGTTCGCCCTCGCCGGTTGCGGCGTCACCGACTTCGACATCACGCAGCCAGTCCTCGAGCAGCGCGTGCAGGGCTCGCCGTTACCCGGCCCGCTCGCGGCATTGTTCCCGTTGCCCCTCGACATCGACATCAGCCAGAAGATCAAAGAAATGGAGACCGGGCCGATCGACAGCGTGACGCTCTCGAAGCTGACGCTGACGATCACGGCCACCGCGATGCCGAGTGGCGACACCGACAATTGGAGCTTCGTCGACGACATTCACGTGTTCGTGAGGAGCAGCATGAACGGCTCGTCGCTGCCACGCGTCGAGATCGCGAGCGTCAGCGCGCCCG
>DATDCH010000690.1:0-3592 GCA_036524455.1 Kofleriaceae bacterium | reverse complement strand
ACTACAGTCGTGCGCTCGCGCTGGGCCTCGAACACGATGATCAAGGCACGTACCGGGCTCGACGCGGGCGCGGCATCATGCGCCACCGCACGGGTCGCTATCGGGACGCGCTCGAGGATTTCGCCACCGCGACCCAGCGTGCCGAGCGGCTCGGCGATCACGTGGCCGCACTCGAGTCGATCCTCGACGAGTCGGAAGCACGCGACTGGATGCAGGACTACGTCGGCGCGCGCGAGCTCGTGTATCGAGCGCGCGATACGCTGCCCGACGATGCGCCGCTCCCGCTCCGCGCGCGCGTGCACATGGGTCTCGGCCGAACCGAGGCACGCAGCGGCTCCGTGGTGACCGCACGCGAGCAGTTGGAGCGAGCGGTCGCCATGGCGTCGGAGCTCGGTGATGACGGCTACGAGACGCTCGTGATCTCGCTCATCATGCTCCAGCCGACGCTGTTGGCCCTCGGCCGTCACGACGACGCCGAGGCAACGCTCCGGCGCGGCCTCGAGCTCGCGACCGCGCGCTCCGATCGCCTTCACCTCGCGGCGCTCTTGCAAAACAAGACGTACAGCGACCTCGGGCGCGGCGCATTCGCCGAGGCGCTCGAGGATGCGCTCGCTTCGCGACGAGCGAGTCGAGAGCTCGGCGCCACCGCCGCGGAGCTCTACGCGGAGTCCGTGATCGCCGAGATGCTGTACGCGCACGGTGACTACGAACAGTCGGTGCAGTACGCCGACCGCGCGCTGGCACTGGCGGCCAGTCTGCCCGGCGGCGCTCCGGCCGCGCCGATGCTTCGCCGCGGCCGCATCGCTTTGGCCATGGGCGACCTCGAGCAAGCACGTCGCGTGACCACCGAGCTGCTCAGCATGCAGGAGCGCCTACGAACCGAGGGCACCGAGATGTTCATGGCGCCCGAGCAGCTCCTCTTACGCATGATCGATCTCGCTACGCGCGCGGCGACCGACGAGGAATGGTCCGCGCTCGAAGACGACACGCGCCAGCTCGATTTCCAGACCGACCCACTCGAGGTGATGGAGATGCGCGCGCGTTGGCTCGTGGCGCACGGCGAACGCGCGAAGGCACGCGAGAAGCTAGAGGGAGCGCGTCGACTCGCAACCGGATTCTGCGCTCACATGCTTCCGCGGCTCACCCGGATCCTCGACTCGATCGACTGAACGACGAAGCGTCTGTGTTCGTGGCGCCGTGGTGACGCCGGTCGGCCACGTACTGGCGCAGCCCTGGCGCAACGCTGGCGCAATTACCGCCGGAGCTCAGACCTTTCGCTGCGATCGGCCAGGCACGTGCGGTGCACTCGGAGCGCAACGAGGAGGGACCACTCATGACACCGATCCGTCTCGCCGCGCTCGTGCCGTTGATCTTGCTGACCGTCGCCATCGCCCCGCGCGACGCGGAGGCGGCCAGGTACGTCGTTTATCTCCATGGCCGTTCGATGACCGGATGGCCGTCGACGGCGTACCTAAATATGGCGGCGTCGTGGACAAAGAAGGACGTCTCGTACGACGGCAGCGCGCGCCTCAACAACTCGACGGTGCGCACCGCCGTCAAGCAAGCCATCGCGCAGTCGTGCCGCAACGGCAACGAATGCGTGATCGTCTGCTACAGCGCCGGCTGCGCGCGCATGATGCTCGCGTTCGAGGATCTACGTGCGGCCGGAACGCCAGCCAACGGGGTGCTGTGGGTGTCAGCAGCGGGCTCCGCGGCCGGCGGCAGCGAGCTGGCGAGCGTGACCACGAACAAGGGTCTGCGGATGCTGTGCAAGATGTTCTTGACCGATTGCGCGAGCACGACGTCGGTCGACGTCGACCTCACGACCGGCAGCATGCGTGGCACGTACGGCCACATCCAGAACTCGGCGCCCGCGCCGGTCTACCACCTCGCCGGCAGCAAGAACATCTGCATGCGGACCAAGCTCAAGTGGTCCGTCGTCGGCAAGATGACGCAGCTCGGTCTCAGTATCGGCGGACCCGTCGGCGGCATCATCGCGTTCGCAATCGGCGCGTTCTTCGCGTCAAAGGGCGTCAAGATCTGCGGCAACCGATTCTTCCCCGGTGACTACGGCGATGGTGCGGTGCCGGTTCACTCGGCGGCCGGCTACGCCAACACGCAGGCCCACGCAAACCATCACGACGGCGCCGCCAAGTACACATTCAGATCGTACGAACAGATACCGCTGTTCGGCGAAGACCACCGCAGCATCTTCAAGCCGCTGGTCTATCTCGGCAGTATCCGGCTCGCGGTCGGCAAGAACGCGAGCTGCCCGGCGCATCCGCTCGGCTCGATCACCGACGCTGACGGGTCGATCGTCTACGAGGACGCCGACGGCGCGGTCACCCAGGAGTCGAGCCCGCTGTACTTGCTGCAGCTGTGCGGCGACGACGTGTGGAACGGCGACCCGGTGGAGTACGGCACGTGTTACGGCACCGCCGGCTGCTGCGACAACTTCAGCACCGGCAACACCGGAGGATGCAGCTGCGGCGAGACGCTGTGCATCCAGTCCAAGCGCGAGTATCGCAGCTACTTCACCGGCACCCAGTGCGACGGCGCCGAGTACTCCGAGGGCGCCGCGTACCAGACGTGGGACGGCATCGGTCTGATCGGGATGACGGCGACCACGGTCAGCGTTCGATCGGCGCGCACGGCCGACGGCGTATGCCGCGAGCTCGTCCACAAGCGGACGTACGGCACGGCGCAGATGTGCCCCGAGTACTACCAGACGGCGAAGTCGATCAGCGGTCGGCGCGTCTGGCGCAAGGGCATGGACACCGCGCACTACCTCGTCGATCCCAACGGCACACTCGGCGAACGCAATGGCATCGTCGTCTCCTCCTACAACTTCAACGGAAACTGCCCATGATGGCGAAGGTCCTTACCATCTCCGCGCTCGTGGTGATCGGCGTGTTCCTGATCATCGTTTCGCGAACGCCGGCACCGACATCGAAGCCGGTCGCCCAGGTTGCCAGCGCATCGTCGACCGGCGATCCGATGGCGTCGTCGTTCGCCCCCACGTTGCCCGACGGCGACCCCGCGTTCGACGAACCGCTGCCGTCGGTCGCGGAAGCGCGCGCCGCTGCGATCGACAAGGTGCAACGCAGCCTCGAGCTCTACCGCGAGACTCGCGTCTACCCGCCATGGTCGCGCCCAGCGGATGGTTCGACCGAACATCTGATCGCGTGGAACGAACCGTGGCCGGCCGGTCAGCCGTTCGCGGCCGACAAAGACAAGCGCGAGATCCGCGCCGATGTCTCGCTCGATCGCTTGTTCGCGGGTCCCGGCGAGCCGCTCGTGGCGACGCTCGGCATCACGTACGTCGACACCGGCGCGCCGGTCGTTCCCGAAGTGATGCAGGCCCGCGTCGAGTGGTACGACGACGACGACGGCGGCTGGCGGGTTGCAGCCGAGATCCCGTGGACGTCGGCGGGCGGCAAGTACACCGCCCGCTTCGTTCCGTCGAAGATTCCGGCACTGGCCGACGGTCCGGTCGAGGCGCGCTTCGTCACGCACGTGCGCATCGGCGAGTTCCCCAAGGACCTCGTCCAGCAGTTCCAGTACACGGCCGAGCCCGCGCTCGTCGTGCGGC
>DATDCH010000689.1:0-5166 GCA_036524455.1 Kofleriaceae bacterium | reverse complement strand
ACCCTGTCCGAGATCTTCTCGGCAAGCGCGCGCGCAGCGGTGAGGTCCGCTCTGGCCTCCTCATAGTGCGTCAGGAAGCGCCGCACGGCGCCTCGCTCCTCGAGCAGCGCGAAGCGGTCACTTGCTTCGCAGTGCGCGAGCGCCGCGGTGAGCATCCGCTCCGCGTCCACGTAGTCGTGGCGTGCCTTCGCACGCGCGGCGAGCGCCGAGTAATGGACCCTGGCCTCGTCGCGGTGACCACTGCCGGCCGCGTGGTATGCCGCGCGAGCACGCCGATCGTTCACCGAGTCCGACAGCGAATCCCAGTGGCGAAACGCGGCCTCATGGATGGCGGTACGGATCGCATCGGGCACCAACGCGAACAGCGCCTCGCGCTGCGATGGGCGGCGAAACGCGAAGCGACCGTCGCTGCGACCCACGAGCAGGCGTTCGCGAACGAGCTGCGCGAGTCCCGCCGCTGCGTCCGCCATCGCGCGATCAAAGCCAGCGCGCTGCAGGACTCGTTGCACGGCTTCTAGCTCTTCGATGGAAAAATCGAGGCCGAGCACCGCCGCGACCCGCGCCAGGTCCGCCAGTTCGGGCGCAAGCGAGTCGAGCTCGCGGCTGGCCAGCCATTGCGCTGCCGGTAACGGCGGGAGGCGGTCGAGCTCGTCAGCGGCGATGAACCACGCGTTCGTGCCCTCGTGCCGGCGCACGATCTTCTCGCGGCGGAGGAGGCCGATCAGATCGACGAGCACAGCCGGATTGCCGCCGGACCAGCTGGCAAGACGCGCGACCACCTGCGCAGGAACACGCGTTCCAGCTGGCAGCAGCTGCGCTGCGAGCACGGTGGCGTCGGACTCGGCGAGCGGCTGAAGTACAACGGTCTCGACGCGTCTGCCGCGGCGGCCCCACGCTCTGCGCGCGTCTGCGAAGCGGGACGTACACGTGAGCAGGATGCCGAGTGGGAGCTTCACTGTGTCGCACGCATGCTCGAGGATCTCGAGCGTCGCGTCGTCGGCCAGCTGCGCGTCGTCGACCACGACAAGCACGGGACGGAGGCTCGCTCTGTGGAGCAGACCCGACGCGACCGCGCGCCGCAGCTCGTCGCGGATCGCCTCCGGACGCGGTGATGCGTCAACACCGTCGTGCCAGCCCAGCGCGACCAACACGCCGCGTCCAGCGGTTGTTGCGACGTCGTTGCCGAGCCGCTCGGCGACGAGCGCAAGCGGGTCGCGCGGCACGTGGACGCGATCCACGCCAAGCAGTGCGCGCAGCAGTTGATGGAGCGATTGCTCAGCGTCGGTTGCAAAGGGCCTTCGGACCGCGAGCCGAAGGACGTCGACATCGCGCAGCTCGTGCACGGCAGTCGCAGCGATGTGCGCCGCGAACGTGGACTTGCCCATCCCCTCGTCACCGACGACGACACACAGTGCTGGTGCACGATCGCGTATCGCGCGGCGAACGACGTCGACGGCGTGCTCCGCTGCTCGCTGGCGACCGACGAGCGATGACGCCGCCGTGGCCTCGGGCGCTACGATCGGTCCACTCGCCGCTACGAATTCGCTGCCATCGTCGTCGGCGAGCCCGAGCGCATCTGCCGCGGCACGTGT
The DNA here is from genome assembly GCA_036524455.1 of Kofleriaceae bacterium. Taxonomy (GTDB): domain Bacteria; phylum Myxococcota_A; class Polyangia; order Haliangiales; family Haliangiaceae; genus JABFXX01. The sequence goes on along the minus strand of DATDCH010000689.1, from coordinate 3,574 downwards.
GACGAGTGCGCCATGCCAAGGCGCTCGCGGCAGCCACGTTGGCTTGTCGACGTCGCGTCCGTACAGCGCGACGCCGCCACGCGCGGAGCTGCGTACCAATGCGAGGCCGAGATGGACGACCGCGTGCGCGCCGGGATGCGCGACTGCCTCGCGCGCAAGCGCAACCGCCGCACTGAGTGGATCGGTCTGCGCGCTCGGCAGCACTGCCACGAGCGCATCCGCACCGCGGTGTCGAACGATGGTCGCGCCGAAGCGCGCAGCCAGATCGCGAAGCTGATCCAGCGGAAGCGCACCGCCGACATGGACGAGCGTGACCGGCCGCTGACCTTCGGTCGCGAGCACCGTGTTTTGTCCAGACGGCGCCGGCGCTCGGTTGTCCTCGCCGATCAACTTCGACAGCTGGACTCGCACCGCCTCGAGGTCCGTTGGCCGGCGCTCGGGTGCCTTCGCGAGCAGATCGAGGATCAGCGTTTCGAGTGCCGCCGGCATGGGACGCAGTCGCGACGGTAACGGCGGACGCAAGCTGAGGTGACCGTGCTCGACCGTTGGCCTGTCGCCTGCGAACGGAATGCGCAGCGTGACCAGCTCGAACAGCATGACGCCGAATGCGTAGATGTCGGCGGCGGCACCGACCCGGCCCCCTCGAATCTGCTCGGGCGCCATGTACTCGACACTGCCGACGACCGTCCCGGTGCGCGTCAGCCTCGCGTCGTCGAGCGGCCGATCGATCACGCCGACGAGCCCGAAGTCGAGCAAGCATGCGTCGCCCTCCGGACGGATGACCACGTTCTCGGGTTTGATGTCCCGGTGAACGAGCCCGCGCGCATGAGCGGCGACGAGCGCGGTCGCGATTGCGTCCGCAATGCGGAGGCACGTCGCGAGCGGCATGACCGCCGCTGTTGACGCCAGCACGTCGGCGAGCGTTGGAGCTGTGAGACGCTCCATGACAAGAAAAGGCCGACCATCGGCAAGCTGACCGCTCTCGACAAAGCCGGGTACGAACGGCGGGGCGAGCTCGCAGAGCGCAGCGGCTTCGCGCTCGAACCGAGCCTGTACGACGGGCGACGCCTCGCGTGCGACCTTGATCGCGACCGGTTGTCCTCCGCGCATCGCGGTGCCGGCATACACGATCGAAAACCCGCCGGCGCCGATGACGTCGCCAACGACGTAGTCGGTGAGCGTTGGTGGCTCGTGCTCGGAGATCGGCGCGGAGGCCGGAGCGAGCGTGCCGTCGTCTGGACACGCGCTGCCAGCGGAGAGTCGGCGGAAGCAACGCGAGCAGCGAGGCATGAAGCCGGGGCTAGGTGCCCGAGCCGTTCGAGCCGTTGCCCGTCGGAGGCGGATTCGGCGGCGGCGAACAGAAGAACCGGGCGCCGAACACTTCCACGCGCCGCGCTCCGTCGACCAGGACGCACGCCGGCTCGATCGGGCTTGCAGGCATTGCAGTCGTCGCAAACATCGCGCCGCCGGTCGTTACATCCGTCGACACCGACCAGATGCTGGCCGGCGAGATGAGACTTCCCGTCTTGCACGTGTTGTATGCGTTCAGTGCTTCCGCACGAAACTCGGGCATCACCTCGTTTGACGCGCCGAGCGCATCGACCCGTAGTCCGGCGTCTCCCACAGCCGCGCGCGCCGAGCCCAGGCAAGCGTGACTGGACGTCGGAGGTCCGATGGCCGCGTCATACGGAAACGGAGTTGCGTTCGATTCGCGCGTACCCGGCTTCAAGTGCTCTGCCTCTTGGCGAACGCCCGGGGTCTCGAGGTCGGTCAGTCGGAGCGCTCGGTTGTCGCGGGTCGCCGAGATGTACACCGCTTGTCCCGTGATCGTTCCCGGGTGACCGGCGAGCACCGTGTACGGGCCAGTGGCCGGATCGTTCCCGCTGTACTGGAACGGGATGATGTTGGTGATCGCGAGCGTGTACGAGGCGAGCAGCGTGGCGCCGTCGACGCAGCTTGCCGGCTGCGCGTCGCACGCTGCGTTCGTGAGCGGGTATCTGTAGCGCCAGTGATTGGTCACGTCGCTGGAGTGGCGGAAGTCGAGGATCGCTTGTGCATAGTTCGCCGCTTTGAACACCGCCGAGTTCGCGTGCGCGCTCACGAGCATCGCCCAGCCATCACCACGAGGTTGCAAACCGGTCAGGACGTCGTTCACTGCGGGGACACCGCTCGACAGACCGAGGTCCACCCACTCGAAGCAGTATTTCTGGCCGTCGCCGAGGTCGGTGCGCACGAGCGCGATCTTGATCTGGTACGCCCTCACGCGATACCTCGGCGTGCACTCGTAATAGCAGCCGGTCACCGGAGGAGCTGTGATCTCCACGATCGCGTCGAGCGCGGCCGTGGTGGCGCCGACCGACGTGACCTTCGCCGGGAATCGGAACGCAGAGCCGTGCGTGAACGTCAGCGGCCTCCACGCGCCGGGTGTTGTCTCCACCCAGATCTCGGAGGAGCGGATATTGCCGCTGGAGTCTCTATAGCTGCGCGCGAACTTCCAGTTTCGAATCGGCTCGGAGCCGTTACCGTGCGTCCAGATATGAGTGAAGTCCGTCGCGGCGGTGCATCCCACGCCGACATGGCTCGCGATGGGAATGCTGTTGGCGTCGGCCACAGGTTGCGGTTGGACTATCGGCGTGAGTGCGTTGGTGACGAGGTACCAAGGCAGGGTTCCCGCTTCGTAGGAACGAACGAGCTTGCCGGCGACGTCGCCGAATGCATGCATGTTCGCGAGACCGTTTGCGCTCGGTGCGTAACCGGGACCGTCAGGACCGTAGCCAAGCGCGTTCGCCACGAATGCGGTGTCGTTCGGCCCGTAGCCGATCGCGTTGTAGCCGTAGCCAGGTGCGTTGTAGCCGTAGCCGGGCGCGTTGACTCCGATGTCGGGCGCGTTGTAGCCGTAGCCCGGCGCGTTGTAGCCATAGCCGGGCGCGTTGCCCTCGATCCCCATCGCGACGTCTTGCTCCGTGCTGGCGTCGTCGTCGACGTCGTTGCAGCCGATCGCCAGGAGCAACGCGAGCAGGATCGTCAGACTCGGGAGCCTCAGGTTTCGGCGCAACGTCGACCTCCTTGTCAGGGCATCGAGCCACTACAATTCGGATGCCACACCCCACGCCCGCGATCTGGCCCACTTCCACCGCGTCCAGCTGCGGGCACCAAGCCACATTGTGGTGTATGGCCCATAGCGCAGGCAACGGAAATTAGCAGCCAAGAATTCGTACGAGCCCGTCGCTGGCCTGTTCGGTTTCCAGCCCGAGCCTTTCGACCACTCGAGCATGTGCGACAAGCCCGCCACGCGTTCGGCGGGGCCCCCGAAGTCGAGCAGCACGACGCGTGTCGCGTCACCCTGTTCGTGGAGGGACACGTTCGAGTCGCGGTGAATGATGTTGGCGGCGAGTGCACTGCACAGCGGCTCGACGAGTGAGTCGACCACCGCGTGCGGCGGAAACCGGAGCTCGCGGCGCAGCCAAAAGCTGCAGGGAGCGCGTGGTAGTGTGGCGAACGTGGGTGTGGATCGCTCGTTGTTATTCGACGCGCGGATAAAGAAGGGGCCGCAAACCCACGTGCTCATCATTGG
>DATDCH010000688.1:0-9906 GCA_036524455.1 Kofleriaceae bacterium | reverse complement strand
CGCCGAACCGTTATCACGGTGGCGCGCATTACCGCCGATGCGTCCCTGGCGCGTGTCTTGCTGAGCCCGAGCGGCGATGAGGGGGGAAGGCCGTTTCTATGCGGTTCGAGGCGAAGGTCCGTCCGATTGCTCTCTCGAGGTTGCACACGAGCGTGATGATGTTGCTGGGTCTTGCCGCGGCAGCGTGCGCGGTTCCCGGCGATGAGGTCACGTACGGCGAAACGTCGTCGGCGATTTCCGTAGGCACCGCCGTGTCGAGCACGTGTACGACATCGAGCGTGCGCGGGTTGGCGATCCAGATCGCACGCGAGGTCGACTGCACGTGGCCGACGAGCCTCGCCAAGTTCACGGCGACGTCGCGGATCACGTTCACGAGCAGCGCGGTGCTGCCGTTCCTGCACGGCGGTGCGAAGACGGACCTGACGCGCGTCGCGAACAACCATGCGCTGCGCGTGAACAGCGGCTATCGCACCGTCGTGCAGCAGTACTTGCTCTATCGCTGGAGCCAGATCGGTCGCTGCGGCATCGGTATCGCCGCGTTGCCGGGACGCTCGAATCACGAAGGCGGCCGCGCGGTCGATCTTGCGAACTGGTCGACGCGCGTCAGTGCGATGAGAAATCACCATTGGTCGCATTCGGTGCCCGGCGATCCGGTGCACTTCGATCACTTCGGCTCGCCCGACAATCGCGGCAAGGACGTGCGCGCGTTCCAGCGGCTGTGGAACCGCAACCATCCGAACGACAAGATCGCGGTCGACGGTTCTTACGGTCCGGCGACGGCCGCGCGGTTGCGGCGCGCGCCGGCGAAGGGCTTTGCGAAGGGTGCGCTGTGCACGGCGTCGCTCGTCGCGCCGGAGGACACGATCACGCCCGAGCTCGACGTGCTCGCGATCGAAGGACCGGAGCTCGTCGCACCGGCCGAGCGCATGCACTACGTGATGGCAATCGCGAACCCGAGCGATGTCGAATGGCCTGCGACCGCGCGCCTCGTGATCGCCGACGGCACCGCGAGCCCGCTCTACGACGACGCGACCTGGACGTCACCGACCGAGGTCGGCGAGCTCGGCGTGGCGGTGCCGGCGCGCGGCGATGCGGAGATCGATCTCGACGTGCTCGCGCCCATGGTGGTCGAGGAAACGCCGGTCGCGCTCGATCTCGCGGTCGTCGATGGCGCGAACCGACTCGGCACGTTCCAGCTCGCGTTCACCGTGACCCCAAACGGCGACGCAGGGACGAGCAGTGAAGCCGGCCACGGCGACGAAGACGACGAAGGGCTCGTCGCGGATGAAGACGGCGTGGTGCTCGACGAAGGCGGCTGCAACACGAGCGGTGCGGCAAGCGGCTGGCTTGCGTTGTTGCTGCTCGGACTCGTGCGGCGACGGCGCGGTTAGTCGCGCGTGATCCGGACCACAGCCGGGTTCTCTTCGTCTGCCTTGGCGTAGTATCCGCCGGTGTTCCGTCGGCCCGCGTGGCAGCTGTTGCTCTGCGTAGCGGCGCTCGTGTGGGTCGCGATCGGAGTCACGCAATGGCTCGCAGCGGCGCCGCTCCGTGATGACGAGGCACAATACGCGCTCGCCGCGCAGGACTTTCTCGACGGCGTACCTGCACGCTGGTTCTACGTCTCGACAGGCATGAACGCGCTTGCGGTGCCTGGAGTACTGCTTGGCGGCGACGAGATCACGCTGCGGATCATGCCGCTCGTCGTCGGCGCTTGCTTCTTCGCACTCACGGCGCTGTTGGCGGTCCGCGCGTTCGGGCCGATGACGGCTGCGTGGTCGATGGCGATCCTCGCGGGCTCTCGCAGCGTGATCCAGCGAACCAGCGAGCTGCTCTCCGATCTGCCGGCGGCCGGATTCATGATCGGTGCGCTGTGGATCTTGGTCGGCGAGCTCGCGCGAGAGCACGGGCCGCGCTGGCGCATCGTACTCGCGGCTCCACTGCTCGCGGCGGCGTTCTACCTGCGTTATGGAAGCTGCGTACCGATCGGCATCATCGGCATCGCAACCGTACTCGTGTGGTGGCGAGCGATCGCGCGACGCCCGTGGCCGGTTCTCGCGACCGCCGGGCTCTTCATTCTGTTGCTGGTGCCGCACATGGTGACGGCGACGCGGACCATGGGCTCCCCGCTCGGGATCCTGTTGGCGAGCCGGTCCGTGCCGGGCGATGACATCGGGCTGACCACATATCTCACGACGAACCCGTTTTCCTACTTCGGACTCCTCGTGCCGATTCCGATCGTCGCCGGCGTGTTCTCGATCGGGTTCGCTCGCGATCGACGCGCCGTGTTTCTGTGGCTCGTCGCGATTGGCTCGTTCGTCGCGATCGCTTTGCTCACCCATGCGCAGGCAAGGTACGTGATGGTCGCGACGACATTGCTCGCCCTCCTGGGAACCGATGCGTTGATTCGTCTCGTCGACCGCTACGCCGGCCGATACAAGCGAGTCATCGCCGCCGTCGCGATCGTTCCGATCGTCTGGTCCTGGTACAACTGCATACGAGTTGGGGTTACCTATCCGCGGGCCGCGCGTGAACGTCTCGCCGGAACACATGCCGCTGCCGACGTGATTCGACGCGACGCATCGGGCCGACCCTGTGAGGTCCTTGCCCGACGCCGCATGCGGCTCAATTTTCACAGCGGCTGTACGGCGATCATGAGTGTCCCTGACGAAGCCTACACACGAGGCAGGCGGATCTACGTGGTGTGGAGCAACGACGGCGCCAAACCGCAGCCCGACTTCGCCGATGTTCCCGGTGTGCATCGCCTTCTCATGGACACGCCCGAGGCACGCGTCATCCGAATCGAAGGCGCTGACGAATGACCACGCGCTAGCCCGCCTCGCGTGCTTCGAACGCGGGCGTCGCTGCGACGTCGAGCTTCGGCAGCGCCACGTGCGGCAGACCGCCGTGACCTCCGCCTTCGCCCTCGTGGTAGCCGGCCTCGCCGTGATCGATCTCGTCGAGACCCGCTTCCTCTTCCTCGGCGCTCGGGCGTAGACCGATCGCGAGCTTGATCACGTAGGCGATCGCTGCGGTGCCACCGATCGACAGCGCCATCGTGATGCCGACCGCCTTGAGCTGCTCGATCACGAGGCCGTTGCCAACGAGCGACGCCAGGTTCGTGTTGAGGTTTGCGTTGACGTCGGGCGTCGCGAACACGCCCGCGAGGATCGCGCCGACGGTGCCGCCGACGCCGTGCACGCCGAACGTGTCGAGTGCGTCGTCGTACTTGAAGATTGCCTTGAGCTTCGTCACCGCGAGGAACGGCACGACACCCGCGATGAGACCGATCAGCACCGCGCTGCTCGCCGTCACGAAGCCGGCGGCCGGAGTGATCACGACGAGACCTGCGACGACGCCCGAGCAGAAGCCGAGCACCGTCGGCTTGCCGCGCGTGACCCACTCGAGCGCGGGCCACACGCCGCCCGCAATCGCCGCAGCGATCGTCGTCGATACAAAAGCGTTGGCCGCGATGCCGTCGGCGGCAACCGCGCTACCTGCATTGAAACCGTACCAGCCGACCCACAGCATGCCGGTGCCGACCACCGTGAGCACGAGGCTGTGCGGCATGAACGCGCGCTTTCCGAAGCCGGTGCGCTTGCCGAGGATCAAGCACAGCACGAGTGCCGACCAACCCGACGACATGTGCACGACCGTGCCGCCGGCGAAGTCGATCGACTTGATCGCCGCGCCCGCGTTCCACACGCCGTTCATGAAGCCGTCGATGCCCCACACCATGTGAGCGAGCGGGAAGTAGATGACGAACATCCACAGCGTGATGAACGCCATCACCGCCGAGTACTTCATGCGTTCGGCGATCGCGCCGACGATCAGCGCCGGCGTGATGATCGCGAACATCATCTGGAACATCGCGAACACGTTCTGTGACACCCACGCGGCGTAATTGCCGTTGGGTGCGGCTGTGACGCCGTTGAACATCGCGAAATCGAGGCCGCCGATGACGGCGTTGCCGTTGTCGAACACCAAGCTGTAGCCGATGCCCCACCATATGATCGTGATCAGCGCCGCCGAGCCGAAGCACTGCGCGAGCACCGACAGCACGTTCTTGCGCCGCACGAGACCGCCGTAGAACAGCGCGAGTCCGGGCAGCGTCATGAACAGGACGAGCGCGGTCGAGATCATCATCCAGCCGTTGTGGCCGGGACCCGACGTCGCTGAGATCGCCCCGCCGTTCGCGTCTGGCACGCCGTTCGTCACGTACGCCTCGAGGTTCGCGAGCCGTTGCTCCAGCGTCGGGGTCGGAGCTGGTTCGCTCGCCGCATTCGCGACGCCTCCGAAGATCACAGCCAACATCCAGCCAACGACCCAGGCAGAAACGATTCGTCGTGCTCGCATATGTAGAACGCTACTGGGGCCACGTTTCCAACTCGTAACGCGCGCGCAAAATGTCAGGACATCCGATGAGAACGGCTTTCACGGCCAAAGTGATACCCGTTAGCAACGTTCACGAAACCTGTCTCGTTCAGCGTGGGAGGCCATGCTCAGACAACACAGCCATCCCCTCTCCGCAGTTCCACGCGCGAGCGCGATCCTGGTGATCCTGCTCGCCCATCCCGTGCTCGCGAACGACGACGCGACGACGCCCGCGATGATCGAGCCCGCACCCGCGCCGACCGAGCCGAGCACGGCGAGCGTAACGGATACGCCTGCCCCCGCCTCCGCACCGGCACCGCGCTTCCCGCGCTCGGTGATCGCGCGCCCGCTCACGCTCCCGAAGAGCCTCGCGATGCTCGGCGCCGATGCCACCGCGAACCACGACTTCTCGGCGATGGGCGGCGCGCCGATCCTCGGCTACGGCATCACCGACAAGCTCGAGGTGCAGGTGCCGTATACGTTCGCGACGCGCGAGCTCGAGGCGCGCGGCAGCCTCGGCGTCGACGTCGGCTACGTGATCGTACGCGGTGCCGTCGACGGCAAGCTCGAAGCGATCGCGCGTGTGCGCGGCGGCTACAACATGCTCGACAGCGCGGCGACGCCGCTCATGATCGGTGCGCACGTCCAGTACAACGTGACGCCGTGGCTCGCCGTGATCTCCGGCATTCCCGGCGCGCAGCAGCTTCGCATCTCGCTCGCCGAGGACGCAGCGATGGCCAAGCCCGTCGACATCGGGTTGCCGCTCGGCGTCGGCGTGCAGCCGACTCCGGAGCTCTATCTGCAGCTCGATACGAAGCTCGTGCAGCTCGACATCAGCGATTCGGCGAACGCGCTGATCGGTAAAGACATGACGCCACTGGCGCTCACCGTCATCTACAACGTGATCAACGCGCTCGATGTGCAGGCCGCGATCGGCACGGATCTGACGAACAGCCCCGGAGACGCCCTGACGTTCCTCGTCGGCGCTCGGTACTACGCCGGGCAACTATGAGCGCTACACTTCGCCATGCGCGTCTGGTTGCTGGTCATGGCGGCGGCATGCAGCTCGAGCTCGACACAACGCGATCGGATCACATGGAGTAGCCCGGTCGAAGTCGCGCAAGGCGGGGGCGAGCGCGGACCGTGGCAACAAAACAATTCGCGTTACGACTACGTCGATGATCCGAGCGTCGCGATCGAACGGGATGGGGATGCCGTCGTCGCATGGGTCGACCATCGTCACAAGGACGTGTTCTGGCAGGTATTCGACGCCGGCGGGCGTAAGCGGCTCGCCGAGCCCGTCAACGTATCAGCGAGCGGCAGCGTGTTCTCGTGGCTGCCCCGCGTCGCGTTGTCGCCGCAGCAGCCCGCACACATCTACATCGTCTGGCAGGAGATCATCTTCTCGGGCGGCTCGCACGGCGGCGACATCCTGTTCGCGCGCTCGCTCGACGGCGGCAAGACCCGCGAAGCGCCGCACAACCTATCGAGCTCGATCCACGGCGATGGCAAGGGCCGGATCGACGAGAAGCGCTGGCACAACGGCAGCCTCGATCTGGCGGTCGGCGACGACGGCGCGATCTACGTCGCGTGGACGTCGTACGAAGGCGAGCTGAAACTGCGCCGCTCGCGCGATGGTGGCGTGTCGTTCGAGGATGCCGTCGTCGTCGTGGCCGCCGGCAGCAAGCCTGCACGTGCACCGGCACTCGCGATCGGCCGCGACACGGTCTACCTCGCGTGGACCGTCGGCCAAGATGATGGCGCTGACGTGCGCATCGCGTCGTCGCGCGACGGCCACACGTTCGGCGAGCCCGTGATCGTCGAGAGCACGCCCGGCTATTCCGATGCGCCGAAGCTCGCCGTCGATGCGCGCGGCACACTGCACGTCGCCTACGCCGACAGCGGCGGCGATGCGTTCGAGCGCGCCGAGGTCCGCTACACGCGCTCGCGCGACGGCAAGCGCTTCGACCCGCCGCGCACGCTGTCGCAGCCGCGCTCACAGCAAGGTGCTTCGTTCCCATCGCTCGCCGTCGAGGCCAACCGCGTGTTCGTCAGCTGGGAGCACTATCCCGATGACGAGGACATTCCGCGCGGCATCGGTATCGCGTATTCGCTCGACGGCGGCGCGTCGTTCACACGCCCGGCGGTCGTCGACGGCACGACCGATCGTGGCGGCAACGGCAGCCTCGAGGGCCGGCTGATGCGCAAGCTCGCGGTCCGCGACTCCACGATCGTCGTCGTCAACAGCGCCATACGGCACGGCGAGAGCAGTCGCGCGTGGTTCGTGCGCGGCACGCTTCGCTAACCAGCTTAGAACTACCGTTGCGCGAGCCGCAATTCGAGGGCGACCAGCGCGTAGAGCGCCTCGTCCGACCAGACGACGTTCATCCGCGACTACGAAGGCGCCGCTGCTCTTGAAGGTAGGTAGCAACCTCTTCGGTCGTGCGAGCGCGCCCGGATTCGAAATCGGCGAGTCCGCGCTCGATGGAAGATCCGACTTGGTTTTCGTATCGGAGATAATCGCGCAACGCAGCGTTAGCGAGCACGCTTAGCGTTCTACCAGAGCGCTCCGCGAGCTTGCGAAGCTCCTCCTGTACGTCGTCGTCAAGCGTGACGCTCTCGGCTGCCTTGCCCATGGACCAACTGTAGCAAACAACCCAATTCTTCGTGAAGTCGGTCGACGCGCTGAACCAGTTCGTCGATGATCTGCGCCGCCTTCACGCCGGACACATCGGACGTGTCGTCTCGGAGTACGCGCACTGGCAGCTGCGCGAGCTCGTAGACAAGTGGAATCGTGTGCTCTATCGCCTCGGTCCAGACGCGATCGAGATCGTGACGATCGTGCCGGCGCGCGTGCCGCTGGAGACGGACGCCGAGAACGATTGACTCGCAGCATCGGCAGGTCGCACGTTCCGCTTGGCAGTCTACAGCCGGCCCGCCGACTGCAACGTCACGAAGAACGGGAGCGCCTCCTGCACGAGATCGAGGCTGGGGTCGAGCTGCTTGCCGATGCCTTCGGTCACGGCGATCGCGACGTTGCACATCGTGTAGATCGGATTCACGCGCACGCGGTGGCGGCGCAGGATGTTGAACATGTCGAACGCGACGGTCGAGACCTGGACCTCGCCGAGTGGTTTGCCGATGTAACGGCGCACGAACTCGTCGACTTCGCGCTCGTACGCGGCGTAATCGACGACGCGCGCCGACGGCGATAGATCGGCCATCAGCTTCGCCATGATCTTGCCGTTACCGCCGGCCCAGCCCGCGAAGAACTGGGCGAACGCGCGGCGTGCAGATTCGTCGAGCTCGGCGGTGAGGCCGAGATCGAGGATGACGATCTTGCCGTGCTCGTCGACGAGGATGTTGCCGGGATGCAGGTCGGCGTGTACGAAGCCGTCGGCGAACACCATCTGGAGCAACGTGCGGAAGCCAACGCGCGCGAGCCGTGTGGCGTCGACGCCGTGCTTTGCCGGTGCATCGAGCACCTTGACGCCGTGTATGAAATCCATCGTGAGCACGCGGTGGCTGCATAGCGCGGGGTAGAGCGTCGGGAACGACACGTCGGCGTCGCTCGCGAAGTTTGCGGCGAACCGAGCGTTGTTCGCGGCTTCGATGCGCAGATCGATCTGTGCGCGGATCGCGCGGCCGAACTCGTCGACGCTCTCGACCGGCGCGAGCAGGCGCAGCGACGGAATGAGCGCGATCACGTGCGCGAACATGCGCATCACCGATAGATCGAAGCGCACGAGCTCATCGAGCCCGGGGCGGCGGACCTTGACCGCGACCTCGTCGCCCGACGGCAGCGTCGCCCGGTGAACCTGTGCGACCGATGCAGATGCGATCGGCGTGTGATCGAAGCTGGTGAATAGCTCGTCGAGCGGTTTACCGAAGTCCTCGGCGATCGTGCGCTCGACCGCACGCCGGTTGAACGCGCCGACGTTGTCTTGCAGGCGCGTGAGTGCGCGGATCACGAACGGCGGAAACAAGTCGGGCCGCGTCGACATGATCTGCCCGACCTTGACGAATGTCGCGCCGAGCGCGATCAGCAGCGCGGTGAGCCGTGCACCGAACCAGGCTTGGCGCACCGCCTTCGCGCGAAAGCTGAGCAGGAGCACGAGCCACCCGGCGAACCAGATCACGCCGTGCACGAGCAGGATGACGGTGACCCAGAGGCCGCGTCCGATGAAGCGCAGCGCCTGCATCGGTCGACGTTATACATGCTAGATCGTGCGCGTGGCGACCCTGCACGATGTCACGACGCCCGCCGCCGACGGCACGTTGATCGTTCATGAAGGCTGGCGACAGGGACGCGGCGCGTATGGCGGGTTGACGATCGCGGCCGCGATCCGCGCGATCGAGCAACGCGTCGCCGATCCGCGGCGCAAAGTACGTACGGTGACCGCCGAGATTCCAGGGCCCACGGTGCCCGGGCCAGCGTCATTTACCGTAGACGTCCTGCGCAGCGGCAACTCCGTCACGGTGGCACGCGCTGCCCTCACGCAAGCCGGCGAGGTCACCACGCACGTGGTTGCCGTGCTCGCGGCCGCGCGCGACATCACCGATCCACCGGCGTGGTGCGAGCTCGAGCGGCCTATCGCTGCGGCGTGGGACTCGCTCGCGCCGCTGCCCGCCGAGGCGCTGCCGGATTTTGCGCGCCACTTCGAGTACCGCCTCGTCAGCGGCGTCCCCTACACGCGCGGCGCCGCGCAAACGATCGGCTGGGTACGGCCGCGTGCCGCGGGTCCGTCGCGCGATGCCGCATATCTCGCGGCGATGATCGATGCGTGGTGGCCCGCCGCGATGGTCCGCGCGAGCGCGCCGCGGCCCCTTGCAACGATCGCGTTCACGCTCGAGATCGTTGATGCGGCCGACGTCGGCGATGCTCCGCTGTTGTACCGAGGCACCGTACCTGTCGCAGGTGACGGCTACTTCTTCGAGACGCGGGAGCTATGGACCGGCGACGGCCGCTTGCTCGCGATCAACCATCAGACGTTCGCAGTCATCCGTTAGGGCGTACGATAGAGCCGTGAGGTGCTGGCTGTTGTCGCTGCTGGCTGCATGCTCTTTCGATCATGGAAGCGCGATGCCGGAGCGCGACGCGACCGTGGAGACCTATGATGCGTCGTCGGACGGCGCAGTCGACGCCGAGACCGTTGCCGATGCTCCGATTTCAGGCGTCGTGTGTCCGAGCAGCTATTCGACGATGACGACGATGACGTCAGGCTCGCGCTATCGCGTGATCGCAACGCCCACGTCGTTCGCCAACCATCACGCTGCGTGCAACGCCGACAAGCCCGGGTCTACGCACCTCGCATCGATCGAAACCGAAGCGGAGATGTTCGCGGTCCAGGCTGCTCTGCTCGCGATCGCCGCGGATCAGTACTACATCGGCGCGGTGCAGAAGCCGAGCCAGGCGACGACGACCGCTGGTTGGTTCGCGTTCACCGGTGTATCGCTGCCGGCCGGTCACTTCGGCAATGCGAACGACGACGACCCAGGCGAGGACAACCAGGAAAATCTCGGTTCGATCAGCAC
>DATDCH010000687.1:0-29555 GCA_036524455.1 Kofleriaceae bacterium | reverse complement strand
TGCGCGGCGCCGATCCGCTGCCGTGGATCTACTCGATCGCGCATCGCACGTTCATCGACGATGCGCGCAAGCTGAAACGCGCGATCGTGCGCGTCGCCGCTGAAGAGGTGCCGGAGGTGAGTGCCGGCCTCGATGGCGAGACCGCCGATCGCCGCGACGAATCGCGTGTCGACCCCGAGCTCGCGCAGGCCGCGCTCGATGCGCTCGCGCAGTTGCCGGCACAGCAGCGCGAGGCCGTCGTACTCACCAAGCTCGATGGCAAGAGCGTCGCCGAGGCCGCGGAGATCGCCGGCACGTCCGTCGGTGCGATGAAGGTGCGCGCGCATCGCGGCTACGAAGCGCTGCGCAAGTTGCTCGGCGGCAAACGCGTCGAGCCACGAAAGGTGGCGTCATGAGCGACGACGTGATCCAGCAAATCGCTGCTGCGCCGCCGCCTGCCCCACCGCCGCTGTCCGCTGCGCTCGAGGCCGAGCTCGGCGCACTCGCGCCGGTCGCACCGCGCCGGCCGTGGCGTCAGCTCGCAATCGTCGCCATCGCATCGCTCGTCTACGGTGCGGGCCTGCTCGTCGCGCTCGACATGCGCCGCGACATGCACGAGCTGCCGAACAGCTGGGTCGTCGCGACCGCGATCGCGTGGCTGCTCGGCTTTGCGGTGCCGTGTTACCTCGCGCTCGTGCCGCGCAGTGGTGCGGTGATGCCGCGCTGGCGGTGGGCAGCCGCGAGTGCGATCGTCACGTCGCTCGCGTTCATCATGCTCGGTCTCGTCGTGCATCCGAGCGGGCCGAGCAGCACGCACTACGGCTGGCACGACTTCGCGCGCGGTCACACGTGTCTCGAGATCGGGCTCGCGACCGCGCTGTTGCCGGTGATCGTCGGCGCGGTGTTCTTGCGCGGCGCGCTGCCGGTGGGCTCGCGCTGGATCGCCGCAGCGCTCGGCGCCGGCGGTGGCTGTCTCGGCGGCCTCGTGCTCCACATGCACTGTCACATCGCCGACGGCTTGCACGTGGGCCTGATTCACGGCGGTGTCGTGGTCGTCGCAGCACTACTCGCTGCTGCGCTGGTGCCGCGCACTACCGATCGCCCGCTGGCGTGATAAACGCGGTGCATGAGGAAGCTCGTTCTACTCGCGCTCGTCGCCTGTGGCTCGTCGAACAAGCCCGCGACGACGGCGCCCGCACCCGTCACCGAAAACATCCCGGCGTCGACCGGCCCGTTGAGCGAGGCGGAGTTCAAAGCGCTGCACGCGGCGCCTGCTGACAACAAAGTGACGCTGCGCGGTCAGGACATCGAGCTCGCCGGCGGCAAGGCGTACTTGAGCGTGCCGCAGGGCACTGGCCCATTCCCCGGCATCATCGTGGTCCACGAGTGGTGGGGTCTCAACGACAACGTCAAGCATTGGGCCGACAGGCTCGCGACCGCCGGGTACGCCGCGGTGGCGGTCGATCTGTATGGTGGCGTCGTTGCGACGACCCGGGACGACGCCATGAAGGCGGTGAAGTCCGTCGAGCCGCCGAAGGCGATCGGTGTATTGAAAGCAGCGTTCGACTTCCTCGGCACCGATCCGCGGATCAAAGCGAGCAAGCGCGCGGTGATCGGCTGGTGTTTCGGCGGCGCGTACGCCCTACAGACCGCGCTCGCCGTGCCGAACCTCGACGGCGCCATCATCTATTACGGTCAGCTCGAGACCGACCCGGCCAAGCTCGCCGCGATCAAGGCGCGCGTGCTCGGGATCTTCGGCAAGCGCGACAAGGGCATCCCACCCGAGATGGTCGCGAAGTTCGAAGCGGGGCTGAAGCAGGCAGGTGTGCGTCACGAGATTTTCTCGTACGACGCAGAGCATGCGTTCGCGAACCCGTCGAACCCGGTTTACGACGAGAAATCGGCCGCCGACGCGTGGACACACGTGCTCGCTTTTCTCGACAGCCTGAAGTCGTGAGCACGATCTCGTCGCTACCCGGTCGCCTACTCGACAACGAAGAGGGAGACTTCTACCGTTGAAGACAGTGCCTGGATTAGTGCTGTCCTGTGAGCATGCGTCGTGGACGCTGCCGCCCGGTGTCGATCTAGGTGTGCCGCTCGAAGTGCTGCAGTCGCAAGCGGGGTGGGATCACGGCGCGTTCGATGTCGCGTCGCGGCTGTCGGAGGCGGTTGGCTTGCCGGTGCACGCGGGTGCGTTCACACGCATGTTCGTCGATCTCAATCGCGCGGAAGATCATCCCGACGTGATTCCGACCGTGTGCTACGGCGAGCCGGTGCCCGGCAACGAGCACCTCTCGGAGGGCGATCGGCGCGCGCGCATCGAGCTGTTTCACGCGCCGTACTGGCACGCGATCCGGCGCGACGTCGAGGCGCGCTTCATCGATCACGGCGAGGTGCTGCATCTGTCGTCGCACAGCTTCGCGCCCGAGCTCGACGCCGCAGCGCGCACGTACGACGTCGGCGTGCTCTACGATCCATCACACGCGTACGAAGCCGTGCTCGCCGAGAAGCTGATGTTCCAGCTGCGTGGCGCCGGCATCCACGTGCGCGCGAACCAGCCGTACAGCGGCACGGGCCCGGCGGTGTGCACGTCACTGCGTCAAGAGCTCGCCGGCAAGCGCTACGCCGGCATCGAGCTCGAGACGTCGCACGCGGTGACGCGATCGACCGGCGGTTGCGCGCGCGTCGCGGCCGCGGTGATCCGCTTTCTCGAGCTCCTGCGCTAGGACGCGCGAAATCTGCGCGGTCGTCGCGTTGTGCGATAGCAGCTGCTAGCAACTCGAGAGCGTGAAGCGGGTCTGGCACGGCGCTGACATGACCCACTACTAACCCAGGCCTTATTGATCTCGCCTGCGCAGGCGATCAGGATCGTCGCGATGGGGAACCCGGAGAACTCACCTCCCGCACGCCCGCGCACGGTTCCCGAAGGTGCACGCTGGGACCCAAAAGATCCTGGGTTCGAGTGGGTGGTGGGCGAGCTCGACGCCGAAGGCCGCCGGCACGGCGAGTATCGCAGCTGGACGCGCGACGGCGTGCTGCACGGCGCGAGCAACTACGTACATGGCAAGGTGCACGGCAAGAACATCAACTTCCATCCTGATGGTTCGGTCGCCTCGGAAGCGGATTGGGTACTCGGCCTGATCCTCGACAGCGTGTTCTACCGCAGCGACAGCCCGACGACGGAACCGTTCGCGCAGGCCGGCGCCAACGTGTGGTCGGTTCGCTATTACACGCGCGACGGCAAGACGAACTACACGATTCGCTACTTCCTGCGCGACGGCACGGAGTGCGGGCCCGATGGCAACGCGCTGCCGCCTCGTCCCCCGAGCGTCAGCGCCGACGCGCGGTGGTTCCCCGATATGGATCGCTGGGTCGACGGCGCGATCGCACGCGGCACGAACCACCAGGTCGGGCACTGGCGGTGGTGGTCGAAGGACGGCGTGCTCCGTCACGAAGAGCAGCGCGATGTAAGCGGTCAGCCCGCGATGGTCGCGCAGTACGAAGCCGACGGGACGCTGAAGAAGAAGACCACGCGCAGCGCGCAGGGCGAAGAGCGCGACTACCACTTCGACGACGGCAAGCTGTCGACGCGTTATCGCGAAGACGCAAAGGGTCGCCAGACCTACAAGGGCAGCTGGCTGCGCGATGGCGAGCTCGACGAGGAGAGCGCGCGCTCATTCGAAGGCGACGCGCTGACCAGCGTGACCGAGCGCGGGCGCGGCGGCGGGCTGCGCTTCGAGGCGCGCCGCGAAGGCCCCGGCCTCGCGTGCGTGCTCTACCACGACGACGGCAAGTCGATCGCGGCGACCGGCCTCATCGATAGCGAGAAGCTCGCCGGCACCTGGCGCATCTTCGACGAGCAAGGCGCGCTACGTCGCGAAGTCGACATGTCGCCGCTCGACATCGAGCAGCGGCCTACCGCGCAGGGTCTCGAGTGGGAGCTCGGCCACGCGCTGTACAAAACCGACGAGCCATCGTTCGCGACGCCCGAGCAGCTCGCCGGCGTCGACGACGTGCCGTGGGCCGAGACCGCAGGCTGTTTCGACGAGAACGTCGACGAGTTTCCGCGCCTGTTACGCGGCCTCGCGTCGACCGATCCGCTGATTCGCCAGTACTGCCTGGGCGCGATCGACTACGAGATCGAGCATCAAGGCTCGACATATCCGGCGACCGCGCGCGTGATTCCGTGGCTCGCGAAGCTGCTGTCGCACGAGGAGGTCGATCGGCCGAAGCTGCTCGCGACGATCCAGTGCGCGGGCCAGAACGCATCGCCGTATGTCGACCAGGTGCAGGAGCTCGCCGCCGATGATCCCGAGCGCTTCGCGATCGAAGGTACCCACAAGGCAGTCGGCGCGGCGTGGCCGCAGATCTTCGCGTGCTTCGCGGCAGCAACGCCGCACGAGCGCCGCACGATCCTCGTGCTCGCAAAGTTCGCGCCCGAAGCGAAGGCCAATGTGATCGAGGTCGCGCGTCACGACACCGATCCCGGGATGCGGGCGTGCGCGATCGACAGCCTGACGTCGATGGCCGGCTACGATCTCGCCGACGTCACGCCCTGCCTCACCGACAAGGACCCGCTCGTGCGTGCGGCCACCGCGATCGCGGTCGCGCTCAGCAAAGGGCCTGATGCGCCGCGCGAGGTCGTCGCTGCCTTGCGCGAAGCGGTGCACGGCTACACGGACATCGCCGCGCGCTGGCGCGAGCTGCCATATACCGACGGTCACGTGCTCGCGTATCTGTCGCTCGCGACGGGCTCGGTCGGATCCCCGGATGCGCGCTCGCTCGCGCAGGCGCTGTGCGAGCGGATCGACCAGGTCGATGGTCGCTCGGCCGTGACCTACGGCCAGGGTCTACTCGCGCTCGCGTTCGGGCGCGGCGACCGGCCGTTCGCGAAGCGGTTCGTGGAGATCGTCGACACCGTGGCGACCAGCAAGCAGTTCTGGGTGTTCAACGTCAACGCCCACGAAGTGCTCGAGAAGTGGAACCTGCCGCGATCGCACGAGGCACTGCAGCAGCTGGTCGCCGAGCTCGAGACCCAGGCCGACCCCGAGGCCTGGATGCACGCGAAAATGCACGGTGAGTAATTGTAACTAGGCCCCTGCATTTTCTTGATCGCCGACCGGCGGTCCTGCGTTAGGGTCCGCGGCGATGAGGATCCTCGGGGTAGCCCTACTCGTGCTCGCGGCGTGCGCCAACAGCGGCAAGGATGGCGGCGGCGGCGGCGGCATCGACGGCGGGGGCGGAGGCGGCGACACCGTCATGCCCGACGCGCCCGAGGCTCCGAAGGCGGTCAAGTTCATCGCGCTCGGCGACACCGGCAAAGGCAACGCAGATCAGCGACGCGTCGCGATCGCGATGCGTGACCTGTGCGCGGCCAAGGGCTGCGACTTCGTCATCATGCTCGGCGACAACATCTACGACTCGGGCGTCGAGTCGACGACCGACCCGCAGTGGCAGACCAAGTTCGAGCAGCCGTACATGGACGTCAACCTGCCGTTCTACGTCGCGCTCGGCAACCACGACTACGGCGGCAACCTGATCATCGACGTCGGCGGCCTCGGCAACGAGTTCGACAAAGGCCCCATCGAGGTTCAATACACGCAGGTCTCGACGAAGTGGAACATGCCCGCCACCCACTACACGTTCACGTGGGGCGACGTCGGCTTCATCGTGCTCGATACCAACTCGATCTTGTGGAGCAACACCGAGCACGGCGATCAAGCCACGTGGCTACCTTCGGCGCTCGCGCAAGTCGCCGGCAAGCGCTGGATCTTCACCGCCGGGCATCACCCGTATCTCTCGAACGGGACGCACGGCAATGCGGGTGACTACGACGCGCCCGAGCTCGAAGGCATCCAGATCCCGAACCCGCTGCCGATCCAAAACGGCGACGCGGTCAAGGAGTTTTTCGACGACCACGTGTGCGGGATCAGCCAGGTCTACTTCGCGGGTCACGATCACACGCGCCAGTGGATGAACGAGCCGACCGCACTGTGCGGCACCGAAATGATCGTCAGCGGCGCCGGCGCGTCGACCACGGAGATCCGCAATCGCGGCAACGGCGTATTCTACGAGGACGCGAGCAAGCCCGGCTTCATGTACGTCGTGATCGACGGCGACAAGTTCACCGGCGAGTTCTACGACGCAAACGGCGCGATGGATTTCTCGCGCACGTTCACGCGGTGACCGGCCCTGCGGGCCGCTCGCCTTCGGCTCGGCGTCGCTTCGCGACGCGTCACCTCATGACCCATCGGGGAAACGCGCCTTCAGCGCTTCTCCAAGGGTTCATGCACCCGTAGCGCGCTTCGTTAATCCGGGCGCTCGAGCTCTTCGACGAGCTTTGCGACCAGGTCGAGCGCGGTCTCGACATCGCCCGGCTTGACGCGACCGAGCGCGCGGCGCGTGGCCGCCTCGACGGTGCCCTTGCGCTCGCGATCGACCTTCTTGCCGGCCGCGGTCAGCTTGAACCGCGCGCGGCGGCGGTCCGCCGGATCGATCTCGCGCGTGATCAGCTTACGCTCTTCGAGTCGCGCGAGGACGCCGGTCAGCGTGCTCGGATGCTTGCCGAGCATCTCGGCGATGTCGCTCGCCGTCTGTCCCGGCTTCTGGCCGACCAACCGGATCACGAGCCGCTGCGGTCCGGTTACGCCGATGCTCTGCATCATGCGCTTGGAACGAACGTCGAGTGCATGCACGAAATCCCACATGCGCTGCATGAACTGCAGCGTCTCGCCGACCGGCTGAGGCTTCGAGGTCGTCGCCATTGGCGGCGCACACTAGGGCTCGCGCCCGTTTCCGTCAATTGGAACCCAAAGTAATTCTAGGGGCGATCACAGCGTGCCGAGCCAGACGATCGCGAACGCCAGAAGAAAGCCGAGGGGTTCCCAAAACCGATCGAAGCGGGTCATTGCGACGCGCAACTAGTGCAGCTGCCCGGCCAGCGAGCGGGCTTGTAGTTTCGCGGGATTCGCCCAGCGCCTCGGGTCTGCGCGGACCCGTTAGCGCTTGGACTTGGGTTTGGGTTTCGGCGTTGCCGGCTTGGGTTGCGGCTTGGTCCTGGGCTTGGCCTTCGCGGCAGGCTTGGGCTTCTGTGACGCTTTCGCTTTGAGCGTTGGCGTTGCCGGTTTCGCCTTCGCCGGTTTCGCTTTCGCCGGTTTCGCCTTCGCCGGTTTCGCCTTCGCCGGGTTCGCCTGCGCCGGTTTCACCTTCGCTGCCGGCGCCTTCGCTGCCGGTTTTGCCTTCGCCGCCGGTTTCGCAGCCGCTGGCTTCTGCTTCGCGGCGGGCTCGACGGCTTGCGGCTCCGGCGTCCCTGCGAGCGCGCGCGCGACCCGAGCTTGCGTGTCCTCGTCGTCGAGCGGATTCGTCCACGTGCGGCCGCGCGAGAAATCGTCGGGCTCGAGCGGCGGATCCGAGATCCACGACGCTGCATCGTGCGCGCGCTGCGCGACCTCGCGATCGCCGGCCTCGAGCGCGGCGAGCATGCCGATGATCAATGCATAGTGCAGAAACCCGCGCGTGACTTCGTTGTCGCCCTGCCACTCGATGATCAGGCGCGTCAGATCAACGAGCGGCGCGCCTTGCTTGACGAAGTCGTGTAGCGCGAACGCGTAGCAGCCGGCCGCGCGTGCATCGAGGCTCTCGCCGAGCTGCGCCATGATCTGCGCGTGCAGCTCGGCGTTCCAGATCGCGCCGATCGCGTTGCCCATCCGCCAGTACGATCGTCGCTCGGCGAACAGCCGCTCGACGAGCGCCGTGCGTGCCGCGGGCGTGCCGAGACTGCGCACGGCGGCATAGAGATTTGCGACGACGTCCTCGAGCTGATCGTTCTCGGTCTTGCCGTGATCGAGCTTCACGCCGCCCGGGCCTTTGACGGCTGCGTAGCGCACGCCGTACTCGGTGAGCGCATCGATCACGAACGACTCGGCACCGGTATGGTTGAAGCGGAACAGCTGGTGCCCGGCGGCGTTGCGCGCGTGGATGCTCGGGTGGCGGAGCTCGGTCGCGATCATCGCCCTGACGACGCGCACCGCCTGGCCCGCGTCGAGCTTCGGCAGCACGTAGCTGGCTTTTGCGAACGGGCTGAACAGCGTGGTCCAAAACTGATCGACGAAGCCTCCCGAACCCGGGCGCTCGATCGCGCGCATCACCATGTCGAACAATTTCGGATCGGGCAGCCACGGCGCGAGCGCTTTGAGCGCCGCTTCCTTGCCACGCTTGAGCTGGAACTGCGCGGCGAAGTCGTGCTCGGCGGATTCGGGACCGTCGAGGAACGCGAATAACACGCCGACGAGCGGATGATCGGCGGCGTCGATCGTCGTGCCGGCTTGTTCGATGACTTGAGCCTGGGTCTGCGCGTCGAGCTTCGCGATGGCATCGCCGACGAGCGCGACGCGGTTCGGGTCGCCCGTCGCGAGCACTTCGCCGGCAGCCCACACCGCGAGGCCGGGCGACGGCATGTTGAGCTCGACACGCTGGAGCACGCGCCACGCGAGCGCACGCTTGAATGGCGGCAACGGCAGTGAGCTCACCACCGCTTGCCACTGCGCCGGTTCGTCGACGAGCTTCGTGTACGGACCGAGTAGCGCGTCGGCGACGCCGAGGTCGGCGTAGACGCCATCGATCGGCTCGCCTGCGATCTGTGCTGCGCGCATCGCCATCTGGAGCGCGCGCCGGTGATAACGATCGTGGACGAGGATGCGGCGAGTCGCGGTGACGAGCGCGGGGCCGTCGTACGCGAGCTCGTGCACGTGCCACAGCGCTTCGAGCTGCGTCCACCACGGATCGTCGCTGGTCGCGAGCAAGCGCACGAGCACGTCGGCATGCGAGCTCGAGCCGACCTTCGCGCGCTTCTCGAGCGCCGCCGCGATCAGTGACGTGCCCGTCGTCGTCTCGGGAATCCGCGCGAGCGTGGCTTTGACGGTCGCGTCGTCGAGGAGGCCGCGCTCGAGCCCCGCCACGACCTGCAGGCCATGACCGAGCGATCGCGTGTTCGGTGCGAGCTCGAGCGCGCGCATGCACGCGGCAGGCATCTCGTCGTCGGTGAGCTCGAAGGCGCCGTACGTCTGCGCGAGCGCACGGCGCGCGCGGAACTCGGGGACGATCGGCAGGTCACCGGAGAGCGGCAGCTGACCGAGCCGGTTGATGAACGCACGGAGCAGCGCGTGATCGGACGTGCCGACCGCGATGAGCACGCGCTGGCGTCGCGCGTGGTCGGCGAGCGCGGTGGTGTGGAGCAGCCAGTAGATCGCGAGGTGCGGATCGTCGGACAGCTCGCGCAGCTCGGCATTGAATGTTTTGTCGAGCGCTTCCGGGTCCGAGAACAGGTGCCGAAACCGACCGAGCCCGTTACGCACGAGATAGTCGGCGGTGTGCATCGGCTTGCCGTCTTTGAGGAGCGGCCGGGCGAGGAACCAGACCAGCCACTGGTAGCGCGCACACAGGGCGGGCGTCGGGACGCTGCGCTTGTGACGCGGCTGCTTTGCGGGCTTGTCGGCCTGCATGTCGGCGAGGCTTCCCCACTTGAGCGTGAGCTCGCGCGTCTCGTGGTCCTGCCACCAGATCTGGCCGCCGTCGCGCAGGTCGAGCAGCGTGTAGTCGTCGCCCTCGTCGTCGAGGATGACGAACCCAGCGAGCGTTTTGTCGAGGCCGCCGAAGTAGGCCTGGTTGATCGCGAGGTGCGCGTCGACGAGATCCGTGATCGAACGATCCGTCAGATGATCGCGCGCCGCCGCCACCACCTCCTTGCTCACCGGGAGCCCGTAGAACCGCGTTCCCCACCCGGGGTCCATCGCGTGCATCGGTTGAGAACGTTACCCCATCGCTACCCCGGGGGAGTATCGTGGAAACGATGGGACTGATGCCGGAGGACTGGGAAGAGCATACCGAGATCGTCCCGCGCGTGGTGCTCGCGCAGCGGCGTCGTGCGGTGGTGTTCCTCGCGGTCTCCGTGTTCGCGTTTGGTCTCGCCGGCGCATCGTTCGTGATGCCGAAGCAGCAGCGCGTCGAGCCAGCGACGCGCGATGCGATCATCGCCGGTGGCCAGAAGCTCGGCGTCGTGCTCCACGCGGCGTTCAACCAGACGCTCGACCGCGCCGAAGGCTTCGCCGGCACGCCGGTGCTCGAGGCCGGGATCCTCACCGACGCGGCGACCGTCAACGACATCGTCAAGACCGAGTACCGGCTCAAGACCCGGCCCGGTGAGACCCTCGAGCTGTTTCAGATCAAGGGCGACACCGTGACGTCGCTCGTGCGCGTGCCGGCGAATGCGGCGCCGATCGCATTCCATCGCGACGGCAACCGCGCCCGGGTCGACAACCGCAACGGCCTCGCGGTCGTCGTCGGGGCGGAGGTCGCGCCGTACAAGGAGTCGACCGAGCTCGCTGGCGAGCTCGCGGTCGCGGTCACGGTCGATGTCGCGTCACTCGGACTCGCGACACACACGCTCGAGGCAAACCTCGTCGGTGCAGGGCCCCCGATTCCGCTCGTCGCCGCACGCGGGAGTGGCGAAGGGGTGACCGTGCCGGTTCCGCTCGACGACAAATGGCAGCTCGGCGCGCTCATGCTCCACGCCGTGCCGGTGATGACCCCGTATCACGCTGGCTGGGTGGTGCCGCTCCGCTATGGTGCACTCGCCCTCGGCGTCGTGTGCTTGTGCACGTTCCTCGTCGCTTTCCGCGGCACTTTGCGACGGTAGCTACGGGCCCTTTGATAGGCTGCCCGCCGTGCGGGTGATCGATCAGGCTCGTCTGTGGTTTCGCGAGGGCGCCTCGGACAAGGTCTACGAGATCGATCTCGTCGAAGTCGCGACCGGCCAACACGTGGTCAACTTCCGCTACGGCCGGCGCGGCGGCCCGCTCAAGGACGGCACGAAGACGCCGTTGCCGCTGCCGCTCGACAAAGCGCGCGGCGTGTACCAGAAGCTCGTCGACGAAAAAGTCGCCGGCGGGTACCGCAGCGGACCGATTCCCGCCGGACCGGCCCCGACCCCGTCCGCGCCGGCGCGCTCGTCGGTCCCGGCCGCGCCGATGGCGCCGCAGGTCGTGCATCCGCCGAATCTGGCGCAGCGCTTGATCGGCAAGCTGCAGATGGGCGCGCGCAGCCCCGATCCGCTCGGTCCCGTGCTGTGGCGCGTCGCCGACGCCGAGATCCGCGCGGCCGAGCCGATCGTGCTCGAGCTCCTCGCCTCGGCGTTCGTACCCAAGCAGCTCAAGCCCGACGCGTGGAAGCACCTGCTGATCGCGGCGCTCGCGCGGATGGGCTCGCAGGTGGCGATCGAGCCGCTCGCGAACTTGATCGCGGATCAGCGCACGCCGCGTCACCTCGTCGACGTCGCTCGCCTCGCGATCGCGCGGATCGATCCGACGCGCGCCAAAGAGATCGCGCTGCAGCGGCTACCGTCGACGATCGGCACGCTGTATACGCGCGGCGATGGCGCGGCACTCGCGCGCGCGATCGAAGAAGCGCTCGCCAAGGATCCGAATCAGGCGCGTGCCGCGATCGTCACGCTCTACACGCTCGACGACGCGGTTGCCCGCCCGGCGGTGCTCGCCGCAGCGCGTGTCGCGCGGCTCGCCGGCGTCGAAGCATCGATCGTACGCACGCTGTTTCGGCTCGCCGAGATCAAGCGCGACGGCGAGCTCTATGCGCTGCTCGCGCGCCGCATCGACGCGCACCAAAGCCAAGGTCGGCCGTTCGGGCCGCGCACGCGCCAGTACATTCGCCGCCGCGTCGCGCGCGTGCTGCGCCGGCTCGGCCACGTCGGCTCGCCCGACTACGTGCGGCTCGCGTCGGCGATCCTGCTCGGCTACGAGGACGACGACACGCCCGACGTCAAGCGCGGCCTGTTCAACCATACCTACGATCGCTACGCGCCGTATCACGCGTTCAACCAGGTGCTGTTCACGCACAGCCATCGCTATCGCAAGAGCCATCACGAGCTGAGCGTGTGGCGCTGCCAGGGCCGGTATCGCCCGGGCGATCCGCCACCGCCGGAGCGCGAGGAGGCGTACCCGCACCTGTGGGACGCCGCGCCGACGCTGCTGTGGGAGCTGATCCTCAAGAGCGGCGCGACGCCGGTGCTCGAGTTTGCGACGCGCGCGCTGCGTGCGAACCGCACGTTCACGGAAGCGCTACGCGACGAGCAGCTCGCATCGGTGCTTGCCACGGGCCACATCATCGCGCAGCGGTTCGCGTTCGACATCGCGCGCAACCGGCCGCTGTCGATCACGCTCGCGCGCGGTGCGCTCGCCAGCGACGTGCCCGAAGCGCACAACTGGGTCATCGCGTGGATCGACGCGAACCCCGACGCCACGCTCGCCGATCCGGATCTGCTCGCGATGATCGTGACCGGCAAGACGCAGGGCGTGCGCGAAGCGGCGCTGCGCCTGCTGCGCTCGCGCCAGATTCCCGACGACGTCGCCCGCAGCGCGAGCGTGCGCTCGATCGCGATCTTGCTCGGGCTCGGCGATTCACCCGCGAACGCGGAGCGCGCATCGGGCGCGGTCGCGACGCTGTTGCGCTCGTTCGAAGCCCAGCTGCGCGAGATCAGCGCCGACGTGCTGCGCGACATGTTGAAGCATCCGCTCGCTGCACTCGGCGAGCTGGCCGGCGAGCTCGTACTGCGCCACGCGCACCGCGACACGCTGCCGGTCGACTTGATCGAAGCCATGCTCGCGTCGCCGTTCGCGACCGTGCGCACGCTCGGCGGCCGTGTCCTCGCGATGACGCCGCCCGAGCTCGCAAAGGACGACCTCGAGGCGCTCGTGATGTTTGCGACGAGCGGCAACGCGGAGCTGCGCGAGGCGACCCGCACGCTGCTCGGCGAGATCGCGAAGCGCTATCCCGACGTCGGCAAAGCGCTCGCCGATCGGTTGATCGATGCGCTGCTCAAGACGCAGCCACCGGGCGCACCGGCGCACATCGTCACGCTGCTCAAGGCCGAGCTCGCGGCGGTGCTGCCGCACAAGCCAGCGCAGACGATCCTGCGCCTGATCGGCGCGCTGTCGCCGCACGCGCGCGACGCCGGCGGCTTGCTCTTGCACCAGCTTGGCCCCGACGACATCGGCCTCGACGACATCGCGCGGCTCGCGAGCCACGAAGCACTCGCGGTGCGCCAAGGCGCGTGGGCGCTCGCGAAGGCGTCGGTGCCGCGCTATCGCATGGCGCCGGTCGCGCTCGCGAAGCTGCTCGACTCGCCCTGGGAAGACACGCGTACGTTCGCGCTCGGTTTCATCAAAGACGACATCGGCGGCGACAAGCTGTCGGCCGACGCGATCATCACGATCTGCGATTCGATCCGGCCCGAGGTGCAAGAGCTCGGCAAGGCGCTGCTCTACCAGCAGTTCAAAGAAGCCGATGCGCCGCGCTACCTCGAGCGGCTCGCCGAGCATCCGTCGACGAACTTGCAGCTGCTCGTGTCGACGCTGCTCGACCGTTACGCGACCGACGTCGACAAGCTGAAGATCCTGGTGCCGTACTTCGCGACCGTGCTGTCGCAAGTCAACCGGGGCAAGGTCGCGAAGGAGCGCGTCATCATCCTGCTGCGTCGCGAAGCCGCGAAGAGCCACGAGGCCGCCGCCGTGCTCGCGCCGCTGCTCGATCGCCAGAGCGCGACCGCCGCGGTCACGCAGAAGCATCCGCTGATCGCGACGATGGTCGACGTCCATCATCTGTATCCAGACGTGCCGTTGCCGATCAGCGTGATTGATCCCACGGGTCCGGCAAAGCCGGCCCCGCTCCATGCCGGGCCCAAAGGAGCTGCGTCGTGATCTTCGAACATCGCTACGCGGGCAGCTCGGCAGTCAAACAGGATCAAGACGCGACCGGGATGAGCTTCGCGCCCGACACGCTGCGCGAGCCGACGTTCTTCCGCGGCAAAATCACGCGCCAGGTCGAGTTCCGCGAGGCGATCAGCGCGCTGCACGACGTGGTGACGAGCGACCTCCGCTTTATCCCGAAGGATCGCACCGCGTACATGGCGTGGCGCGAGCAGCAGAGCTACGTCGATCTCGCCGCGGTTACGCAGCGCCAGACGTCGATCGCCGATCAGATCCGGCAAGCGTCCGACGAGCTCGCCCGGCTCGACAACGCGTCGCGCAGCCGCTGGGGCGGCTTCTACAAGGCGCGCCAGAAGTACTTCGACTACCTCTACAACCGCGACAAGGAGCTGTGGTTCAAGCTCGATCCGGTCATCACGGTCCACCCCGACCAGGTGTTCTTCGAGTGCTTCTCGCGCGACGAGTCGAGCTACGGCCGGCTCGCCGCCTCGTACAACGTGTTCGAGGAGCTCGGGGACCGCGCGAACGGCACCACGAACATCGACTACAGCGAGAAGCTGTACGGCGAGTTCCAGAAGATCCGCAGCTACAAGACCACCTCGCTCGAGGTCGATCCGGGCGGCTTCAATGTCGCGACCTCGATGGAGGAGACGTACCGCGAGGTCAAGATCGACCTGCCCGACTCGTGGGTCCGCGGCTTCCTCCAAGTCTCCTCGGCCGCGACGCTGTCGGCGAACGTCGTCGAGCTCCACCCGATGGACGTCCACAACCTGTGCCACGTGCTGCGCCGGAACAAGGAATTGTTCGGGCCGCGCTCGCTGCGCTTCAAGCTGACGCCGGGTGCGCCCGTCGAGATCACGGTCGAGCCGTGGAACTACGTCGTCAAGTGTCCGCGCTCGCGGCAGACCGATGGCACCGCGTGCGAGATCCGCGTGTGGGGTCGCCGCCGCTTGTTCATCCTCGAGCGCCTGCTGCCGCGTGCGAAGCGCGTGCGCGTGTTCCTGCTCGGCACGGGCCTGCCCACGTTCTGGGTCGTCGATCTCGGCGAGCTGTCGTTCACGCTCGGCCTGTCGGGCTGGACGCAGAACAACTGGTCCGAAGCCGGCAACTTCGATCTGATGGCCGCACGCGAGGACGTCGACGACATCACGAAGCAGCGCGTGTTCACCGAGCTCGGCAAAGTGTGGCTCGCCACGCCCGAGCAGCTCGCGCAGACAACGGGTCTCGCAGCGCCGGTCGTCGCGTCGGCGCTCGCCGGCTGGGTGCAGGCCGGCCGCGCGATCTTCGATCTCGATCGCGGCGTTTATCGCAAGCGCGAGCTGACGCGCGAGCCGTTGCCGCTCGACAAGCTGCGGTTCGCGAACGAACGCGAGCAGTCCGCCGCGCTGATGATGCATCGCGCGAAGATCGCGATCGACAAGGCCGACACCGCGGACGGCGGTCTCGCGCTGGCGGGCCGCATCCACGACTACAGCAAGCTGTACGGCGTGTCGCTCACGTTCGACGCCGATCGCCGGCTCGTGCAGGGCGAGTGCAGCTGCGACTTCTTCATCCGCAATCGCCTGCATCGCGGACCGTGCGAGCACATGCTCGCGCTGCGTGCCGCGCACCGCCGCGGCGTCAACGACGTGATCACGTTCACGCCGCAGCAGACGAGTGCGCGCGGCGCGGTGCCGCAGCAGTCGACACAGCAGCTGCGCCAAAGCTTCCAGGATGCGTATCGGCGTTCGGTGATGCGCGCGGCCGAGCTGCGCCAGCAAGGTCGCACGCAAGACGCGATCGCCGAGCTCGAGCGCGTGCTGCGCATCGCGCCGCCGAACAGCGATGAGGAAGGCCGGCTGCTCGAAGTGATCGCCGAGGCCAAGTTCGAAGCCGGCGACCACTCCGCGGCGCGGCAAGCGGCCGAGCGCGCGCTGCAACGATTCCCGACAAGCGTGCTCGCGCTGCGGGTCAAGCGTGACGCGTTCGTCGAGCTCGACGACATCGAGCAAGCGATTCCGGTCGCGCGGGCACTCGCACACGTCGACAACAAGCCCGAGCGGTGGGACGAGCTGTGCACGCTGTGCGACTCGGTCGCCGACCATCGCGCGATGTATCAGTTCGCCGAGGAGGGCCTGCGCCTGCATCCGCGCCACGCCACGCTGACGGCGCACCGCGATCGCGCGCGCGCGAACCTGCCGCCCGGCTCGGTGCCGGCAACGCCACCAGCCGATGCTGGCGCGAAGCCGTCGTGGTGGCGCCGCGCGGTCGGTGCGATCACAGGTTCGGGCGGCAAGCCGCCGACCACGCCGCCGCCGACGCTCGACGGCCGGCTCGATCGAATCGTCGGCGAGCTCGCGCAGGGCTCGACGATCCGCGACCGCGAGGCGGTGCTCCAGCTGCTGCGCGTCGCTCACGCCGCGGCGGATCGCGACGAGGCCCGCGTGTTCGCGCTTGCGGCGGCACTCAAAGACACGCCGTTTATTTCCGACCTGCCAAGCGATCAAGATTTGTTGTCGCTCTTGCGGCGGGCCCTATCGTGATCGACAGTAGCGCCGCGTGGCGGATGGCCCTAGACCTTGCAACCCGGGCGGCGGATCGCCGTCCTTGCGAACCATCCGCGCATACATCACTGGCTCACTCAATACTGTGTGTCCGCAGTCACTACCAGGAGCTTCCGAGAGGGTTTTCGCGAAAAGCGAAGGCACCCGGTAGTGACCGCGGCCACTCGAGCCGAGCGATCCAGTCCCAGGCGTAGACGAAGGTAGCCATCCGCCACGCAATT
This sequence comes from Kofleriaceae bacterium, assembly GCA_036524455.1. Classification (GTDB taxonomy): domain Bacteria; phylum Myxococcota_A; class Polyangia; order Haliangiales; family Haliangiaceae; genus JABFXX01. The sequence goes on along the minus strand of DATDCH010000687.1, from coordinate 13,037 downwards.
TTTCATGGCCGCTCCCGCTCCTCCCCGTAACCGCAAAGAGCTCTACGAGCGCATCGCTCGTGGCGGTAAGGACGAGGTCATCGTCGAGGAGATGATCCGACTCGGGTTCTGGCCGAACACGCCGACGCCGAGTGATCCGGCAAACGAGATCAAACGCATGGGCGAGCTGCGCAATCGGCTCGCGCAGCTGCGCACGCAAGCCCAAGGGCTGCGCAACCTCGCCCAGCTCGAGAAGGACCTCAAGAAGCAGCGGCTCGCCGAATCGAAGAAGAAGCGCGAGCTCAACAAGCAGAAGCTGCTTGGCGAGCGCGCCGCTGCGAAGGCGCAGACGCAGGACAAGAAGAAGCGCGAGCTGACGTACCTCGGGCCGAAGGTCTCGGTCGGCCTGGGGCCCATCGCTGATCGCCGCGTCTCCAAGCCCGAGCTGCTGACCAAGCAGAAGCTGCCGATCGCGAACACCGCCGCCGAGCTCGCCGCGCAGATGCACGTGCCGCTCGGCCAGCTCCGCTATCTCGCATTCGCGCGCGAGGTGTCGACCACGACGCACTATCACCGCTTCACGATCCCGAAGAAAACCGGCGGCGAGCGCTTGATCAGCGCGCCGCACAAGAAGCTCAAGGCCGCGCAGCACTGGATCCTCGAGAAAGTGCTAGAGCCGCTCGCGCTCGCCGAACAGGCGCACGGCTTCGTGCCCGGTCGCTCGACGGTGTCGAACGCGCTGCCGCACCTGCGCGCCGCGGTCATCGTCAATGTCGACCTGCGCGACTTCTTCCCAACGGTGACGTACAAGCGGGTCAAGGGTCTCTACCGCAAGCTCGGCTACAGCGAAGAGGTCGCGACCGTGCTCGCACTGATCTGCAGCGAGCCCGATGTCACCGAGACCGTGCTCGATGGCACGCGCTACTACGTCGCGCGCGGTCCGCGCCGGCTTCCGCAAGGCGCGCCGACGTCGCCTGCGATCACGAACGTACTGTGCCGCCGTCTCGATCACCGCATCGCAGGCTGGGCGAAGAAGCACGGCTTCACGTACACGCGTTACGCCGACGACCTGACGGTCTCCGCAAAGGATCGCACCGCACCGGTGGGCAAGATGCTCGCGTTCCTGCGCAAGCTCACCGCAGCCGAAGGCTTCGCGATTCACCCCGACAAGGTCCGGGTCGTGCGCAAAGGCCGCCGCCAGGAAGTGACCGGCGTCGTCGTCAACGACAAGCCCGGCGTGCCGCGCGACGAGCTGCGCCGGTTCCGCGCGCTGCTTCATCACATCGACAAGGACGGCCCCGCCGGCAAGAAGTGGGGCACGGGCGGCGGTGACGTGTTGGCCGCTGCGCTCGGCTTCGCTGCCTACGTCGCGATGGTCGACAAGGCCAAGGGCGAAGTGCTGCGCGCAAAGGTGCTCGCGCTCAAAGCGAAGTACGGTTCGAGCAAGCCGGCGACCTAGTTACGGCCCGAGCGTCGTCCACGCCGCGATCGCGTGGCCGAGGTCGGCCGCCTCAGCCGCCTCGCGAACCTCGACCCGCGGCAGGTGCGCGCGAAACACCGCCGCCACGGCGGGCGGGTGATACATGTCGACGCCGGGTACGAGCAGCGCAGGCGCTTCGATCATACGGAGGTCCTCGCCCCGTGCGAACGGCTGCGCGCCCGACGCCATGAACGCGGTCGTCGTCGCGACACTCGCCGCGTCGTAGGTCGCGACCACGCGCTTCGCGCGATCGCGCACCTCGGGTGGCAGCGCATCGAACAACGGCAGCAGCACCTGGATGCCTTCGGCGACGAGGCGGCTGCCCGCTGCATCCATCGCCGCCATCGCCTGCTGCTGCTCCCTCGACAGGCCGAGCTCGGCGCCGCCGTACGCGGGATGGAGGACGACCAGTGCGGCCGTCACCTCGGGATGCCGCAGCGCAACCCGCACCGCCGCGCCCGCGCCAAACGAGATACCGCCGATCGCGGCGCGTGCGATACCGAGGAAGCGGAGCAGCGCCGCGATGTCATCGGCAAGCGCGTCCCACGTCAGCGGGCCGGCGAAGTGCGAGCGCCCCGCGCCGCGCAGGTCGGGCGTGATCACCCGATAGGTCGCGGTGAGCGGCCCGGCGAACTGCCAGCACGCCAAGTGATTGGCGAGGCCACCGTGCAGCAGCACGAGTGGCGGGCCCTCGCCCGCTTCGTAGGCATAGAGCCGAACGCCGCCGTGATCGAAGCAATGCTCGCGCAGAGAGATGTCCATGATCTCCGTCCTTCTGGCGCGGCCGCAGGGGCAGCGCGCCGAAAATAGCGACGCCAGCCGAGGTGGCTGGCGCTTCCTAGCTTGTATCACGGCCGACGACGGATCGACCAGCTCGTCAGCGTGCGGCCTGCTTCGGCGTCTTTGCCTTGCTCGTGTTCTTCACGATTTGATCGATCTCGCGGCGGTACCGCACCTCGTCCAGCTGAGCGCCTTGCAGCAGCGTGCTCCAGTGACGGGTGAGCGCTGCCATCGCGACAGCCTCCTCGATCTCCGTCGGCGTTGCACCGGCGAGCTTTGCGGCGGCCGTATGGAAGCGCACGCAGTAGGTGCATGGGATCTGCGCGGCGACCGCGAGGCCGATCAGTTCCTTCGTCTTGCCGTCCAGGGCGGTGGTCGTGCTCAGCTGCAGCCCCTTCATCTCGCGCCATGCCGGTGCAAGCGCGCTCGCAGGCATCGCGCTGAAAAACCGCGGAACCGAACCGAGTGTCCTCTCGATGTCCCTGTGCGCGCTCGCTGCGTCGGTGATCGGCTCCTCTTTCATGGGGGCAGCCTTCGGGCTCGCGAGGTGCGCGAACACTTTTGCGATCTCTTTGTCGAACGTCACGTGGTCGACGGACATGCCATTGAGCACGGTGCTCCAGTGCCGCGTGAGCGCCGCCATCGCGACGGCTTCGCGCAGCTCGCGATCGGTGGCTCCGTTCGCCTTTGCGAACTGGCTGTGCGCGTAGATGCAGTAGCGGCACGGCACTTGAGCGGACACCCCAAGACCGATCAGCTCCTTGGTCTTGTTCGGCAATGCGGTCTCGGTGCCGAGCTGGAGCGTGCGCATCTCGTCCCACGCCGCCGACAGCACTTCGTCCGGAACCGCCTTGAAGAAGGTCGGGACGAATCCGAGCGTCGCTTTGATGTCCTTGTGCGCTTCGGCGACCGTCGCCGGCGGCTGCGCACGAATCGCTGCCGAGAACGTGAGTACAACTGCGAGCGCTGACGTGACGATGACGGTTCTCTTCATGAGCTGATCTCCTCGATCAATACGAAGCGGGAATCGCGTTGTAGTACTGGCAGCCGCTCGTCTCTGCGCAGAGCTGAACGAGGCTGCTCTCGCTCAGCGAGTGCAGGTCTTCACCGGCCAGAAAGCACCGGACCGGGCCTTCAGAGGTCGAACCGAGGCAGAGCTCCGCCGCGGTCTGCAGCGCGAGGTTCGACAGCGACGCGGCCGCGTCGAGACACGCGGCACTGCTCGCTTCGGGTGGTGGCGGACCGATCGGACAGCGAGTTGCGCAGTACTGGATCGCCTGATCCTCTGTCAGGTCTCCTCTCGCATCCAATCGCGCGTAACACTCCACGGGCTGTAACGACGTCGCAGCGGTGCACAGCTGCTGTACTTGCTGCGTCGACAACTGGTGAAACCGGTCGATGCTCTGGACGTAACAACGCCCGGGCGCGTCGGACGGCATTCCGCCGCACAAATCCACCGCGGTCTCGCTCGCCAGCCCGGCCGCGGTGACGAGCTGAAAACATCGCACCGGTGCAACGGAGTCACGAGTGACTTGCGCATCGGCGGTACGCCGGCACGCGCATGCAACGAGCAAGATGCCGCACATCAGATCGAGTGACCTCATGTCCTCGCCCGTTGCAGTGCGCGTGCCGCGACGATCAGTGCATTCCTGTACCGAACCCCGAGAATTCCGATCCGCCGTGCTCGGCGATCGCCGAGCGAATCACGTCGCGCAGGCGATCACGATGCAGATCGTGCAGGCGCTCGCGCACCGCATCGGTCAGACGTTCACGGATCGCGTACGCGATACGACCACGCACGGAGTCGGCGAACTGATCCGGGTTGAACCCGCCGAGCAACTTCTGCTCGACGAGTGACGCGCGAATCGCCGTGCCGAGCCGCTCGCGCAACACGTCCTGGACGTGCTGGTTGATCGCACTGCCGACTTGCTCGCGCACTGCATCGACGAACCGCGAGCGGAGCTGATCAAAGATCTGATCCTGCAGCCGGTCCGCCATCTGCATCCCATCAGCACCGATACCGATCCCAAAACCGAAGCCGCCGCCAAAGCCCATCTGACGCCCGCCCTGCTGGCCACGCTCCGTGATCGCCGAACGCACCGCGCCCGCCACGCGATCGCGCACGACCTCTTCCAGGCGCTCGCGGATGCCGTCGCGCAGGCGATCGGCGACCGCATCCGAGACCCGCTGCTCGATGGCCTCGCCCAGCCGATCGCGAACGGTCGCGATCATGCGATCCGGCTCGGTCGCACCACTCTGCACGGCGGTCTGGAATGCCTCGGTGAGCTTCTCGCGCATCACCTCCTGCATCCGAGTACGCAGCGACTCGCGCAAACGTTCGCGCGCCGCTTCGACCATTCGGTCCTTGAGCTCGGGCTCCATTCTCTCGCGAATCCGCGGCATGATGCGGTCGGCCTGGTCCGCGAACGCGGTCGCCCCGACGGCATCGCGAATCGCGTCGCCGAGGTGGTCACGCAGCACCTCGCGAATGCGCTGGTGGACCGCTTCCATCATCGGATCCTCCGCCGCCTGCGCGAGGCGATCCGACAGGCGCTTCTCGAGGCGCGAGAAATCGAAACCCCTCTCGCTCTGCGCCTCGACCATCGCCATGCGGAGCTCGTTCGCAAGCCGATCGCGAACGACGTCACGCAGGCGATCCTTGATCACCTCGCGCAGGCGGTCTTGCAACCGTTGGCCGACGCGCTCGCGCACCGCGTCCATCACGCGCTCGCGCACTTCATGGAACTGACCTTCGCCGTACACCTGCGGACCCCATTCCTCGGGACCGCCACCGCTTTGACTGGTCATCGTGCGCATCGCATTCTTGATCGCCACGTTGAGCCTCTGGATCTCGCCGTTGTCCTGAATCGCCATGATCTTCTCTCTCCGGGTGAAGTAGTGCGCGCGCCCGAAGAGCAAATGCGAGGCCACGCATCGAGTGTGTTCAGCGCGGGAAATCTCGGATGGAGCCGCACGCGAACGCACCAGCCGTGCGCCGACGGCGGGCGTTTCACGTAGCGAGATCGGCGCTCCCGTACGTACGTTACGGTACTAGTCGTCGGTCAGCTTCTTGATCACGGCCTTCATCGCGTCGATCGCGCGCTGCGCGTCTTCGTAGTGCTGCATCGCGACGTCTTTGCCGACCGCTTCGAGGGAGCGAAAGATCTTCTCCCGCCGCGCGACCATTTGCTCGAGCAGCTCGCCCAGCTCGGTCTCGGCGAGCTCGCCGTAGTCCATCACGATCGACCGAAACGGCGACGACCCGTCCTCGCGGTAGCCGCGCGCCGCGAGCTCCTTGAGCAGCAGGCCGCGGCTGTATTCATTCACCAGCAGTCATCCGCCAGGTCCATGAGCTCCACATCGCCCTGCTCCACCAGCTTGCGCGCGACGTTGATCCCCGGCAGGACCTGCTTCGCGTAGAACCGCGACGCGGCAAGCTTGCCCTTGTAAAACGCAGCGTCGTCGCCGACCGCGCCGGGTAACTTCGCGAGCGCTACTTTCGCATTGATCGCGAGCCGCCAGCCGATCACGAGCTCGGCGAGCGCGAACAGGATGCGATTGCCCTGCATGCCGACGTGATAGACGCTCTGCGCGAGCTTGCCCATCATCGTGCCCATGATGGCCTGGACGTCGCTGACCGCTGCCAGTAGCGCCACCTTTTCGACGGCGAGCTCGGCGGGCAGGCCATCGATCGTCGCGGTGACCTGGCCGACGAGCGCCTGCAGCGTCGCGCCGCGATCGCGGCCGATCTTGCGGAAGAACAGGTCGAGCGCCTGGATGTGCGTCGTGCCTTCGTAGAGCGAGTCGATCTTCTGATCGCGGATGTATTGCTCGATCGGATAGTCCTGGCAGTAGCCAGAGCCGCCGAAGCACTGCAGCGATACCGCGAGCAGCTCGTACACCTTCTCCGACGCGTAGCCCTTGATCAGCGGCAGCATGAAGTCGTTGAGCGCATCGAGCGGCCGCGCTTCCTGGTTGCCGTGACCGCCGCGCAGCGCGACCTGGTCTTGGATGTGCGCGGTCCACAGCACGATCGCGCGTAGGCCTTCGGCGTACGCCTTTTGCAGCATCAGCATACGGCGCACGTCGGGATGGCGGATGATCTCGACGCGGGGCGCGGTCTTGTCGGCGGCCTTCGCGAGGTCGGCGCCCTGCTTGCGCACGCGCGTGTAGTCGAGCGCGTTCAAGTACGCGGTCGACAGCGTCGCCATCGACTTCGTGCCGACGCCCATGCGCGCGTACTCGATGACGTGGAACATCTGCGCGATGCCGTCGTGGACCTCGCCGAGCAAGAGGCCCCGACACGGGACGCCATCGCCGAACGTCAGCTCGCACGTCGCGGAGCCGCGGATACCCATCTTGTGCTCGACCTTCGTGACGACCGCGCCATTGCGCTCGCCGAGCGAGCCGTCGGCCTCGACCCAATACTTCGGCACGATGAACATCGACAGGCCCTTCGTGCCTGGCCCGGCGCCCTCGGGGCGCGCGAGCACCATGTGGATGATGTTCTTCGGATGATCGAAGTCGCCGTTCGTGATGAACCGCTTGACGCCTTCGAGGTGCCAGACGTCGCCGTCGACGTGCTTGGCCTTCGTGGTGGCCGCACCGACGTCGCTGCCGGCGCCCGGCTCGGTCAGCACCATCGTCGCGCCCCAGTGCTGGTCGATCATCGGCTTGACGTAGCGAGCCTGCTGCGACGGCGTGCCGAACGAATCGATGATCGTCGCCATCACGTTGCCGAGCACGTAGAACGTCACCGACGGGTTCGCGCCTGCCATCAGCTCGAACGCCGACCACCGCACGCTCGGCGGCGCGCCGTAGCCGCCGAGGTTCTCGGGCAGCTCGAGCTTGTTCCAGCCGCCGCCGTAATACGCGTCGAGCGCCTTGTGGTAGGCGGCCGGCAGCTTGACGTTGCCCTTGCCGTCGAACTGCGCGCCCTCGCGGTCACCGGGCACGAAGCCGGGCGTCCACGACGCCTGCAGCACCTCGAGGAACCCCTCGAGCGCGGCGCGCGCCGCCTCTTCGTCCATCGAGTCGAACGGCGCCTTGCCGAGCACACTCGACTGGATCTCGAGCACCTCGAACAGGTTGAAGAAGATGTCGCGGAGGTTGGGCCTATAGTGCTGCGCGGTAGAGCTCACCTGCGGACTGTACTAACAACCAGGCGTCTGCGTCTGCTGCGCGAGATTCAGGGTGCGGATCAGTACTTTGTTGAGCGGCGGCACCTGGATCGTATCCATGTTCAGCCAGCACTGCTTGCCCGTAATCAGGCCGCGAATACGAATCGTGTAGGAGTCCGACTCGACGCCGGTCGCGGTCAGCGTCTGATCGGCCTCGATGCAGCCGCGCACGACCGGGGTCGTACAGTTGATGGTGTAGCTGCCGCCGGTCTGCGTCGCGCCATCAGAGATCACGAGCGTGATCGGCTCGCAGCTGCCATCGCTGTTGTGGCTGAGCGTGATCGACACCTCGTCGATGCCCGCACCGCCTTGGTTCGCCGCGCCGCAGTTGCCGCCCGCTTTGCCGGTTGCGAGCTTGAGTGCGAGCCCGCCGAGCGCTTCGACCTGGAACGCGACCGGCATCAGCTCGACGTTCGCGCTCGGCTTGATGTCGACCGGCGCTTGCTTGGCTGCGCGGGCGAGCGAACCGAACGTGCCCGACAGCTCGAAGTCCATTTCGTAGCGCCCGGGCTCGAGGCCTTGGCTCATGCCCATGCCGGTCGCGCACGTGAAGACCTGCGTGGCGCCGCCCTCGAACGCGAAGTTGTGCGTGAGCACGGTCATCGCCTGCGCTGCGATGCGGTCGCATGAGAGCGGCAGGTTGTTCTGGTCGTTGACAGTCCAGCTCACCGAGAACGTGCCCGTCGGCCCGGCACCGTCGCCGGGTCCTGCATCAGGAAACCCGCCACCGCCGCCGCATGCGGCGAAGACGAGATACAGACCAAAGCGAGTCATTACGCCGACTCTAACTCACGGGCCCCACGCCGCCGGGTATCGACGGGTATCGACGGGTATCGACGGGTATCGCCAGGCAGGCCGCCCTCAGGCAGCCGCGGCCCCGAGCGCCGATGTGACCGGGCGCAAGGTCTTGCGCATCTCGACGAAGTGACAGGCCTGTTTGACCGGCCGGTGCTCGTAGGGCGTGGTGCCGACCTCCTGGTAGCCGAGCGACCGGTACCAGCGGCCAAGCTCCTCGCGCAGGTTGATGATGCGGAGGTTGACTTCGAGGCAGCCCGCCGACTCGCTCATCGCCTCGGCGATGCGAACGAGGCGGGTGCCGAGCCCGTGCCCCTGCAGCCCGGGCAGCACCGACAGCATGCCGAAGTAGCCCGGCTGGACGTAGACCGCAGCGGCGAGCCCGCCCGCGTGCTCGAGCACGACGAACGTACCGCGGCCGAGCATGCGCTCGATCTCGGCGGCGTTCGTGCGGTCGCCCTCGACGAAGAACGCCTCGATCGCGTACGCCTGATTGACGAGCTCGGCCAAGGCCGGCGCATCCATGGCCGTCGCGCTGCGAACGCTGATTGCTAGATCGGTCTGCACGATCGATCGCGTATCAGAAGCGTCCGACATTCAGCGCGCGATCACAACTTCTAAACGCGCACCGACCCAAAGCGAGATCGCTAGATCGCCAGTTCGCTGACGCGATCGCTTGATCTCGCTACGCGGGCAGATGCTGCTGACGCGCGCGTTGTTCGCGAGTCAGCTTGCGCGTGCGATCGGCGAGCGCGACGTGAAACAGCACGATCACGGTTCCCACCGTTACATCGGAGACTGCCTTCACCATCCGATCAGCCAAATTCCACATAGTCATCCTCGGTCCGAAGCCACTCTGCACCTTGAACTCCGTCGCGGCAACCGTAATTCCGGCTCCGGAACGAAGAAAAGAAATCTGTTACGCAGCTCGCGCGTTACAGAGAGAGTGAAGAAGTTTTTCGTCATCTTCGTCGCGTGTTCGTCGGCGCAAAGCGCACCTCCGTCACAATCGGATGTGTCGACTGCGCACACTCCGATCGCGTTGCCTGCGACGAAATCTGCACAGCAGAGTGACGCTCACGCGACACACGCGAAAATTGGCGATGCAGCGGTGACTGCCCGCGTCAATGCGGTTCACATCGTCGCTTCGATCGATGGCGCTGCAGCGAGTGATGCGCCTACGTATTCACACGTAGATCAAACGGTGACGTTGTTTGCAGTCGTGCGTGCAGGTGATGCGTTCTATTCCGACGCGCCGTCACCGAGCCTCGGCGGCAAACGTTTGGTGGTGCAACCGATCGCGAAGGGCCCCGCCATCGCGCTCGCGTGGTCACGCATCGAGCCGACCACCGCGAACACGTCGAACACCGCTAGCGGAACTGTCCGCTTCGAGCCGATCGAATATCGCGCCACCGCGATCGACGCTGCGAATCGCGCCTCGATCGCGGCCGACGTGCGGCCCACGCTGATCACCGACTACGGCGACGGTGTCGGCACGATGCGGTTCCAGCTCGCCGTCACGCAGGGCGACCACACGCTGGCAACGCCGGGCATCGAAGCGCGGCGCGGCCGCGGCTCGGGTGGGCTCACCGACGCGGTGATGCGCGTGACGATCCGTCGCGACGACAGCTACCTGGGCTTTCTCACCGAGATGTACGGCCAGCCCTATGTCTGGGCCTCGGCCGGCACCTCCGACAAAGCACACCAGAGCGAGCGCCTCGAAGGCTCCGACTGCGCCGACCTGATGGTCTACGGCGCGCGCCGCATGGGGAAGCAGGTCGCTTATACATGGACCGGCGGGCTGCCGAAGGTCACGAAGCTGCTCGCGGCCGGCACGCGCGACGCGAAAGGCATCTATCGTGACGGCGCCGGCAAGCCCCTGCCCTACACGCAGGCCGGCGACCTCGTGCTGTTCCCGCGCCACGTCGGTGCGCTCGCGGCCGACAAGGGCACGATCGGCGTACTCGACGATCAGGACCTCATGATCCACACGCTGTTCGATTCGCCGAAGGAGCAGAAGATCGCCGACAGCGGCTACGCGCAATACAAGGTCGAGCTGCGCCGCTTCCGCTAGGGCAACTTGTTCTCGGGCGTCGCCGGTATGACGCAGGCTTGCAGCGTCGCGATCGAATTGGCCGCGAGGAAGCAGCGCCGCATCTCGATCCCCCAGCCACCCATCTCGCACGCGGCCTCGATCTGCTGCGGCAAATCGGTGACCTCGCTGTAGATGCCGGCAGCGTGGGCCGTTGTCGCCATGTGCTTGCTCAGCGCGCTACACGTGAGCTCGGGCGGAACATCGAGCGCCGCGGTGCCGACGTTGGTCGTCGAACCCGCACACAGGTGCGCGTTGATCAGATCGCCGGCGGCGAGCGCGCACGTGCGGCGCTCCGCAGACCAACCTTCGTTCTCGCACTGCGTGGTGTAGTGCGCGGCGCACTGCGCGCACGTCGCTTCGTCGGGGCGATCGTTCGGACCGTGCGTCGTGTCGCCTTCGAGCTCGGCGAGGTGGCGGCCGACGGTCGCGCAATCGTTGGGCCCGGGCGCGCTCGCGACATCGGCGCTGCTGCCGCTGGCCGCGGTCCCGCTCGCGGATCGCTGCATCATCCGCGCGAGCGCATCCTGCATGCACTCGGCAGGGCTGTGCCCACCTGCGTGCGCGTGCTTCGCCGGTCCGGAGGTGGCGGTGGTCGGAGTTGCACGCACGGGCGTGCTCGAATTCGCCTGCGCATCGCCGCCGCGCGTGACGGTGGCGATGAGGAGGCCGGCGCCTCCGAGACTGGCCGTAACAATGGCAGCAATCGCAAGCTTGGACATGGTCGATCCTTTCACGGGTGCAGGTGAGGCATCGACATGCGAAGCAGATGCGGCGAGCCCGATCGTCGCGAGCACCGACGCTGCGAGACCCGGGCTGGGTCCACGCCGCGCAAGGCCGCGTTCGATCGTTGCGACTCGGTCGGCGAGATACTGCCGTCCGCGCGATAGCCGCTTGTTCGTCGTGGTCGGACTGATCCCGAGAGATCGAGCCACGTCCTCGACGGAGCGCTCCTCGTAATAGAAGAGCACGAGCGGTTCGCGATACACGTCGGGCACGAGCCCGAGCGCGGTCGCGACGAGCCGTTCGGATTGCGCTTCGCTGAGCGCTTCGAACGGCGTCGCCATATCGATTGGCTCTACCGGCTCGCCGAGCGTCTCGCGCCACGAACGCTTGCGCGCTTCGCGAGCGAGATTGCGCGCGATACCGCAGAGCCACGCGGGCAGCCGGCTGTCGTCGCGCAGATCGGAGAGACGTCGCCACGCAGTGACGAACGTCTCCTGCGTGATGTCATCCGCGAGCGCGCGATCGCGCACGCCGGCATAGGCTACCGCGTAGACTGCCCGCTGATAGCGTCCGATGATCTGCGCGAAGGCGGCGCGGTCTCCGCGTCGGCTCGCATCGATCCACGCGACGTCAGGTTCGGCATCCACTTGCATGTCGGGTTGTAGTAGGAGTCGGCCGCGATTTCGGACCAAAAATCTGCGCTCTCGGCTAACCCGTTAAAATGTAACAACTCGCGCCGCTAGACGAGGTCTTCGTCGGCGTCGATCACGAGCGCGATCAGGTTCGCGAGCGGTGGCAGGAACGCGGTCGAGCCAAACGGCAACAACGCACCGAGCTCGTCGGCGTGCACGACCTGATCGAGCGGCAACGGCCGCATCACCATGCCGACCGCAGCGCCGTTCTCGACCGCCTTGATCACGCCCGCGGCGTCGAGCTGGGTCGTCGACGCGGCGGTCTGCAGCACCTTCGCGAGGAACATGTGCTCGACGACCACCGGATCGAGCTTCTGGATCGCGCGATGGACTTGCACGCCTTCGTTGACCGGGCTGACGTCGGGCTTGAGCGTCAGCTTCCACGCATCTGGATCGCCGGCGAAGATCGCGACGAACGCGGGCTGGTGCGCGACCGTCTCCGCGAGCGACGCGTTGATTTTCGCGAGATCACGCGCGCCACCCGCGAGCTTCTCGATGATGAAGTAGCGCTTGGCGCTCTCGAGCACGTTGTCGCGCTTGATGCCGTCGTTGCGCACGAGGCGATGGCGCGCGGCGATCACGAGCGACGGATCCTCGAGGTTGACGAGGCACGCGAGCCCGTACTTCGCCGACGAATACTGCGGCTGGTTCTCGGCGCCGAGCCGGCCGGCATACGCGAGCATGCCTTCGTAGCGCGCGTGGCCGTCGAGCACGTGCAGCTTCTTCGGCGCGAACAGCGTGCGCAGCTTGCCGATCGCCTCGGCGCTCGCCAGCCGCCACAACCGATGCACGGTGCCGTCGGGTGTCGCCACCTCGACATTGGGTTTGCCGCCCTCGACGCCACGACACAGTCGATCGACTTCACGCGCGGCATCGCGATAGCCCGCGAACACCGCCTCGGTGTGTGCGCCCGCTTCGGTGATCGCCGCGGTCGCCGCTTCGCGCGCCGTGGGATCGGTCTGCTCGTGCGGGCGAATCGTGCCCTCGGTCCACGGCTCGAGCCGCACCGCGCAGACCAGCGTCTGCCGCGTCATCGAGCGGCCGCCGTGCGTGAACGTCTGGTGATAGCGATACATCGCGCGCGACGGATCGCGCACGAGCTCGCCCTTGGCGAGCCGATCTTTGACCGCAGTGACGGGGCTCGCGACCACAGCTGCAAGCTCGACGTTCGATGCGTCCCACAGCGCGCCCCGGAACCCTGCAATCTGCGGCATAACTCGAACGTATCGCAGATCAGCCGCGCGCGCCGATGTCGCGACGACACTGCTTGCCGTCGAGCTGCACGCTATCGACGACAGCGTATGCGCGCTCAC
>DATDCH010000686.1:0-7380 GCA_036524455.1 Kofleriaceae bacterium | reverse complement strand
CGTGGGGCCTTCGGCCCCTGCGCGGGTCGTGGACTTCAGCGAAATCGCTGGCTCGGGTTCCGGCGCGATACCTGCTTGAGCTGGCGCCGTGGTCCGAGCGTTCGCGTTCTTCCTGACGATCACTGCATGCACCGGCGGAGTCCCGGGTGGCGGCGGTGGAGGCGGTGACGGCGGCGGCACGACCGGTGATGGCTCCGTCACCCAGGGGGATGCGCCCGGTGGCGGTCTCGAAGCAGGCTCGCTGACCGTGAGCTGGATGCACGGCTCCCAGAATTGCGCGACGAACCCTGATCCCGAGGTTCAGGTTCACGCGTACAACGCCTCGCTGCGGATCATCCGGCAGAACAAGTGCCGCACGTTCGAGGCGCCGTTCATCTATCTGATCGAGGGCGCGACCACGGCGCTGCTGATCGACAGCGGCGCGACGAACACCACGACGCTGCGCACCACCGTGCGTGGCCTGATCGGCACGAAGCAGTTGATCGTCGCGCACTCGCACGGCCATGGCGATCACAAGGCCGGCGATGCGACGTTCAGCGGCCAGCCGAGCACGAGCGTCGTCGCGACGACGGTCCCGGCGGTGCAAGCGCAATACGCGATCGCGACGTGGCCCACCTCCGCGGGCACGATCGATCTCGGCGGCCGCGTGCTCGACGTGCTCGGCATTCCCGGTCACGAGACCACGCACATCGCGATCTACGATCGGCGCACTGGCCTGTTGTTCACCGGCGACACGCTGTATCCGGGCCTGCTGTTCATCAACGACTGGGCGACGTACCGCACGAGCATCAAGCGGCTCGCACAATTCGCGGCGTCGCATTCGATCGCGCACGTGCTCGGCGCGCACGTCGAGATGACGTCGACGCCCAAGCAGGTCTACCCGTACGGCACCACGTATCAGCCGGCCGAGCACGTGCTGCAGCTATCGGCGGCGCACGTCGCGGAGCTCGACGCGGCACTCACGCAGCTCGGCGCGACGCCGCCCGCAGCACCCGTCGCGTACAACGACTTCGTGATCGATCCTCAGTAAGTCCGCGGGCTACGCGAAACCCTCGCGTCGTCGTCGGAGAAGTCGCTATGCTCGTGGCATGGAGCTGCCGGCCAAGGTCGCCGAGTTTCGCGCGCGCCATCGCGGGCAGCATATCGGTCCGCGCTACAACGGCTGGCTGCATTTCGCGACGACGACGTTCGGGGCCGCTACGGTGATCAGTTTCTGCGCGTGGCAGGTCGACACGCCGAGCCTGCTCGAGCTCGCGATGATTCCGGTGTTCTTCTTGTTCGCGAACCTCGTCGAGTATTTCGGCCACAAGGGGCCGATGCATCACCGCAGCAAGGCGCTCGGCATTCTGTTCGAGCGCCACAGCCAGCAGCACCACCGGTTCTTCACGCACGACGTGATGGAGGTGGAATCGGCACGTGACTTCCAGATGGTGCTGTTCCCGCCGATGATGCTCGGCGTCTTTCTCGGCGGCGTGGCGCCGGTCGGCCTGCTACTCGCCGTGCTGACCACCGCCAACATCGGCTACCTGTTCGTCGCGACCGGCTTCTCGTACTTCCTGCTCTACGAGTGGATGCACTGGGCCTATCACCAACCGTTGGCGAGCCGGATCGGCGGCAGCCGGCTGATCGCGCGCCTGCGCCGCCATCACTTGCTGCATCACGATCAGGAGCAGATGACGAGCGTTAACTTCAACATCACGTTTCCCATCGGCGACTGGCTGTTCGGCACCAGCGCACAAAAAACCACCCAATCTGCCCACCCCGTGCGTCTGAGCTAATTGCCGTCCGTAGAATGAAAGGCCGATGCGGCTCCGAGCTTGGCGCGATACATGGGTTTGGCTAGCGGTCAGCGCATGCGGTGCACCCGCGTGGATGACGAAGAGCGGTACGCCGAAGGTGTCGATCTTCGACGCGCCGCCGCTCGCCGGTGCGACGTACGTCGCGATGGTCGAGGAGGGTGACCGCGGCAATCCCGGTCGCCACGTCACGATCGAGAAGGGCAGCTTCCAGTGCCGCAACCTCGTCGAGCTGCTTGGGCTCGATGCGCAACAACGCGAAAACCAGGCTGACTACGTCGCACTTGCGAAGAAGACGTGCGACCCCGCGATCGCGATGCTACTTCGCGACGGCAGCGGGTTCGTGTTCGTCATCGATGGCAGCGGGCCACGCTGGCTCAGCGCGCAGCAGGTGCTCGCCGCAGCGGTGCCGATCGATACGCCTGCGAAGGCCCTGCTCGCCGTGTGGTTGAACGCCAAGTACGATTTGAGTTGGGGCACGAAGGGTCGGTACTACGGCAGTCACGAGGATGGCCTCGTTCGCCAAGCCTCGGGCGGCTACGAGGTGGTCGGCAGCACGAGCGACACGGACACCGACTGCGGCGGCGCGCGCCCTCGGCAAACGGTCACGAACTATCGCCACACGCTGTTCGTCGACGTGCGCGGCGACGTTCGCGATCGCGGCAAGGTGGTCACCCATCGTTACGATGTCGGCAGTCCGTGTCACCCGATGGGCCGGCGTCCCACCGATTTCGCCGACATCTCGTCGACCGGCACCGTGCGCGGCTACTTCATGCGCGCGCTGCATCACGAAGCCGAATCCGTGCGCGCGTTCGAACGCATCGCGCGCGAGCTGTCGGCGTACGGCGCGCCGGCGGAGCTCTGCCGTGCGGCCGAGCAAGCCGCATGCGACGAACGCGATCACGCAGCGCGCTGCGCCGACCTCGTCGGCGTGCCGCTTGCGATCGCGTGTGACGAGCTGCCGGTGCGCGATCTGCTCGCCTTCGCGATCGACAACGCGCGCGAAGGCTGCGTCGGCGAGTCGTATTCCGCGCTCGTCAATGTCGTGCAGGCGCAGCACGCATGCGACGCGCGCGTGCGCGACCACTTTGCCGCGATCGCCGTCGACGAGCTGGCGCACGCCGCACTCGCGCACGCGATCGCCGATTGGCTCGACGGCGTGCTCACCCCCGAGG
The DNA here is from genome assembly GCA_036524455.1 of Kofleriaceae bacterium. Taxonomy (GTDB): domain Bacteria; phylum Myxococcota_A; class Polyangia; order Haliangiales; family Haliangiaceae; genus JABFXX01. The sequence continues at coordinate 4,409 of DATDCH010000686.1, read as the reverse complement.
AGAGCGCACAGGTGCGCGCCGCGCGTCAGGCCGCTGTCGTCGAGCTGGCGAGCACGCTCGACGCACGGTCACCGGCGGCGCGCGAGCTTGGCCTGCCGGCGGGCGCCCACGCGGCGAAACTGCTCGCGGCGGTTGCCGGCGTCGTTTAGCCGCTCGGCGAGCGACACCGCTGTTGCCTGCCAAGCGACAGCCCTACACGAGACCGGCCTGCGACGAGCAGTTGCGCGTTGCCACCCGTGGGCATCACGCTTGCTGACTCTGACCGCGATGAGTTGGCGCATCCTCGCGGCTTCGGCCGCGTTTGTCGTCTGTGGTGCATGCAGCGAAGTCGGCTGGGTTCGGTACAAACCAGATGCAGGCACGATGGTGGTGCTCGACACCGAGCCAGATGCCGCCGGCGATGCGACGCTCGATGCACCGGCAATCGTGCCGCTGTCGCAGACCACGAGCGAGAGCGTGGTGGCGAACGCATCGGTCGCGTGCATCTCGAACGGCTACACGACGGAGAATTCCTGGTACCGCGTGTTCGATCTCGTGGACTTCGGCATCACCGAAGATTTTCACGTCACGGAGGTGACGTTCGGCGTCGAGAAGGCGGCGGGCACCCAGAACGTGCAGGTCAAGATCGGCATCTACGACGGGGCGATCGGCACGAACCTCGACACCGGCAACAGCGACTTCGGTGGACCGATCACGTACGTCAACATGGGAACCGTGAACGTGCCGGCGAACACCGGCTACGTGACGAGCGTGCCGGTCGAAGGCGAGCTGCCCGCGAACAGCAAGCTGATCGTCAGCGTGCGCACGCCCGGCGCCACCGGCCAGGCGCCGTACTTCTACGTCGGCGCGTCGAATACCGGCGAAAGGCGGCCGGGCTTCATCCGCGCACCAGCGTGTGGCATCGGCCGGCCGACCACGACCGGCTCGATCGGATTCCCCAACTCGCATCTATTGATCAGCGTGCGCGGCTATCACTGAGCATCTCGTCGGCGCGCTGATTGCAATCGCGACTGGTATGACACTGCTCGCGAAAGACATCATGTCGTCTCCGGTCGTCACGTTCTTCGCGGAGCAGACACTGCCGCTCGCCGAGGACGTGATGCACTTCAAGCATCTGCGCCACCTGCCCGTCGTCGACGATAGCGGCAAGCTCGTCGGGCTCGTCAGCCATCGCGACCTCTTGCGCGCGCAAATCAGTGCGTTATCCGGTCTGACCGCGGAGGAACGGCGGGCGCGACAAGCCGACGTGCGGGTCTATCAGGTGATGACGCGCGACGTGTGGACCGTGAGCCCGCATACCGAGGCGGCCACAGTTGGCCGCACGCTCCTCGATCATCGCTTCGGATGCTTGCCCGTCGTCGACGAGGACCGGCGGCTCGTCGGCATCATCACCGAGCGCGACTTCATCTACTACGCGCTCGATGAGCTCGAAGACTAGCCGCACGTTCTGCGCTCTGCCGCCGTGCGCGCGCCAATACTGCGCGGTCTGGCGTATTCTCCCGTGGTGGGGCTATTTCACGGGACATCGCGTCAGCGCGGCAGTGTCGTGCTGTACTTGCTGTTCTCGCTCGCGACGTCGGTCGCGGTCGGCTACGGCGTGTACTCGCTGATCCGCGCACGCTCGGAGGCGTCTGCCGACGCCGCCGTTGTCGAGAGGCCAACCCCGGCGCGACCTCTACCGCGACCGGCGGTCACACCGACTCCAGCGCCGCCTCACGATCCGTCGATCGATGACAGCGTCGATGTCGCCGACCGCGACGCGGTGCCGCCCGAGGACATCCCCGATCCGCCGGAGGACACGGTGCTGCTCGGCCTGCCCGGCGTGGCAGGCGGGCTCGAGGCCGTCGCCGTCGAGCGCACGGTCAGGCGTTACATCGTCAGGTTCGAGCGCTGCATGCGCAAGGCGCGCGAGCGCAACGCGGTACCGCGCGGAGATTTGCGGTTGACGTTCGTGATCGCGGCCGACGGCGAGGTCGAGTACGTGAGTGGCAAGACCTCTATCGACGACGAGCTAACGACGTGCGTGCTCGATCTCGTGAAGAAGCTGCGCTTCGACAAGTCGACCGACGGTGCGATGGTCAAGGTCGTCTATCCGATCCGGTTCGTGCCAAAGGCGAGCTGAGACGATCCGCTCGCCCGCTGACGTCACGCGCCGAGCGCGCGGCTGATCAGATCGGCTGGCACGGTGACTTTCGGAATTGCGACACCGCGGCCGCGCCGGAAGAATGACCGCGGATCGGTGTCGAGCCCGAGCCCGTGCATGTAGTTGTAGACCGCCTTGCGCAGGCCCTCGGCGAAGAAGTCGTGATCGCAGCCGGTCGGATCCTCGAATGCGACGTCGTTGTTCGCGAACGTCGCGGGTGCGGTCTTGTTCAGCTTGATGCCGAACAGCTCGGGCTGCTTGCCGATCGGGCTGTGCACTGTCGCGGTGAAGCGGTGCCAGAACGCCGACTGCAGGCAGCCCGCGGCGAACAGCTGCCGCACGCGCTCGAGCGCATCGATCGTGTCTTGCGCGGTCTCGGTCGGAAACCCGTACATCAAATACGCGTGCACCATCATGCCGGCATCGGTGAACGCTCGCGTGACGCGCGCGACCTGCTCGACCGTGACGCCCTTCTTCATCAGCGTGAGTAAGCGATCCGACGCGACCTCGAGCCCGCCGCTCACCGCGACACAACCGGAGCGTGCGAGCAGCTTCGCGAGCTCGGGGGTGAACGCTTTCTCGAAGCGCACGTTCGTCCACCACGTGATGATCACGCCGCGCTCGATCAGCCGCTTCGCGAGCGCTTCCATGGCCGCCGGCGGTGCGGCTTCGTCGACGAAGTGAAACCCGGTTTGCCCGGTCTCTGCGATCAACGCCTCGATGCGATCGACGAGCAGATCGGCGGGCGCGCGGTCGTAGCGCGCGATGTAGTCGAGCGAGACGTCGCAGAACGTGCACTGCTTCCAATAGCAGCCGTGCGCGATCGTCAGCTTGTTCCATCTGCCGTCGGACCACAGCCGATGCATCGGGTTGAGCATCTCGAACAGCGACAGGTACCGCGCGAGCGGCAGCCCCGCGTACGTCGGCGTGCCGGCCGCGGCGATCGGCACATCGTGTTGCGCCGGATCGGTGACGAGCACGACCGCGCCGTCGCGTCGCACGAACGTGCGGAATAGCGGCTTGCTCGGATCGCGTAGGTGCTCGAGCAGAGCGCGCATCGGCGCTTCGCCATCGTCGAGCGTGACGTAGTCGACGTAGTCGAACACGCGTGGCTCGGCGAGCTCGCGCAGCTCGGTGTTGACGTAGCCGCCGCCGAGGATCACGCGGGTCGCCGGGACGAGCGCCTTCGCCGCGCGGGCGATGCGGAACGCGCCGTAGACGTTGCCGGGGAACGGCACCGACAACCCGATCGCGTCGGGGCGGTGCTGCGCGACGAGCTCGGCCGTCAGCTCGTCGAGCATCGTGTCGATCAACGTCGGCTCGTCCTCGAGCACTTCGAGCAACGGATCGATCGTGGGCGCGCTCGCGGCGAGTCGCTCCGCATAACGCGCGAGCTCGAAGTCCGGCGCGATGCCATCGCGAATCGCATCGGCGAGGTCATCGATGTACAGGCTCGCGAGGTACTTCGCGCGATCGGCGATGCCGAGACCGCCGAACGCCCAAGCCAGTGGATCGTCCTCGCGCGCGCCGGGACCCTGCGCGATCGCCGCAAACCGCGGGCCCTCGGGCAACAGCTCGCGCCCGACCACGCGCAACGCGAACCCCGGGTCGCTGCCCTGCAGAAACCGCACGACTGCGTCGACGGTCGCGACGTAGCGCTCGCCGTGCTCGAGAAAGCTCGCGATCGACGGCGGCATGTCCTCGTCGGTCTCGGCGGCCCGCGCCCGTAGCTCGTCGAGGACACGCTGCACACCTCGCCGGCTGAACACGCGGAGGAACAGCTCGATCGACGCGTCGGCCTGGCTGACCTCGACGTCGAGCTCGGCTGCATGCTGGCGCAGATACCCGGTCAGGTACGCCGTCGCGGGGTACGGCGTATTGAGCTGGGTCATCGGCGGCGTGATCAGGAGCAGGCGCAAGGCAGCAAACGTAGCTCATTTCCTGACCCAGAGCTTCCACGTCTCGGCCAGGACGTCGCCCGATCGGGCGGGCGGCGCGCCGAGCACGACGACCACCGCGTCGCCCCTGCGCTCGGCCAGGGCGATCGAGCCACCGCGCATCTCGTACTCGACGCGGCTGTCGGCCCGGGCCCGGGCAATCGCCTTGCCGCCGATCGCGAGCTTGGGCATCACGAAGGTGAGCGACTCGTAGAACTCGATCGCGTCGGCCTCGGCGTCCCACACCGTGTACAGCACGCCGACGGTTCCGCCGACCCGGCCCTTGTGACCGGGCGGCGTGTAGACGACCAGGCGGTCGCCGCCCCAGC
>DATDCH010000685.1:0-4808 GCA_036524455.1 Kofleriaceae bacterium | reverse complement strand
GCCTCGGGATGCTGGTGCTGGTGGGGTGGTGGGTTGGAAGGGCCGAGGCGGGCGATCCAAAGCGCGAGTACCGCACGGTCGAGAGCGAGCACTTCGTCGTTCATTACTGGGTGCCGCTCGATGATGTCGCTCGTCGCGTTGCTGTGCTCGCCGAGCGCGCGCATCGTGTGCTGTCGCCAGCGCTCGATCACCAGCCCGTCGAGAAGACGCTGATCTATCTCACCGACGACACCGACTACGCGAACGGCTTCGCGGGTGTGCTGCCGAAGAACGCGATCCAGCTCTACGCGACCGCACCATCGGGATTCTCCGAGCTCGACGATTACGACGACTGGCTGTACGGCCTCGTCGTTCACGAGTACACGCACATCCTCCACCTCGACACGATGTCGGGGCTGCCGAACATCTACAACGCGATCTTCGGCAAGACGTGGGCGCCGAACCAGATCATGCCGCGCTGGGTGATCGAAGGCATCGCGACGTACGAAGAGAGCAAGCGCACGGCGGGTGGGCGCAACCGCGGCACGCGGTTCGACGAGCAGATCCGCATCGCGTGGAAGGGCGGCTACGATTTGCGGCTCGATCAGGTGAGCGGTGCGCCGCGTCAGTATCCGCGTGGCAACGCGGCGTACATCTACGGCTCGCACTTCCTGCAATACGTGTTCGATCGATTCGGCGACGACAAGCTGCGCGAGATGTCTCACACGTCGGGTGGCTACGCGCCGCCGTTCGCGATCAACCGCCAGATCGCAAAAGTCGTCGGCACTCCGTTCACCGAGCTGTACGACGAGTGGAAGCACTACCTGCGCGACAAGTACTCGATGCAGGAGATGGCGGCCGAGCGGCGCGGCATGCAGACCGGCCGCGCGTTGACGACGACCGCGGAAGTGAACCTGTTCCCCCAATACTCGCTCGACAGCCGCGAGCTGTACTGGCTGGAGAACGACGGCTACACCCAAACCAGGGTGCGCGCGATGCCGGCCGGCGGCGACCAAACCCAGGCGCGTAACGTCGTCGAGATCGAGGCGATGGGAGCTTACGATTTGCTCCCCGACGGCTCACTTGTCTACGAGCAGGGCCGGCTCTACCGCGCGGTCTACGGCTACTCGGACTTGTTCCGCTGGGACGCGCGGACCGGCGAGACCGTACGCCTCACACGGGGGCGGCGCGCACGCGATCCTTCGGTGTCGCCCGACGGGCGGCGCGTCGCGTACTCGCAGAACGAACGCTCCGAGAGCGTGCTCGCGGTGATGGAGCTCGCGCCCGACGCACCAGCGACGGTCGTGTGGCGCGGCACCCGCTACGACCAAGTCCATCAGCCGCAGTGGTCGCCCGACGGTGCGCGCATTGCGTTCTCGGCGTGGCGCCGCGGCGGCTGGCGCGACATCCTGATCGTCGACGTCGCGACCGGCAAGGTCGACGAGGTCACGAACGATCGCGCCGTCGATCTCCATCCGCATTGGTCGCCCGACGGCACGATCATCTACTTCGCGAGCGACCGCACCGGCATCTCGAACATCTACGCGTTCGATACGCGCGATCGCGCGACGTGGCAGATCACGAACGTGCTCGGCAGCGCGTTCTCGCCCGCGCCGTCGCCCGACGGCAAGCGGATCGGGTTTAGCGCATCGGTGCCCAAAGGCGGCTACGACCTGTTCGAGGTGCCGGTCGACCGCACCGCGTGGCTGCCCGCGCGCGACTACGTCGATGATCGGCCGCCTCCGGTGCTGGTGCCCGACGACGAAGCGCAGGTGAGCGTCGCGCGCCCGTACCGCCCACTCGAGACGCTCGCACCGCGCGTGTGGACGCTCGCGGTCGACACCCTGACGCGCAGCGCCAGCATCGGCACGAACGGCTCCGACGCGGTCGGCTTGCACGGTTACTCGATGGCGATCGGCCTCGACTATCAGCACGGCGACGTCAATCTCGGTGCCTCGTACGGCTACTTCGGCCTGCTGCCTGCGCTGCGGTTCGCGATGTCACGCACGCTGCTCGAGCGCGGTGGCTGGCGCGTCGACGGCGTCAACCGCCGGTTCAAGGAGGAAGACTGGAGCGGCACGCTCTCGGTCGGCATTCCGTTCGAGTCGCGGCCGGGCAGGAGCTGGACGATGGCGCTCGACTACGACGTCGATTGGTTCCGCCTCGTCGAGGCGCCGGAGATCGTGCTCGATCCGAATATGCGCGTGCCGGTGCGGCCACCGACCGATTACGTGCAGGCCGGCATCGGCACCCGCGTCGCGTTCTCGACGGTGCGCGGCGTGACTTTTGGCGTCGGCCCGCAGAGCGGTTTCGACGCCAGCGTCTCGCTGCGGCTCGATCATCCGGCGATCGGCGCGACCTATCGCAACGTCACGGTGTCGTACGCAACCGATCGCTACCAGAAGCTGTGGGGCAAGACGCCGGTGCTGTCGCTGCGGCTCGTCGGCGCGTTCCGCACGGGCGACCTGCCGCGCGCGGGCGCGTACGGCCTCGGTGGCGTGCCGCCGCAAGACGTCGCGCGCTCGATCGTCGAATCGATCCGCACCGGCGCGACGGGTTACTTGCGTGGCTATCCGGGCCGCGTGATCGCGGGCAATCAGTTCCACCTGCTCAACCTCGAGTACCGCCAGGAGCTGTGGGCCGTCGAGCACGGCCTCGCGACGCTGCCGATTTACCTGCGTCGCCTGCACTTCGCGCTCCTCAGCGACACCGGCGTCGCGTTCGACACCACGTTCGATGCCGAGAAGAACCTGCGCACGGCGATCGGCGGCGCGCTTCGCCTCGACGCGTTCTTCGGCTACTTCGTCCCCGGCACGTTCGAGATCGGGTATGCACGGGGCCTGATGGGCGACGGCCTCAACGAAACCTGGTTCCTGCTGACGGGGAGCATGTGAAGCACCAGGAAGTCGCAGGCGATGTCGCGATCGACGTCACGCGCCAGCTGACCGAGCCGTTGCGCGGGCTGCGCGATCGCCTCGGCCTCGTCGTCGATCACATCGAGCGCTTCGTCGCGACCTCGACGGGCCCGACGCCCTATCCGTGGCGCTCGCTGCAGACGCTCAAACAAGATCTCGCCGCTGCATACCTCGAGGCCACGCAGCTCGCGCGCCGCATCGAGGAGCTCGAGCAAGCCGCCTACGACGAGCCGCCGCACTGGTTCGATCTCGCCACCGCCGTCGATCTCGGCGTGCGGCTCGCGAACCATCACCTCAGCACCGGCATCGAGCTGCTGTTCGACTTCCGCAACGTCGCGCCCGCGCATGGCACGCCGGGCACGCTCGCGCTGGTCGTCGCGCAGCTCGTCGCAGTCTCCGCACGCTCCGCACGCGCGGTCGCCGGTAGCTCGCTCAGCGTGCGCGTGTGGACCGAAGACGAGTGGGGCGTCGTCACGATCGCCGACAACGGCGGCGGTGATCCGCGTGCGTTCGAGGTCGGTGAGATCGCGCGCGACCTACTCGCGCCATGGAACGCCACGATCGACGCCGCCTCCGATGAGGGCCGCGGCTGCGCGTTCGAGCTCCGGCTGCAGACGCAGCTCTGAGATCTCGCGGCGTTGTTCGTCGTTCGCACGACTCGCGCACGTCGCTGGGCTAGTTGCCCAAGGCCTGCGCAAACGGTGGGACGCGCATCAGTCAATCCTGATGCTTAGCGCTGGTACCGCGCGTGCTTAAGCCCGGAGTGGGGGACCCACACGATGAAGCACGCGCTCCTGTTCCTGTCCTTGTTGTTCTCGGTGGCTGCATGCGGTGAAGAGGCGGTCACGCCGCCGCCCCCGCCGCCGGAGGAAGGCTTCCAGCTCACCACCCTCGACGACACCTACGCGAGCGGTACCTATCGCGTCGCCGAAACCACGATCCGGTTCGAGGTGATCGTCGAAGCCGGGGGCGAGACCGTGCGCATCTCCGACCTCTCGGGCCGCGAGATCTTCCGCTCGGAGATCCACGGCGATCCAAAGGAGCTCGCGGAAAAGAGCCCGGCCGCCGATCAGTGGGGCATGTGGCACTACGGTCTACGCGCCGACATGAGCACGCCGATGGAGAACCAACCCGAGGTCATGCAGTGGATCGGTAGCCAGGAGGCGCAGCTGGTCGCGTCGATGTGGCGCGAGCTCCCCGGCAACTACGATTACGAGACCGGCCCGCTCAACGGCCTGTTCCGCTACGGCGTGCACCTCGACGAGGCGCTCGCGTTCGATGCGCAAGGACTCGAGGATCGCCAGGAGGTCGACTGTTCGTGCTACGGCGCGTGCGGTCCGGGCTGCTTCTCGGTCGGCAGCAACTGGTACTGCAACAAGCACGACTGCTGCTGTCGCGTGTACGGCGGCTGGGCTTGCTACTCGTGGTGCTTCGTCTATCCGAAGTGCCCGGCGTCGCCCTGCGGCTGACCTACTGGATGATCGGACCCGGGCAGCCGTAGAGGAAGTTCACGGCCGTCGACGAGCCCATCATGATCTGGCTGCAGTAGCTGCCGAAGAACGTGATCGTCATCGGGTTCGGATGGTAGTCCCAGCCGTTCTGGTGCGACGTGTCCTTCGGCACGGGCGTGCCGTTGATCGTCACCGTCACGAGGTTCGGATCGGGCGGTAGGCTCGCGAGCTGGAACGTGCACGACGGCACGATGATGCCGCCGGCGATCGCCTGCAGCGCCATCGCAAGGTCGGCCGCGTTGTTCGCCTCGTAAAACTTCGTCACGCCGGGCTTCGCCTTGCCGCCGGCCTGCGCCGCATCATTGAGCACGCCGGTGTTGAGGCCGAACGTGCCGAAGCCGAGCACGTACGTCGGAATGCCCGCGTTGAACAGCGCGGTCACCGCCGCGACGGTCGCCATGTC
>DATDCH010000684.1:0-10877 GCA_036524455.1 Kofleriaceae bacterium | reverse complement strand
ACAGGTGCTAGGTTCCCCGCTCGGTGCGGCTCAACAAATTCCTGAGCGAGAGTGGTGCCTGTTCGCGGCGCGAGGCCGACGAGCTGATCGCCGAGGGCCGGGTGACCGTCAACGGCAAGCCCGCGGTCGTCGGTACGCAAGTTTCGGAGACCGACGACGTGCGGCTCGATGGCGACCGCGTCGGCCAGGCGCGCAAGAAGGTCAAGCCGGTCTACATCGCGCTCAACAAGCCGGTCGGCATCACGTGCACGACAGAGCGGCATGTCGCGGGCAATATCGTCGACTTCGTCAACCACAGCGAGCGCGTGTTCCCGATCGGCCGGCTCGACAAAGACTCGCAGGGCCTGATCCTGCTCACGAACGACGGCGACATCGTCAACGAAGTGCTGCGCGCCGAGCACAATCACGAGAAGGAATACGTCGTCGGTGTCGACCGCGCGATCGACGACGATTTCGTCTCGAAAATGTCCGCGGGTGTGCGGCTCTCCGACGCGACGACGAAGCCGTGCAAAGTGCACAAGCTCGGCCCGAAGCTGTTCAAGATCACGCTGACCCAAGGGCTCAACCGGCAGATCCGGCGGATGTGCGAAGCGCTCGGCTACACGGTCGAGTCACTCGCGCGGGTGCGCATCATGCACATCCGGCTCGGCGAGCTGCCGCTCGGTCGCTGGCGCCAGCTCACACCGCAGGAAATCGCGCCGCTATTGCCGAAGCAAGCGGGCACGCAATCGCAGCATCAGCCATCACGGCCACAGCAATCCCGGCCACAGTCGCCGCGGCCCGGTGGCGGCCCTCCGGCCAGGCACGCGCAACGTCGTCGGAGACCTTAGCGAGTGCGGATTCAGGGCCAGTGCAGCTCGGCAAACGTCTTCGGACCGATCATGCCGTCCTGCACGAGGCCGCGCGCTTCTTGAAAGTTTGTCGTCGCGCGCCGCGTGTAGTCGTCGAACTCGCAGGTGTCGGTGACGCCGAAGCCAAACTTCGCTTTCGCGAGCAGGTGCTTGAGCAGCGTCGGGGCCCGGCCGCGATCGCCGAGCTTGCACGGGTTGAAGCGATCGAGCGCGACGGGACCAGAGATGCCCGGAATTCCGCGCGTGCCGACGCTGTACTGGTGGAACTGCCACTCACCGGCGCCCAAGCACTTCGGCACCTGCGGCTCGAAGTGGAACGCATCGATGATCCACAGCGTGTAGTCCTGAAACGCGCACGGTTCCTTTCGAACGGGCCACGCACGGCTGCTGGTGCGGATGATCGGGCGAATCTTGCACCCGTGACGTGCTTCGAGCTCTGACTCGACGACCGAGAGCCAGGTGCGCAGCATGTCGATGACCGTGGTGGGCGACGACGTCGCCATCCGCTCCAGATCGATCATCGGCGGCAGATCGCCGCGCTGGAGCTCGACGATTTTGAGGAATTGCGTCGCTTGCTCGACCGCGTTCTCGTCATGTCGCAGCACTTGCCACGCGCCGCGGACGAGGCCCGAGCTCTTTAGATTCTGCCAGGCGGATGCAAATCCCGGATCGGGCGCCATCCCGTAGGTCGCGCGTACGTATGCGAAGGTGCGGCCGCTCGCGCGAACCCGCGACCAATCGATCGCGGTTCGAGGATCAGGCACAAGGTCGATTCCGTACATGGGGTTTCCTAGAGAACACGCCCGATCCAGGCCCCCGCGAACGAGGGCCTGGACCCCACCGCCACCCGAGAACCCGCCACCGCCACCCGAGAACCCGCCGCCGCCACCCGAGAACCCGCCGCCGCCGACGACATTCGGGGAACTCTTTAGCAGCACGCGTGCCGGTGCCCGGGCGTGAAAAACCGCGCACTTGAGCGCGGCTGCGCGCGATCGCGATCTCGATCTGCGATCTGAATCCGATCGCGATCTGCGATTCGGATCGCAGCCGCCTATCGGCGCGACTGGAAGTAGCGACGCACCTGCTTGATCACCGTGCCACGGTCGGCTTTGACGGCCTCCGCGACCTTCGACACCGCGATCGCGTTTTCGCTCGCCGCATCCGCCACATTCGCCATGTGCACGAGCGCGTGAGGCTTGAGGTACTGCTCGATGAACGCCGTCATCTCGCCCCACGTGCTGGGCCCGGTCGTGCCGGTGTCGGCACAATAAGCGGCGGCACTATCGCGCAGCCAGTCGGTCCAACCGGCAGGCGCAACGCTCGTGGTCTGCGGTGCCGGCGCGGGGGTCGCGAGCAGACCGCCTGCGCCGAGCAACCGTGTGACGGTCTCGGCATCGACCGACTCGCGCGACGCGTCACGCGGTAACCGCATCGCGAGGTTCACGAGCTCGCGGAAATTTCCAGCCCATGCGTGTGCGCGTAACGCGTCGAGCGCGGCGGGCTGCAGTGCCTCGAGCGCGTTCGTCGTACCGAGCGAGAAGCTCGCGAGGTAGGCGATCGCGTCCTTGAACCGTGCGCGCAGCGACGGCACCTCGATGACCTCGAGCGCGATGCGAAAGAACAGATCGAGCCTAAACGTGCCTTCGTTGACCATCTGGCGCAGATCGCGATTCGTCGCGACGACCACGTGGATGTCTGCGTGCCGCGTCACGCCGGTCGCGCCGAGGCGTTGATATTCGCCGGTGTCGAGGAAGCGCAGCAGCTGCGACTGGACCTCGAGCGGCATCTCGCCGACCTCGTCGAGGAACAGCGTGCCGCCGTCCGCGCGCTCGACCGCACCGACGATCGCGCGTTGCGCGCCGGTATAGGCGCCGGCTTCGGCACCGAACAGATCCGCGACGATTCGGTCGCGGCTCAGCGTCGCGCAATTGACGGTGACGAGCGGTCCGCTGCGCGCGAGATGCCGGTGATACGCGCGCGCGAGCCGCTCCTTGCCGGTGCCCGACGGTCCGAGCAGCACGACGCGCGTGACGTTGTGCAGCGCCGCGTCGACAACGCGCCGGTGCACTTGGCGGATCGCGGCCGACGCCAGGACCATTCCGTCGCTGAGCGTGTCTTGCTCGGCGACGTACAGCGCATTCTGCGCTGCAACGTAACGCGCGATGTGCAGCAGGAGGTTCTGCGACGAGTCCTCGATCGTGCGCGGCGAAAGCACGGTGAGCGTCTCGCCGCTCGCGAGCGGCACGGCGAGCGCGCCAAGCGGCGGTTGATCATCGGAGCTGACCGTCAGCGTCATCTGGACGCCACGCTCGCCGAGCCAGCGGCCAATGGCCTGCGCGATCGCACGGCCGTAGTCGTCGGCGGTTTCGTAGCTCGGCGCATCGATCGTGCGCTCGATGTGCGCAGGTGGCCGTGGAAAGCCGAGGCGAAGTTGGACGTCGTCGTCGGGAAGGGTGACGGTGACGTCGCTCGGCAACCTCACCCAACTGCCGTTGCGACTCCCGAGATCACGCACGCGGACCTCGCGAGCGTCCACCCACACCGCCACGTGGTTGCTCGACACACTCGGCGACGGCAACCGAATTTCTCGTGCCGCCCCGAGCTCTAGCTTCGCGGCGACCTGCTTGCCATCCGGGTTACGGCCGAACACGGCGGCCTCGCGGTCCGCGAGCTCGACCAGCTCTTCGCTACTCGACCCGGCTGCTTCGACGTGTACGCGCGGCATCCGCGCCATCGTGCCATGGCATGATGCGTTCGTGAATCAAGGGGCCGCCTCGTTAGGAGGCCGATTCTCGCTCGTTCGCCAACTAGGCGAGGGCGGGTTCGGCATCGTCTACGAAGCCGTCGATACCAAGTTCGGTGGGCGCGTGGCCGTCAAGCTCCTGCGCAGCGAGCATGCCGCCGCCATCCCTCGGTTCAAGCGCGAGTTTCGCAGCCTCGTCGACGTCCAGCACGCGAACCTGGTCCGCCTGTTCGAGCTCGCCTCGCAGGACGGCAAGCTCTACTTCTCGATGGAGCTCGTCGACGGCGTCGACTTCCTCGCCTACGTGACGAGCTCGCCTGGAATGATCACACGCACGATGACGCACGACGCGACCGTCGCGCGCACGATGACGGCCGACGCGACATTCGCGCGAACGAAGACCGCGGATGGCACGTACAGCGTCGGCCCGGTGCGGCCGCGCGAGCGCCGTCCCGCGGTGCCTGATCGCTTGCGCGCGGCTCTCGTCCAAGTCGTCGAAGCCGTGCAAGCGCTCCACGATGCACGCAAGCTGCATTGCGACATCAAGCCGACGAACGTGTTGGTTCGCAGTGACGGTCACGTCGTGCTGCTCGACTTCGGACTGATCGCCGATCTCGACGAGACGACCGCGACCACGCTCGGCACACCCGGCTACATGGCGCCCGAACAGCTCGCTGGAAACGGCCTCTGCGAAGCGACGGACTGGTACGGCGTGGGCGCGATGCTGCACGAGGCGATCACTGGCGAGGTGCCGAGGCCGGGCAAGAAGTGTGTGACCGACGTCGAGGAGCTGCGTCCGCTTGCGGGCCTGTGCGACGAGCTGCTCGCACCCGATCCGGCGCGCCGGCCGAGTGGCGCTGCGCTGCTCGATCGGCTCGGCGTGACGACCTCGCGTGCACCGCGTTCGGCAACGCGACTGTTCGGCCGCGACGCCGAACGCACGGTGTTGCGCGACGCGTGGCGAGCCGTGCTGCGCGACGGGGCGCCTCGGATCGTGCGCGTGATCGGTGCGTCGGGAATCGGCAAGACCGCGCTCGTCGAAGAGCTGCTCGGTGAGCTGCGCAGTGAACGTGCCGTCGTGCTCACCGCGCGCTGCTACGAGCAGGAATCGGTGCCGTACAAAGCACTCGACGGCGCGATCGATACGCTCGCCGACCTGATCGCGCGCAGCGGCGACTCGGCCCTGATCCCACCGCGCGCTGCGCTGCTCGGACGGATCTTCCCGGTGCTGCGGCCGCTCGTCGGCAAGGTGCTCGACGACGACGAGCTGCTCGATTCGCAGGCTGCACGACGCCGCGCATTCACCGCGTTGCGCGAGCTGTTCGCACGCCTCGCCGCGTCGCGGCCGGTCGTGCTGTTCGTCGATGACGTGCAGTGGGGCGATATCGATAGCGCGCGCATGCTCGCCGACCTCGTCCAGCCGCCGCACGGGCCGCGCATGCTCGTCGTGCTCGGCTATCGCCCGACGACATCGGATGGGTTCCTTGCCGCACTCGACGAACTGCCGCTCGGCATCCCCGAGGAGCGCATCGAGCTCGCGGAACTGTCGGCTGACGACGCACGCGGTCTCGCCGAATATCTGCTCGGTGCCGAGCATGCTGCCGAGCAAATCGGTCGCGAGTCGGCGGGCAATCCGCTGTTCATTCATCAGCTCGCGCGCTACGGCGGCGATCATGCGGCGACGGTCGAGCTCGGCGATGTCATCTTGTCGCGCGTCGAGGCACTCGAACCCAACGCGAAGCGTCTCGTCGAGACGATCGCGCTCGCCGGCCGACCGATCGAAGAAGGCGTCGCGATCGAAGCGGCGGCACTCGACGCCAGCGCTGCACGTGCGGCGACCCTCGCGGTGCGCCAGGCCAAGCTCGTCGCCGCGACCACCACCGGAGGCGGCGTGTTGCTCGAGCCGACGCACGATCGCGTGCGCGAGACGGTGGTGTCGGTCATTCCGGGGGATGTCGCGCGCACGAAGCACCTGCGGATCGCAGACACGTTGCTCGCGCGCCCCGAGCCAGACCCGGATGCGCTCGTTCATCATCTGCGGTCCGGTGGTGATCAACCACGCACGCGCGTGTACGCGCTGGTTGCCGCCGAGCGAGCCGAGCACGCACTCGCGTTCGATCGCGCAGCCGCACATCTCCAGCTCGTGCTCGATCTCAGCAGCGAGGGCAGTGCCGATCGCGCCGACCTGCTCGAGCGACACGGCAACGCGCTCGCTAATGCCGGACGCGGCGGCGATGCGGCGGAGTCGTTCGAACGGGCGGCCGATGCGCTCGCGACCGATCCGGCGCGCGAGCTGACGTTGCGGCGCCGATCCGGAGAGCTCACGCTGCGCAGCGGCCGCATCGAGCTCGGCGAGCAGCGCATGGAGCGCGTGCTCCGCGCGGTCAACGTCAAGCCACCGGCGAGCCGCCGCAGCGCGAGCCTCGCCAGCGTCGCACGCCGCTTGCGGTTGTTTGCGCGAGGGCTGGAGCCCAAGGTGCGGCCGCTCGATCCGTCGGCGGCGCCTGCGAAGGCTCGGCTCGAAGCGTTGTGGAGCGCGTCGACGGGCCTCTCGATGGTCAACCACGTGCTCGCGGACGCGCTCGGTCTGCAGCACATGCTCGAGGCGATCGAGCTCGGCGAGCGTTCGCACCTGATCCGCGGTCTTGGCTACGAGGCCGCGTTCGAGGCGGTGATCGGCGGCAACTTCCTGCGCAAGCGCTGCGCGAAGATCCTCGACGTCATGGACGCGCTCGCGACGGCGTCGTCGGATCCGTACGATCGCGCGTGGGCGCAAATGTCCAAAGGCGTCACGAGCTGGTTCCTCGGCGATTGGCCGGCTGCATGGACCAATTGCGACCAAGCCGCGATGCTCTACCGCGAGCACTGTCGAGGCGTCGCGTGGGAGCTGGCGATCTGCGATGCGTATCGGCTGCCCGCCCTCGCGTACCTCGGCGATCTCGTCGAGCTTGCTCGAGTCGTACCGCGGGCGTACGCGGGTGCGCGCGAGCGCGGCGATCTCTACGCCATGAACTTGTTGCGCCTCGGTATGCAGAGCTTGCCGTTCTTGGTCGGCGATGCGGCAGACGAGGCGATCGATGCGGCGAGGGTTGCCGTCGCGCCGTTCCCGACGGGCACGTATCTGTTGCCGCATTATCATCATCTGTTCGCGGTCGCGCAGGCAGAGCTGTATCGCGGCAACGCCGACGTGGCGTGGCGCGACATCGAAGCGGCATGGCCGGGTCTCACGCAATCGAAGCTGCTGATGGTGCAGTGCCTGCGCTGCGAGATCCGGCATCTTCACGCGCGCGCGGCGATCGCGCTGGCAGTGTCGTCAGAGCCGCCTTTGCGCAAGCGCCTCCACGCCGTCGCGCGCAAGCAGGCCGCGAAGATCGCCGGCGACCGAGTCGCACTGGCCGCGCCGTTCGCGGCGGCGATCCGCGCTGCGCTTACCGACGACGCGGCCGTGCGCCAGCGCGAGCTCGCCGCTGCGCTCGCGGGCTTCGAAGCGGCGAGCATGCGCCTCTATTCCGAGGCGCTGCGCGATCGGCTCGGCGCGCACGTCGGCGGCAGCGAAGGCGCCGCGCTGCAGGCGACCGCCGCTGGCTGGTTCTCTACGCAGCAGATCAAGAATCCCGCGCGGATGATCGCGATGCTCGCGCCGGGCGTGTGACGTGGCTGGCTACGACCGCGCTCAGCTGCCGGCGCCGCTCGCGTTCAATCAGTCGGAGTTCAGCTGGTACATCTTCGAAGGTGTTGCCGGCGGCCGGCGCCTCGCCGGGCTCGTTTCCATTCATCGCACCGGACCGCGCGCGCGCTCGGTGCGGTTCTCGCCTCATCTGATCATGGGCGCCGACTTACCGCGCGGCTTGCGTGAGCTCGTACCGAGCTGGCTGCCGATCGTGTCGCCGATTCGCGCCGAGACCGACGACCGTCCCATTTTCAGCGTCGCGCTCTACGACCTCGACGCGCGCACGCCGCCGCTCCATCTCGAACGCGAGATCGAGCACGCCGACTTCGATCCCGAGCAGTTCTCGGCGACGACGGCAGCAGGCACGCTGTCGCTGCGTGCCGATGCCGAGGGCGGTGCGACGATCGATGTGCAAACGCGTGAGGCCACGCTGGCGCTGCGCATCACGCCGCGCAAACCGCAGGTCGTGTTCGGTGATGGCTCGCCGACGTTGCGCCACGGCAAGATCGTGACGAGCTACGTGCAGCGGCCACGCCTTGCCGTCACCGGCTCGGTCTCGCTCGGTGGCGAATCCTCGGTCGACTTCACCGGCGAAGGCGTCCACGATCACCAGTGGCTTACCGTCACCGCGCCGAACCTCAAGTGGATCTGGCCGCACCTGCGGTTGCCCGACGGCCGCGAGCTAACCGGCTACGTGATCCGCGACAGCACGCGCGGGCGCTCCGCCGAGGCCGACGACGGCGAGGAGCTGGCGCGCGCCGGCTGGATCATCGAAGAGGACGCGACGGTACGGCGCCTGCGCGACTTCGACGTTCACGCGATCGCACACGTCGACACACCGCGCGGCCGCGTGCCGACGAAATTCGTCGTCGAAGCTCGCGAGCTCGCGTTGCGCTTCGAGATCGAGCACGTCATCGCCGCGCCGTACCTACGCATGGCAGCGTTCGGCGACGTCCTCGACGCTGGGATCTACGAAGGACCGATCGATGTCACGGCACATCCCGCGATCCGCGGTTGGATCGAGGTGATGAACGCGGCGCACGTACGGCTCGATCGATCGGATCAGTAGCGGAGGCGCGGGTCGCGATTGCACATCGAGGTCATGGTCGCGACGCCCTCGGCGTTGTACGCGAGCGAGGAGGACGCGCCGAAGTCGCACGTGTCCTTGCAACCATCCATCACTCCGCGGCTCGCTTCCGACTTGAGGTAGCTCTCCTGCTTCTTCTTGTCCTCGCCGACCGCGTTCGCGGCTTCCTGCCAGTGCGCGTCGGTCACCACGACCAGACCTCGACAAATCTTGCGGACTTCCGTAACGCTCTTTGCCATATCTGCGCGGATCGTCATCTTGGTTCCTCCTTGCTCACGGCAGCAGCGTGCTGAGGTCCGGCAGGTAATCGGGGAGCTCGCTCCAGCCGAGGATGTCGGTGAAGTGCGGCAGACCTCGGTCGTAGAGCTCCTCGTCGAGGTCGCGCATCGACTGGAAGTCCTCCACCTCGTGGTCCTCGGGATCCCAGATGTCGCAGCGGTCGCCGCCAATGCGCCAGTGCTGCAAGAGCGAGTTGACTGCGTGTCGCGCCGACTCGTTCGCAGACTCCATCGATGTCAGCCGCGTGTACGTCTGCATGTGAGTGCCTGCGAGCACGTAGCGCGCGGCCATGATCTGGTAGCAAGAGATGCACTTCGATTCGCCGGGCGCGGTCGTCACTTTGCCAGGGCGCGTCTCATACGCGCTCGTCTTGTTGACGAGGAACGGCGAGCCATTGCTGCCGATCGGACCATTGCGGTTGCCGATGAAACCGAGCGTGCCATCGAGTGCATACGCACACGGCGTCGGGAACTCCGCGTCGGGGCCGTACTTCTCCTTGAAGGCGTTGTCGTGGTGATCGATGATCTGCTCCCACGCGTACTCGGCGATCTCCTGCGCAGTGCAATTCCACGCCATCTTCGGGGGGAGACCAGGGGTCTTCGGTTGGTAGAGTCGATCGAAGATGCCGATGTCGACCGACAAGATCGACCAGTAGTCGTCATCAGGTGTACGCGGTCGCGCCCAGAACTGCGGCTGTGCGATCGAGGTGAGGCCCCACGCCGAGTCGAGGTATTGCGTGTGGCCGCGCCAGAATCGCACTTCCTCGTCGAAGTAGTACTGGATGCCGCTCAGGTGCTGGAGCGGTCCCGTCGGGCTCGGAGTCGTGAGCGACGCGAGGTCACCGGCGAACGCCTTGGCTCGGACCATGTCGTCCGTGCCGCCGATCCCCGCCGCGAGTGTCGCATCGAGGAAGCTCTGGACGAGCGGCGCGAGTGCGGGCAGCGAGAGGGCGATGATGAAGAATTTGCCCGTGTGTTGCTCGCCGTCGACGACGGGCCACACGTTGGCACCATCCGACATAAAGCCCGTCAGCTTGCCGCGCTTGAACTTGACGCCCTGCGAATCGAGGAAGTCGTACCAGTGATCGAGCCACGCGCCGCTCGTCGGTGCGCACAGCGCGTAGTCGGCGAGCGCATCTTCCTTGAGCTGATCCATCAGCAGCTGGGTGGTGATGTTGCCTTGGGTGCGCGCGTCGCTCTCCGAGCCGCGCAGCGCCGCCGACATCTGTGGTCCGTACTCGATGTGCTCGCGACTGACCGGGCTGTAGCGCCATGCTTCGAGGAAGTCGCCCCACGACATGTTCTCGTACTGCTCTCTGCGGCGCTTCGTGCTCGACGTCATGTACTTGAACAGCTTGAGCGAGAAGCGAGTGAGATCGGGAATCGTGTAGCCGAGCTCGTCGAGCACCCTGTCGAGCAGCTTGCGCACTGCTTCCAACGAGCTCGGCTGGCGCCGCGGGATCATGAACGACACCGCGTCGCCGCCACGCGCGAAGCCGAGTCCTTCCGAGGGCACCAGGTTCTCGAACACCGTTGCTCGCGTACGCTCCGAGTCCTGCGGGTACGTGATCGGTGTGCGCCGCATCGTGTCGAACAGGTGGCGGTAGAACGACGGGAAGAACCGGAAGCCGTGCTCGGCGGCGACGATCTTGCCGCTCGGCTCGAACGTGATCACGTGCGAAAGCGGCGAGCCCACCCGGGGCTCGAACATGCTGTCGACGGTCGCGCCGGGGTGACCGGCCGCGACGAGATCGGCGCGGATCTTCTGCGCACCTGCATGCCCGGGCAATCCGGCGGCATTGACGCCGTGAACGACGATCCTGAGTACACCCGCGACTTCGCCCGCTGCCTCGATCTCGAGGATTGTATTTCCGAGCTTGGCGATCGCAGCGTTCCACGTCGGCAAGTCGATCGGCACATTGCCGGCGTCGCACAACAGCGAGACCTCGCGGAGCAGCTCTGCACCGGTCCATAGCCGCTTCATCACGTCGCCGGAGATCGTGTCGTTGAGCGCGATGGCCCACTGCGAGCGCGCCATGCCGCCAATGCCGCGATCGAGGGTGCTGGCGGACGGCTTGTTGTACTCGGCGTCGATGATCTCGACGGTGAAGCCGCGCATCACGAGCTCGTGCGCCGCCGAGAGACCGGCGATTCCACCGCCGAAGATCGTTACAGGTCGTAGCAGTCGTTCTGCGCGGTTCATGTTCGCTCCCTTCGTAACGCCACCAAGCGATCGCGCAGCGCCGGC
>DATDCH010000683.1:0-28559 GCA_036524455.1 Kofleriaceae bacterium | reverse complement strand
CTGAGCGCGCATCGGCCACGCCAGCACGGCGAGCTCGGTCGCGTTGCCCGCGATCGTCGCGTACGCGGCGCCGCGCACACCCATCTCGAGGACGAGGATGAGCACGACGTCGAGCGCAATGTTGACCGCGTTGCCGGCGAGCGATGCGCGCATCGGCGTGCGTGCGTCACCGATGCCGTAGCGCGCCTCGCGGAGCGCGGCATAGACGAGCACGAGCGGTGCACCGAGCGAGCGGATGCCGAGGTACTCGGCGGCAAAGTGACCCGCGCGCGGCGACGCCGACAGCATCGAGAGCAGCGGTGCGATCAGCTGACCGGCGAGCGTCGCGGCAAAGCCGAGCACGAGCGCGATCGCGACGGCCGCACCGACGAGCTCGGGGATCCGATCGTGACGATTCGCACCAACCGCTTGCGAGACGAGCGTCTTGGCCCCGCGGAGCAGACCGATACCGAAACACACGAGCGTGAAGCCAACGACGCCGGCCAAGCCGACGCCGGCAAGCTCGTCGGCACCGATGTGCGCGACGAACGCAGTGGAGGCGAGGGTCATCGCGGAAAACGAGACCATCGAGACCGTGATCGGCCAGGCCAGGCGGAGCAGCGCTCGGCCGGGTTTGTCGGACCAGGAAAGTGAGATTTCTTGAGGGGCTAACAACACAGACATGACGAGCCTCTAAGCAGGGCGGAAGCTCCGACCCTGAGAACGACGAAGGAATCGATGCGATTCCGACAGGGCCCTCCAAGGTTTCGCCGAAAACGAGAAGGGCTCCTACTGGTGTCCATCGACACCGGGAGCCCGCGGCGGAAGGTCAGTTCTCGATCAGCGCATCGAGCCTTTACCACCGCGGGCCGTGCCGCAGTCGACGCGAAGCTTCGTCGTCTGCGGACACATGGTCGGGTTGGCAAAGCTCATGGGCGATCTCCGATTCCTTGCGCCCACTCTCGCAAATCGTGGCGCGATCCGTCAAGCGGGAATGAGTCCACACCTGAGCCTGTTGACAGGCCGCACAGCGGGATCTCAACTTCACACCACTTGGTCATGCAGGAACGATTCAACGCCCTTAAGTCAGAAGTCGGCAAAGTCCTGGTTGGTCAGGACGAGATGTTGCACAGACTGTTGCTCGGATTGCTCGCCGGCGGCCACGTGCTGCTCGAAGGCGTGCCCGGCCTCGCGAAGACACTCGTCATTCGTACGCTGGCCGATGCGCTCGATGGCAATTTCTCGCGCATCCAGTTCACGCCCGACATGTTGCCGGGCGACGTCGTCGGTACGCAGATCTACAACCCACGTGAAGGCACGTACACGGTCAAGAAGGGACCGGTGTTCGGCAACTTCATCTTGGCGGACGAGATCAACCGCGCGCCCGCGAAGGTGCAATCGGCGTTGCTCGAGGCAATGCAGGAGCGCCAGGTCACGCTCGGCGATCAAACGTTCAAGCTCGCCGATCCGTTCCTCGTGCTCGCGACGCAAAATCCGATCGAGCAAGAGGGCACGTATCCGTTGCCCGAAGCGCAGCTCGATCGGTTCTTGCTCAAGGTGAAGGTCGGTTATCCGAGCAAGGACGACGAGGTGAAGATCCTCGATCGCATGGCCGGCTCCGGCGCCGAGCCGAGCGCGACCAAGGTGATGACGTGCGACGAGATCCTCGCCGCGCGCGACAAAGTCAAGCAGGTGTTCGTCGACGACAAGCTCAAGCGCTACGCGGTCGACATCGTCGCGGCTACGCGCGATCCGAAAGCTGCGGGGCTCACCGCGCTCGCGCCGCTGATCGACAATGGTGCATCACCGCGCGCATCGATCGCGCTCGTCAAAGTTGCGAAGGCGCACGCGCTGCTCAGTGGCCGCGATTACATCTCGCCGCACGACATCAAGACGATCGCGCACGACGTGCTGCGCCACCGAATCTTGGTGTCGTACGAGGCCGAGGCACAGGGCAAGACGACCGATCACGTCGTCGCGCAAATTCTCGAGAACATCCCGGTTCCCTGAGGACCCATGCTTCCGGCCGAGATCGCGCAAGCCGTCAAGCGCATCCAGTTCGTCACGGGTCGGCAAGTTGCCGACGTGATGGCCGGCGCGTACCTGAGCGTGTTCAAAGGGCGCGGCATGGAGTTCGACGAGGTGCGCCCCTACGTGCCCGGCGACGACGTGCGATCGATCGACTGGAACGTCACCGCGCGCACCGGCGAGCCACACGTCAAGCGCTTCGTCGAGGAGCGCGAGCTGACCGTGATGCTGCTCGTCGACGTATCGGCGTCGCAAGATTTCGGCTCGGGCCGGCGCAGCAAGCTCGAGGCCGCGGTCGAATTGTCGGCGCTGCTCGCGCTGAGTGCCGTCGAGAACGGCGACAAGGTCGGCCTGCTGCTGTTCCACGGCGGCGCCGACCTCTACATTCCGCCGCGCAAGGGCGGCAAGCATGCGCTCCGCGTGGTGCGCGAAGTACTCGCGCGCGGCAGCGACGTCGCCGCCGGGCCGGCGAAGCGCGACCTGTTACCGCGGTTCGTGCGGCGCTGGTTCAAGCTGCTGCAGGACAAGACGCGAAGCGAGCCCCGGCGCGCGACGAGTATCGCGGCCGCGCTCGAGTTCTGCCGCCAGGTGCTGCCGCGCCGCGCGGTGCTGTTCCTGGTTTCGGATTTTCTCGACGACGGCTACATCCAGGTGCTGCGCCACGCGAACCGCAAGCACGATGTCGTCGCCGCGTTGATCACCGACCCGCGCGAAGCCGAGATGCCGCCCGCCGGCCTGGTCACGCTCGAGGATGCGGAGTCCGGCAAGCTGCGGCTCGTCGATACGCGGTCCCAGGCGTTCCGCGACGACCTCGCGCAGCGCGCGGTGACGCGCCGCAAGGAGCTGCAGGATCAGCTGCGCGCGACCGGCATGGACCTCGTGGTGTTCGACGCCGCGGGCTCGATGGTCGATCCGCTGCTCAAGTTCTTCCGCGAACGCGAGCGGAGGCTGCGCCGATGAAGCGGCTCGTGGTCGTCGCGCTGGTGGTCGCGTGCGGCAACGCGAGCCTGCTCGACGCGCCGACGCCGGCGAAGACCGAGCCGACGAAGGACGCGATCGCGAAGACCACCGAGAACGGCCCCGTCAAGGCGACGATCACGGTGTGGCCGCCGAAGCCAAGTCTCGGCGAGCCGATCTATCTCAAGCTCGCGATCGAAGCGCCCGCTGGCATCAGCGTCGACGCGCCATTCCAGCAAGCGGGCGACGAGCGGCTCGGCAGGTTCAAGGTCGTCGGCTTCGTGCGCGACACGCAACGCAAGCCCGACGGCGCGCAGCACCAGGAACAGACCTACACGCTCGAAGCGCCGACGAGCGGCAAGCATCGCGTGCCACCGCTGCGCCTCGAGATGGTCGACTCGCGAGGTGATGCCGGCAGTCAGGCCGGCAAGGCGCAGGAGATCCTGACCGAGGAAGTGCCGATCGACGTCGCGCCGGTGAAGACCGAGTCGACGAACGCGAAGCTGCGCGAGACGGCAGGCAAGCTCGATCCCGACGTCGGCGGTACGCCGTGGATCTTGATCGCCGTGCTCGCCGGCGGTGCGCTCGTGCTCGGCATCGGCTCGTTGTTCCTGTGGCGGTTGTGGCGCGCGCGCCGGCGCATCGCGGTCAAGCAGAACGCGTACGACGAGGCGATCGGCAAGCTGCGCTCGCTCGAGCTGCGTGGCGCGCCGAGCGCGGAGCAAGCCGACTCGTGGTTCGTCGAGCTGTCGGCGATCGTGCGCAGCTACCTCGAGCGCCGCTACGAGATCCGCGCGCCCGAGCTCACCACCGAAGAGTTCTTGCTGGTCGCATCCCGCGCGCCAGAGCTCACTGCCGCGCATCGCACGCAGCTGTCGCTGTTCCTCGAGCGCTGCGATC
This sequence comes from Kofleriaceae bacterium, assembly GCA_036524455.1. Lineage (GTDB taxonomy): Bacteria > Myxococcota_A > Polyangia > Haliangiales > Haliangiaceae > JABFXX01. The sequence continues at coordinate 24,695 of DATDCH010000683.1, read as the reverse complement.
GGGTCAAGTTCGCCGGCTATCGCCCCGAGGACAGCGAATCGATCGATACGCTCGCCGCAGCGCGCGGGTTTGTCGAGGACACGCGGCTGCGCGACGAGCCGACCGGGAGGGCCGCGTGAAGCCGTTCGGCGTCGACTTCGCGGACGCGTATTTCCTGCTGCTCGCGTTGCTCGCACCGGCGGCGTGGTGGTGGTCGCGCCGTGCGTCGGGACGCGTCGTGTTCTCGTCGCTGCGAGCCCTGCCGGCCGGTGGCCACACGTGGCGCACGCGGATCGCGTGGTTGCCCGATGTGCTGCTCGCGCTCGCGGTCGTGTGCCTCGCGATCGCGCTCGCCGGCCCGCGCGCCGGTGACAAGAATTCGCGCGTGCGGCGCGAGGGCATCGCGATGGTGCTCGCGGTCGACGTGTCTGGCTCGATGCGCGCGTTGGATCTCTCGGAGCGCAACCGCGAGCTGACGCGACTCGACGCGGTCAAGCGCACGTTCGAGCAGTTCGTGGTCGGCGGTCGCGGCCTCGACGGTCGGCCCGACGATGCGATCGGCCTCGTCGCATTCGCGCGCTACGCCGACACGCGCAGCCCGCTCACGCTCGATCACGGCAACCTCGTCACCGCCGCGCGCCAGCTCGACTTCGCGCGCGAAGACGAAGACGGCACCGCGATCGGCGCCGGCCTCGAGCTCGCGGTGCAGCGGCTCGCCGAGTTCAAGGCGCCGAGTCGGGTCGCAATTCTATTGACCGACGGCGAATCGAACGTGCACGACATCGACGAGGACACCGCGATCGACGACGCGCTCAAGGCGGGCGTCAAGGTCTACACGATCGGCGCCGGCACTTCCGGCGTCGCGCCGATCCGCATCGATCGCGGCGATGGCCGCACCGAGCTGATGCAGATGACGGTCTCGATCGACGAGACACTGCTGCGCCGGATCGCCGACAAGACCGGCGGCCAGTACTTCCGCGCGACCGACAACGCGAGCCTGAAGAAGATCTACACGCAGATCGACAAGCTCGAGCGCACCACGATCGAGGAGCAACGCTTCACCGAGTACCACCAGTACTACGCGTGGTTCGTCGCCGCCGCGATGGCACTCGTCGCGCTGGGCTTCGTGCTGCGCGGCACCGTGCTGAGGAGGCTGCCGTAATGTTCGACTGGCACTTCGTCGACGTCGACCGGATCCACCTCGTGTGGGCTGCGATCGCGCTCGTCGGCCTGCTGGTCGTGCTCGAGCTGCGCTCGCGTGGTGCGCTGGCCGCGTTCCTGTCGCCGGTGATGCAGCGGCGGTTGACTGCGCAGGCGACGCTAGCGCGCACGATCGTCAAGCTCGTGCTCGTGCTCGTGTCGCTGCTCGCTGCGGTCGGCGCGCTGATGCGACCGCAGGCGCGTGGCACGACCGAGACCGTGACCGCGTCGCACGCGTCGGCGGACGTGATGTTCGTGCTCGACGTGTCGCGGTCGATGCTCGCCGAGGACGCGGCGCCGAACCGGCTTGCGCGCGCGAAGGCCGAGATCAATCAGCTGGTCAGCCGGCTCGAAGAGCATCGCGTCGGGCTCGTGGTGTTTGCAGGCCGCGCTGTGCAAGCGTGCCCGCTGACGCCGGACCATTCGTTCTTCACCACGGTGCTATCGACGATCGATACGCGCAGCGCGGGCAAAGGCGGCTCGCGTGTCGGCGAAGCGATCAAGACCGCGGTCCGCGGCTTCCCCGCCGGCCAAGGCGCGAAGCTGATGGTGTTGATCAGCGACGGCGACGATCAGGATCCGTATACGCAGGAAGCGGCGAAGGCCGCGCGCGACGCCGGCGTGAAGATCGTCGTGGTCGGGCTCGGCAGTGAGACCGGAAGTCAAATCACGCTGACCGATCCGCAGACCGGCGCGAAGACCACGCTGATGCACGATGGCAAGCCGGTGATCAGCAAGCTCGACGGCGAAGCGCTGCGCAAGATCGCGCTGACCACCGAGGGCGCATACGTGCCGGCGGGCACGAGCGCGATCGATCTCGATTCGATCATGGAGAGTCACGTGCGCCCGATCGTGCGCTCGGCGGCCGATGCGTCGGTGCGCGTGATTCCGGCCGAGCGTTATCAGTGGCTCGTGCTGGTCTCGCTCGTGGCCTTGCTCGCCGCGCTGTGGGTCGGGGCCGGTGCGGGCGAACGGAGGGTGCGATGAGGGCACTCTGCATCCTGATACTCGTCGTCGCGTGCGCGAAGGGCGAGCACCGCGCCGCGCGCGAGCACTACAACCAGGGCATCGAGCTGCTCGGCAAGGGTGAGCACGAAGCGGCCGAGAAGGAGCTGCTCGAGGCGCGCAACCTCGCGGGCGTCGATCCCGAGCTCAGGTTCCGCGCCGCATACAACCTCGGCGTCGCCTACTCGGCGCATGCGGACAAGGCGAAGACCGGCGAGAATTCCCCCGTCGGGGATTCCCAAGGGTCTCCTGACCTCGAGAAAGTACTCGAGCTGACGCAGCGCTCGGTCGATTGGTTCGCGGATGCGGCGCGCCTGCACAAAGACGACGCGAACACGCTCGCGAACCTCGCGATCATGCGCGCGCGTGCGCAGGCGATCGCCGACGAGCTGCGCAAGGGCGAAGGCAAGCTCGAAGCGCGGCTCGACGCGGTGATCAACGATCAGCGCAGCGTGCTCGACGATGCGCGTGGCGCGTGGGTCGCGATCAAGCAAGCCGGCGGCGCCGACCCGCTCGCGCAGCAAGGCACGCTCACGCACCTCGCCGACAAGGAACGCGGCATCGTCGCCGAGGCCGGCGTGATCACCGACCTCGCCGCCGACGAGATCGAGACGATCGGTCAGAAGGCCGAGGATCAGCGCAACGATGAGGAGAAGGTGCGCGTGATCCAGCTCAAGAACCTCGACCTCTATCTCGCCGAGGCACGCGGCCGGATCGCCGAGGCACGCCGCAAGCTGCAAGAGCTGTCCGCGGAAGCCGCGGTCGGCCGCGCCGAGTCCGCGCTCGTCGCGCTCAAGCGAGCTCGCGAGCAGTTGCTGGATCCGATCACGGTGATGCGCGACGTCGCACGCGACGAGCTGCAGCTCGTGCAGGAGACGCTCGCGGTCGCCGAAGCCACCGGTGAGATTCCGGCGTGGCTCGACGCACCCGCGCTCGCCGATCGGCAGGGTGGCCTGCGCGATCGCCTCGAAGAAGTGCGCGCCCGGCTCGCCGCAGCGGTCGACGGGCCGCCGCCGCCGGACCCAAAGCCCGAGCAAGCAAAGCTGCTCGAGGGCGTGAAGAACGCGCTGCCGTTCGTCGTTCAGGCGAGCGCCGCGATGGATCGCGCCCGCCAGCGGCTCGTCGACAAGAAAACCAAGGAGGCGGCGACCGACGAACGAGAGGCGCTGGTCGCGCTCGCGAAGGCGATCGAGCTGTTCGCCGACCTCAAGCAAACGATCGACATCACGTCGGAGGCGCAGAAGCAGATCGTGGCGCTGCTGTCGCCCGAAGCCGCGAAGCAATTGCCGGGACCCGAGCGCGCGCGCCAGACCAAGGAAGCGCTCGCGCAGAACGTGACGCGCATGGGCCGCATCAAGCAGCTGATCGCCGACGAGGTCGCGAAGGTCGCGGCTCAACAGGCTGCGCCGGCACCCGCGGATCCGGCACAGCAGCAGACGGCCGAGCAGCAGAAGCAAGCGGCCGAGCAGCAGAAGCAGATGCTCGCGCAGGCCGAGACGCTGCGCGGCGAAGCCGACAAGCTCGTCGGTCAGCTCGACGCCGCGATCAAGGGCAACAAGGACGCGCTGACGCCCGCGAAAGCCGCCGACGCGAAGCTCGACGACCTGCGCCGGTTGTTCTTCTCGGTGATCGAGCATCTCCAGGATCTGATTCGCCAGCAGGGCGAGACCCGCGACCAGACGTCCGCCGCGCACACCGAGGACGACGAGACGCGCCGCCCGAAGCTGGGCGGTATCGTCGGCCGGCAAGACCAGCACGGTCAGCTCGCGAAGGCGATCATCGATGCGCTGGCGGCCCAAGCCGATGCCGCGGCGAAGGCCAAGGAGCCGCAGCAGCAACAGCAAGGCAAAGCGATGGCCGCTGCAGCCGACGAAGTGCGGCTCGCGCAGAACGACATGGCCGATGCCAAGCGCGTGCTCGACAAAGCGGCGACCGATACGAACCAATCGCACAGCCTCGATCCGGTGCTGAAGAGCCAGGCCTCCGCGATCGAGCACCTGATGAACGCGCTCAAGCTGCTGCAGCCGCCGCAGCAACAGAAGCAAGACGAACAGCAGCAACAGCAACAGCAGCAACAGCAAGACAAGAAGCAAGACCAAGAGCAGCAACAGCAGCAAGGCGGCGCCGGTCAGCGCGCGCGCGACGAGGATGCCCGTCGACAACGCGAACGTCGCGAGCGAGAGTCGGGCGGGGACGCCGTGGAGAAGGACTGGTAATGCGCTGCCTCGCGCTCTCGCTCGTGCTGCTGTGCGGGCTCGCTGCGAGCGCTCGCGCCGAGGACCCGCGCGCCGAGCTGCGACTCGAAGGCAGGCCGCACGCCGGCGTGCCGTTCAACATCGCGATGGTGGTCGCCGGTCTCGACGAGGCACCAGAGCCCGCACAACCGAAGCTCGACATTGCTGGGGCGCGCGTCACGCCGCTCGGCGGCGAACCGCAGGTCGCGCAGTCGATCCAGATCGTGAACGGTAAGCGGACCGATTTTCGACGCGTGACCTGGACGTTCCGTTGGCGCATCGAAGTCGACAAGCCCGGCCGCGTGAAGGTGCCGCCGGTCACCATCGTGCAAGGCAGCAAACGCGCGACCGCAGCCGCTGGCGAGCTCGATGCCAAAGCGGTCGACACCACCGACGATATGAAGGTCGAGCTCGCCCTGCCCGACCGACCGATCTTCGTCGGCGAACAGTTCGAGGCTACGCTGACCTGGCATTTCCGCCGCCAGCCCCAAGACCAGACGTTCTCGGTGCCGCTGATGACGATGGACGAATTCGTGATCAGCGCGCCGCCGGTCACCGACCCGCGCCAGGTGCTCGCGTTTCAGGCCGGCAGCAAAGAGCTGAAGCTGCAGTACGACGTCGCCGACGACGGGGGCTTCAAGCGCGTGACCGTGAAGTTCATGGTAGCGCCGAAGAAGGCCGGCAAGCTCGCCGTCCCCGCGCCCACCGTCGTCGCCGCGCTCGCCGTCGGGCGCGCCGATATCTTTGGCAACTCGGCGACGCAGCTGTTCAAGGTCAGCGGTGCCGCGCGCACGCTCGAGGTCAAGCCGCTGCCCGAGACGAACAAGCCGCCCGGATACGCCGGCGCCGTCGGTACTCAGTTCTCGATCGCGGTCGCGACGAGCCGCTCGGTCGTGCAGCTCGGCGAACCGGTCGAGCTCGCGATCACGGTGAAGAGCAACCAGCGGCTCGACACGCTCGCGCTGCCCCGGCTCGACGCGCCCGGCGGTCTACCGAAAGACAAGTTCACGGTGCCGGCCGAGACGCCGACCGGCGAGCTTTCCGACGACGGCCTGGCCAAGAAGTTCAAGGTCACCGCGCAGGTCACCGGCCCGGCGAGCGAGATTCCCGCGATCGCGTTCTCGTACTTCGATCCGGTCAAAGGGCACTACCAGACGATCCACAGCGATCCGATCGCGGTCTCGGTCAAGGGCGGCAGCATCATCGGTGCAGGGGACGTCGTCGCGATGGCGCCGAAGAAATCCGGCGGCCAGGCGGCGGCTCCTGCCGAGACCGACATCGCGCTTGTCGCCGGCGAGCTCGCGCTGTCGTCGCCGAGCACGGTCACCGACAAGCCACTCGGCGGCACGCTGCTGTGGCTGCTCGTCGGTCTGCTCTACGCGATTCCGCTCGCACTGTTCGGCGTGCGCAGCTGGCAGGTCCGCACGCTGTCGCAGCGCGAGGAGGCCGCCGAAGTGCGCGCCGCTCGCCGTCGCGTCGAGCACGAGCTCGCGCGTGCCGCGAAGGATCCCGCGCGTGACACCGCCGGCGCACTCGTCGCAGCGCTCCGCGCATTCGCGCGCACCGTCGAGCGCGAGCCGAGTGACGGCTTGCTCGCCGAGATCGAGAACGCGGGCTTCGCACCGAGCTCGGCGTCGGCGCCGCTCGCCGCGGATCTGCTCGTACGTGCCGAAGACCTCGTGCGGCGGTGGACGGCCGAGGCAAAGCGCAAACGCTCGCCGACCACAACGGCCGCGGCCGTCCTGCTCGTGCTGCTCGCGGTACCCGCCACCGCCGATGCGTCCGCGCTCGACGATGGCCGCACCGCGTATCAGCAAGCAATGACCGTCACCGACGCGACCGCGCGCAAGGCGGCGTTCGCGCGTGCGGCCTCCGCACTGGGCGAAGCCGCGCGCGAATTGCCCGATCGCCCCGAGCTACTCACCGATTGGGGCAACGCCGCACTCGCGTCGGGTGACGTCGCGACCGCCACGCTCGCGTATCGCCGCGCGCTCGCCCTCGACGGTGGCAATGCGCGCGCCCGCCGCAACCTGAGCTGGCTGCGCAGCAAGCTCCCCGACGGCATGCGTCCCGCCGAGTCGGGCGCGACCGCGACGCTGTTCTTCTTCCATCATTGGCCGCGTTCGTCGCGCTTGCTCGTCGGTGCCGCTGGGTTTGCGATCGCGATCCTGCTCCTCGTACCGTGGCGTGGTCGCCGCCGCCGTGCACTCGCCGGTGTCTCGGTGCTGCCGCTCGCGATCTGGCTCGTGATGCTGGCGTCGCTCGTGCTCGAGGATCGTCACGAGGACGACGCCGTGGTGATGGACGGCGTCGTGTTACGCGCCGCCGACAGCACGGGTGCACCGGCCGCGCTCACGCAGCCGCTGCCGCGCGGTGCCGAGGTCACGCTCGTCGAGCGCCGCGACACGTGGACAAAGATCCGGCTCGCCAACGGCACAGCAGGTTGGGTTCCCGACGGCGCCGTGCAGCGGATCAGGGGACGCTGACTTCACGCGCCGCGAGCTACGCGCGCTTACGCAGAGACTTGCGGTATGCGCGCACGGCTTCCGTTTGCTCGTCTTCGTCGGCGACGGCAATGATCCGGGCGAGCGCATCGAGGTCGATTCCAGGTAGTGCGACGCTTGCTTGGACTTCTTTGTACTTGCCGTTCAACCGATACACATACACGCGCGCGTTGATCCAGAACCACACTTCACGAACGCCGAGCCGGCGATAGATCTCGAGCTTGTCGACACCTCCGCTCGTCAGCACGACCTCGATCGCGAGGTCCGGGACCTTGCGCTTCTTGCGGACCGTGTAGCACTCGTCCGCCTCGAGCCCGGCGCGACGTGCCTTGTTACGCCACGTCGTTTCGCCCAGACCGTTGAGCCGTAAGTTCATTTCCTCCGCGTAGGTCTCGACGAGCCGCGCGAGCAGCGTCTTGATGAATTCGTGACCGCGCGAAGTCGTCACGATCTCGAGGTCTCCGTCGAGGTACGCGAACAATGGGCGGGACGATTCACCGCGGGCATCGCTGAGCGCGACGTAGTGAGGCCACGTAACCCCGTGCAGCACGACAACTTGGTCGCGGTCGCGGTCCCAGTCGAACGGGACAGGTGGAACGCGCTCTCGGTCCATGAGCTCCATGTTAGCAGAACCTCCATGACCGGCCGCACTGCACCGACGGCGCCAACAGCTGGCTGCGGCATTTCGCAATGATCGGGACGCGACTGTCCGCTCACCGGACAAGCTCGACCGATGAGCGGACTCGACCGGCCGGACAATCCGCACGGCGAGCGTTACAACGAAGAGACGGATCGCGCAGCCGCTTAGTCGGTCTTCTTCGGCGACGTCGCCTCGATGTGCTTCTCGAGCCGGCGCTTCTCGACGCCCGACTTGAACAGCCCGCGGATCGCCGAGCCGAGAATGCCGCCGAGGCTGTTGCTCTGCGCGCGGTCGCTGAACTGGCGCTCGGCGTAGAGGTGGCCGTTGAGGTGGAGCACCTTTGCGAGCTCTTCGCCGTCGAACCAGATGCCGTGCTCGCCGCAGTGATCGAGCGTGACGCCGTAGATCGAGACCGCCTTCATCTCGGTCGTGCAGCGCGGACACGATCGCGGTGTCGCGGTCGCCGGCATCAACCGGCGGTCGAGCGGCCGCTGATCGTCCGGGGACAGCTCGTTCATCATCGCCTCGAGCTCCGCCGCAGTGACGAGTGCGCCTCCGCATTTGCCGCAGATGAACCGCGTACCGCGCGGATCTAGCCCGGTCTTGCAGGTTGCACACGCTACGATTTCGTCTCGGTGAGCTGGCATGCGCGGACTATATGCACATGCGCTACGCTCGCGGCGTGACTCGCCGCCTTTATCACGACGACGCGTACGTGCGCCGGTTCGATGCGCAGGTCGTTGCACACGCGAAGTACCGCGAGCAGCCCGCCGTGGTTCTCGATCAAACAGCGTTTTACCCCGAGGCCGGCGGGCAGCTCGGCGATCGCGGCGCGATCGCGGACGTCGCCGTCGTCGACACGCAGGAGCTCGACGACGGCACGATCGTCCACCTCGTCACCGGCGAGCTACCGGCCGTTGGCGCGACGGTCACCTGCGAGCTCGACTGGGCGCGCCGCCGCCAGCACATGGCGCAACACACGGCGCAGCACCTCCTCTCCGGCACGCTGCTCGAGCGCGCGCAAGCCCCGACCGCATCGGCGCGACTCGGCGAGTCCGCACTGACGATCGACGCTGCGCGCGATCGCATTCCCGATGCCGAGCTCGCAGCCGCCGAGGATCTCGCGAACGATCTGATCGACGACGATCTGGCGATCCGCGCCTGGTTTCCGAATGCGGACGAGCTCGCCGCGATGAAGCTGCGCCGCGATCCGAAGGTGAGCTCCGACATTCGCGTCATCGCGATCGGCGAGTTCGATTTTTCGCCATGCGGCGGCACGCATTGTGCGCGCACGTCGCAGCTCGGCTCGATCCGCATTACGTCGAGCGAACGCTACAAGGGAATGACGCGCGTGACGTTCACCGCGGGTCGTCGCGCGCGCGCGGAGCTGTTCACACGCGATCAGGTGTTGCGCGGGCTCGCGACGCAGTTCTCGTGCGGACCTGCCGAAGTGCCGGCTGCGATCGACAAGCTGCGCCGCGACGCCGAGAGCTCGAGCACCGAGATTGCGAATCTGAGGTCCCGCCTCGCGTCGATCGTCGCCGAGTCGTTCCCCGGCACCGGCGCGGTGATCGCCGTGATCCCCGGCGACGCCGATCTAATGAGGAGCGTCGCCGCCAAGCTCACCGCGGCCGGTCGCGATGCCCTGCTGTGCATCCCCGACGACGCGGGCAGCCACGTCGTTCTGATGCGCGCATCCGGCTCGACCCTGGACTGCGGCGCACTGTGGAAGCAGCTCGCGGCGAAGGTCGGCGGCAAGGGCGGTGGTCGAGCTGACCGGGCTGAAGGCCGCGTGTCGATTCGGATCCCGGACTGGCCGCAGCTGATCGGCGAGCTGAGCTAACCGTTCTTTGGCGTCAGCGGCACGGTGAACGACGTGTCGCGTCCCTCGGGGAACTCGATGCGCTTGATGACGTTCTTCAGGCAGCCGCCGAGCGGCGACGTGTCGATGTTGTCGGGCTGCAGCGACACCGATTTGGTCTTGCCCGTCGTTGTGATCGCGATCGACGCCATGATCTGCTTGCCCTTCGCCGGCAAGCCGTCTGCGTGCTCGTTGAGACATCCGCGCAGGTCACCGAGCTTCGCGCTCATCGCGCTATTGAGCTGGTCATTGAACGATCGTTTCGGCGGCTTGCGCACGTTCGGGCCTGGTCCCGGACCCGGAGTCTCGGCCGATCCTGCCGAACCTTGATCAGGGTTCGTTGGCATGTCCGCCATCTTGTGCGTCTCGACCTTGTCGGGCGGCGGATCGAGCGGCTTGGTCACGGGCGCCTGCGTGATCTCGATCTTCGATGGCTGCTGGTTCTGCATCTGCTGCCAGACCAGGAACAACGCGCCACCGGCGATCGCCACCATCAGCACGCCGAAGATCGGCCAGAACACGCTGCGCCGAGGCATGACGACGATCGGCTGCGCGTTCGGATTCGTCGGCGGCATCACCGGTTGGCCGCGCAGCGGCTGCAGCATTGGCGCGCTGCCCGTGCTCTCGAGCCCGAATGGTTGCGGCGTTCCGCCCGTCGAATGAGCTGCGAAGTCGGCGCTGTTGCCCGGATTGAGCGGGCGCGGCGGGGTCGATGGCCGTGGCATCCACAGCGGCGGACCGTCGACTTCGGTCTCGACCGACGGGAACGATTCGTCGTCGTCGCCCTCGTGCGTGCCCTCGTCGGGATGAATCAACAGCGGCATCGTCGCGCGCGCCGAGACCCCCGACTGCGTGCGTGCGACCACGCTCGCGACTTGCTGGCTGCGCTTGCCGATCTCCTCGGCGAAGTTCGCGTGCACGAAGTCGCTGATCTCGCCCTGTGTCCACGGCCGCGAGTGGCTGCCGTCGAGAATCGCGGTGCCGAACTGCCGCGCGGTCTCGAAGCGGGCCATGGGATCGCGATCGAGCGCGCGCGTCAATGCATCGGCGACGCCCTCGGGGAGATCCGGCCGGTAGCGCCGAATATCCGGAATCGGCTGCTCCATCACCGCACGGAACGTCAGGTAGTCGGTCTTGCGCTGGAACAACCGGCGCAGCGCGAGCATCTCGTACAGCACGACGCCGAGTGCGAAGATGTCGACGCGGCGATCGATGTTGCTGCCCTTGAGCTGCTCGGGCGCCATATAGGCGTACTTGCCTTTGACGGTGCCTTCTTGCGTCTGCGTCGACGCGCCGCGCGCTTTCGCGATGCCGAAGTCGAGCACCTTCGCGACACCGGCCTCGGTGAGGAAGATGTTCGACGGCGTGACGTCGCGATGGATGATGCCGAGGTTTTCGCCCTCGCGATCTTTGAGCTCGTGCGCGTAATTCATCGCGTCCGTGACCTGCTGGATCACGCCGGCGACAAAGCCGAGATCGAGAGCTGTGTTCTCGCGCGAGAACCGCCTGAGCAGCGGCAGCAGCGACACGCCTTCGAGGTACTCCATCACGATGTAGAGCTGACCTTCGGTCTCGCCGAGCTCGAACACCTGACAGATGTGCGGATGGCTCATCTTCGAAGCGATGCTCGCTTCGGCGATCAGCATCTGGCGAAACCGGGCGTCGTCCGCGAGGTGCGCGAGGATGCGCTTGACGACGTACAGCTTCTCGAAACCCTCGGCGCCCGACAGCCGCGCGAGGAAGATTTCACCCATTCCGCCGGTCGCGAGGCGCGCGAGCAGCTCGTAACGGCCCAGACGCGCGTGGCCCTGGGAAACGCCGCCTGGAATGGGCATGCAACGGGAAATGGTAGCAGAGCGGCCCTGGGGATACTGGAGCCAGGCGCGCCTACATCTGCCCACGCGCCGGTGGCAACGCGCGACCGGCAGCCAGCTCGCGGCGTTCGCGCTTCTCGCGTTTGCGCGCTTGGCCCGGTGATTCGCCGGGCAGCCGGGTCGTGATGCAGAGATTGCCGAACCGCACCACGCCGTTGACGTGCAGCACCGGTTCGGTCGGGTCGGGATCGCGTGCGAGCCGATGGCGCTCCTCGACCGCGCCGCCGATCGACGCGACGTCGACATTGATCGCCAGCCACGGCGGCAGCACGAGCTCGACGCTTCCGAACGTCGAGCTCAGATCGAGCGTGGTGGTCCCCGCGGCGATCGATGCGTCGCGGAAGTCGAGCACGACCGTGGCGAACATGGCACGCGCCACCAGCGTGCGTGGCACGACCCAGCGACCGGTGCGCTCGATGCTGCTGAACATCACGGTGAGGTACTTGCGCTGCAGCCGCGTCGGATCGTCGGTCGCGTGTTTCGCGATCGGTAACGCCGCGGTCGATTCACCCAACCCGGCGACCAGCTCGTCGAGCTCGGCGATCGTGCCCAGCGCGTGCGCTTGATCGAGCAGACGATCGAGCTCGTCGATGTCGAGCAGATCCTGCTGATAGCACTCGGTGAGCCTGGCGATCACTCGTTCCCGACGTTCTCGAACTCCCACGAGGCTCGCCATCGTCGAGCAAGGGTAGCGGAAGCCTGCTACGTTGCCAGCCGCGATGCGCTTCGAGTTGCACTGTCATTCGACATGCTCCGACGGGACTGAGAGTCCTGAGCAGGTAGCTTCCCGAGCCGCCGCGCGCTCTGTCGAAGTCTTCGCACTCACCGATCACGATACGTGCGCCGGCTCTCACGTCCCGGCCGGCACCGCACGCGTGCTACGCGCCGTCGAGATCTCGTGCGACGAGCCCGAGACCGGCCGCACGCTCCACGTGCTCGCGTACGATCGCGGCGGCACGGGTTGGTCCGAGCTCGAGCACCGTCTCGGAGATCTTCGGGTCGCGCGCCGCAATCGCATGCGCATGATGGGCGCGCGGCTCGCGCAACGCGGGATTCGTGTCGATGTCGAGCCGCTGATCGCCGAAGCCGAGCAGTCCGGCCGCGCGCTCGGCCGCCCCGATCTCGCGCGCCTCATGGTCGCGGCCGGGGCGGTGAATTCTATGAAAGACGCTTTCACGCGGCACCTCTACGACGGCGGTCCCGTCGATGTCCCGCACCACGCGTTGACGCTCGTCGATGCACTCGCGCTCGGTCGCGCGGCCGGTGCCGCGATGTCGCTCGCGCACCCGCATCTCTACGATCAGCTCGGCGTCGCACTGCTCCGCAAGCACCACCGCGACGGGCTCGCCGGTGTCGAGGCGCTGTACGGCGTCTACGACGTGCACGAGCGCAAGCGCTGGGTCGAGCTCGCCGACGAGCTCGGCCTCGTGTGCACCGCGGGCTCGGACTTTCACAGTCCCGACGACGCGCAGGTGCCGATCGGCGTCGATGTCGATGGCGATCGCGGCAAGCGTCTATTCGACTGGCTGTTCGATCGCTAGGTCACAGCTATGGGCAAACGCCTGCCGTAAACGGGTCGGCGCACGCGCATTGCCCGGTCGGGCCGAGCGGACCGCCGCAGACTGCGCACACGCCGCCTGCAGCCCAGCTCTGCTCGAACGCGACCCCATGCGTTGCGGTCTTGCCGACTGCGTCGAGCCGACCGTCGATCGCGACCACCTCGACGTGGTCGACCTGGAACCGAAACGATCCACCGTGGGACCAGTCCAGCGGAGCAGCGTCGGCCGAGCGCAGCACGATGGTCTCGCCGCTGCGCGTCCATACGCCGTCGACGGTGGCGCCGAAATCGCAACCGTAGATGGTCCATTGGAACGTGCCGTCGTCGCTGATGCGCAGGTTGACTGCGTCGACGGCGTCGTGGTGAAAGAACCCACTGAACGCGGGAGGCAAGGTCTGGTCGCCCGGATCGTCGGGCTGCGCACAACCGCCGATTGCAAGGATGAAGAGGAGGCCGAGGAACAACCGCATGACGTTCGTACGAGCAACGATCGTACCGACGCACTGCACAGGCCGAGGCATTGGCTTTCGCGGAATTGCCGCGCCGCAGCCTCAGGATCCTGAGGCGAGGCTGATGTTGAATCTCCCTACCGCTGTGCCTTGTCGAGCAGCTCCTGGTGGTACTCGCCGAGCGCACGCTCGAAACCGTCGAGCGCATCGGGACGCGCGACGTCGAGCACCGCCCCGAGCATCGTCGCGAGCGCGGCCTTTGGGTGCCCGGCGTCCGCGAGCGCGAGTGCGAGAAACGGAACGTAGGCCGGGTAGCCTGGATCGTCGGCGATCGCCTGGCCGAGGATCGCCACCGCTTCTTCGGAGCGGCCGACGTTGCGTAGCGTCGAGCCGTAGCCGACGAGAAAGCGCCGCCGCTTTTCGTCCGGGACGCCGAGTCGGTACGCCGCGTCGTAGAACTTGATCGCGCCGTGCTCGTCACCCTCGCGATCGTGCGCGTATGCGTACGCGATCAGGTCGTCGACCTCGCTCATCGCTTGCTCCTCGGTTGCTTGGAGGACTTCTTCGCAGGCTTCTTGGCACGTGCGGTCTTTGCGGCCCGCGCCGGTTTCTTCGCTCGCTTGGGGCGAGCCACCTTGATCGGCTCCGGCAGCGGCTTGGGCTCGACCCGCCCCATCGCGACGACGTGGTGAAACTCCGGCTCCGCGACCGGCATCACCGACAGCCGGCCGATCTGCAGCAGCTTCATGTCCTTGAGCTCGGGCTCGGCGCGAATGTGGGCGAGCGACACGAAGTACGGCAGCTTCTCGACGAATTCGACCTCGACGCAGTCCCAGATCGGCTTCTCGCGCGTCGCTTTCTCGTCGAAGTATTTGCTCTGGGGATCGAACTGGGTCTCGTCGATCACGCGCGTCTTGACCACGCGTGCGAGTCCCGCCACGCCGGGCGGCTCGCAGCTCGAGTGATAGAACAGCACCTCGTCGCCGACGCTCATCGCACGCATGTGAAATCGCGCGAACACGCTGCGCACGCCCGTCCATGGTTCTACCTTCACGCGCTCGAGATCATCGATCGAGAACGTTTCGGGCTCGGTCTTCATCAACCAGAACTGCGGCATGTCACTCCGAGCTCCAGCGCATGGAGCGGCAGATCTTTGGACGCGGCGCGTACCTCGTCGGCAAAACCGGTGAGGTTCACGTTGAACGACAGCTCGAGCTTGCCCTCGAGTGGGCGGAAGAAATCGTCGTAGTGCGTCGGCACGATCAGGTTCGGCGCCAGCTTGGTGACGATGCGCTCGACGTACTTCGGCGTGAACCGCCGACCCGAGATGCCGCACAGGAACACGTCGACGTCGCGGACCTTGAGCTCGTCCTCGAGGAAATCGGCCGAGCCCTGGTGATAGAAGCGCATGCCGCCGACCTCGATGTAGATGCCCCAGACCTGGCCGCAGCGATACGCCTGCGGCGTGAGGTGATCGACGTGATCGCACGTGAGCTCACCGGAGAACGGCACGCGGAGGCCGAGCTGTAGCTTGGAGTGCTGGCTCGGTACGAAGTGGAACTTGAACGGGCCGACCTCGTAGTCGCGATGCGGCTCCACGATCACTGCCTGATCGCCGAGCTTGTAGAGGTTCATTAGGTTCGCGAGTGACTGCGAGCCGTAGACCTTGCAGCCGGTGCGCTGCGCGATCGCCGGTACGTCGAGCGCGTGGTCGAAGTGCGTATGACCAACGAGCACGGCGTCGGCCTTGTCGATCCAGCGCCCGATTGCTTCTCGCGACGGCGGTACGACCTTGCGGCGCAGCAGCTCGGACAGTGATAGGCGGGTTACGTACGGATCGATCCACACCACGACGCCCTGGTACGCGAGCCGGAATCCGGCGGTGCCGAGCCACGTCAGCTCGACGCCCTTCGCGAGCGGCAGCGGTGCCGCGTGCTGCCGAGCGGTTAGCATGTCGCTCGTCTGTTGGCGGCGGGCGGTCGCGAAATACGCGAGCGCAGAGCCGATGTGATCGAGGGGGCCGAGCACGGCGCTACTTTACGACGCTCCCGACTCCCCTGGGCGGCACAGCGGGGCTACAACACGTCCAACAAGGAGACACCTCATGGCCTTCGAGCTTCCCCCCCTGCCTTACGCCAAGGACGCGCTGACGCCCGTCATCTCGGCCGAGACGATCGACTACCACTACGGCAAGCACCACCAAGCGTATGTGACGAATCTCAACAACCTCGTGCCCGGCACCAAGTACGAGAAGATGTCGCTCGAAGAGGTGGTGAAGGCATCGCAGGGTCAGGCCAGCGAGAAGAAGGTCTTCAACAACGCTGCCCAGGTCTGGAACCACACGTTCTACTGGAACTGCGTCGCGCCGAAGGCGGGCGGTGATCCGAGCGGCAAGATCAAAGACGCGATCGACAAGTCGTTCGGCAGCTTCGCTGACTTCAAGAAGAAGTTCAGCGAGTCCACGGTCGCGCAGTTCGGCTCGGGCTGGGGCTGGCTCGTGAAGAACAGCGATGGCTCGATCGCGATCGAGACCACGTCGAACGCGGAGACGCCGTTCGCCGTCGGCAAGGCGTGCCTGCTCACCTGCGATGTCTGGGAGCACGCGTACTACGTCGACTACCGCAACGCGCGGCCGAAGTACGTCGAGGAGTTCTGGAAGCTCGTCAACTGGGACTTCGTCAACAAGCAGCTCGGTTGATCTGATTTAGGCCGCGAGTGCGCGCATGCGAGCGCGCACGAGTGAGCCGGCGCGCCGCAAGCGGGATGGAATTCGCTCCATCAGCTGCGGCGCTTTTTCTTGGATGCGCTCGCTGATCTTCTCGACGACCGCATAGGCGATCGCGGCGAGCAGCGGCTGCGGCTTCGGCACGGGCGGCGGAGCCACCGGTTCGATCGCTTCACGGATCGAGCGCAGCATCGCACCGTGAAACGTCACCGGCTTCGCGCCCGGCGCAGGTAGCGCGAGCTGGTCCATGCGCGTCGTCGCGATCTTGCGCTCCGACGGCGTCGCGCGCGCCATCGCGTGGGCCAGCCGCTCGGCGGCCGCGACGATGTCCTCCGCCGGATCGACCTCGCTCATCGGCACCGGGCAGTTCGGGCACAGGGCGGAGAGCGCGATGTTGTAGGCGCATTTGCACGTCGGGCAGTGCAGATAGCTCATGGGCTGGGGCCAGGTTCGGGCGCATCGCATACCGGAGGCAACTTTTCGGTGGGCTCGCCGCTAGACCGATCGCAGACATAGCGTTGGAGCGGAGCTTGCTCTACGCGCGAGCGTGAACCGGTTGATTCTCCTGTGTATATGCGTGGCGGCATGTCGTCACCCGCAGGCGACGTATCCGGCGATCGCGGCACCCTGCACCGATGCGCGGGTCGGCAACGTGATCGTCGTCGGCGGCACACGCGATGACGTCCCGCAGCTCGCGGTCCTCGCGGGGACGCTCGACAACACCGAGCGCACCGAGCGGATCGCCGGGGTGTCAGCGCAGGCGCTACGCGACCGCGGGTTTCCGCGGGCCGAGGTCCGCGTGACCCGGCAGCAGGGCTGCGGCGTCGAGCTCGTCGTCACCGTCGACAAGGGACCGAAGTTCCGCATCGGCTCGATCGAGTTCGCGACCCGCGACGAGTTTCCGGCGAGCTCGCGGCTCGCCGCGCTCGAGGATGCGCTGGGTACGATCAATAGCGTCGGCGGCGCGTACGTCGCCGACCGGCTGACCCGCGCGCTCGAGCAGCTGACCCGCCGCTATCACGAGCTCGGCTGGCTGCACGCCGAGATCGATGCGCCTAAAGCGACATTCGACGACACGACGGGCAGAGTGCATCTCACGATCGCGGTCCGTGCCGGGCAGCGGTTCCGGATCGGCAACGTGATCGCGCGTGGCGGCAGGCGCGGCACCCGCGCGGCGGTGATCGAAGCGCTCGGCCTACGTGGCGGCCAGTGGTACGACGCCAATCGCCTGCGCGAGGGTCTCGTGCGCGCACGCCGCGAAGTCGACGACCGGCTCGAGATGCGCATGCAGGTCGAGTCCGATCGGATCGACCTCGAAGCGATCGTCGGCGGAGGCGCGAAGTGAGAATCGTCGCGCTCGCCGCGCTCGCCGCGTGCGGCGGCACGCCGAAGTATCTCGGTGCGGAGCTGCCGAGCGCGTGCTCGGAAGGTGACGTCGAGCGCTGCGCGGGTTTCATGGCCGAGCGCGACCTGATCGCGGGCCAGCTCGACGTCTATACCGACGCGCGCCTGCGACGCTACGTGCAGGCCGTCGCGAATCGGCTCGCCCGCGGCGCGTATCTCGCGCATCCGCCGCGCGTCGTGATCGGTGATCACGACGGCACCTACGCCGCATTCGGCGAGCAGATCGTGGTCGGCCGCCGAGTGATCGAACGGCTCGCGAGCGAAGCGGAGCTCGCAGCGATCGTCGCGCACGAGCTCGTGCACCTCGAAGGCAGGCACACATCGGTGTCGCTGTTCGCGCCCGACGCCGACGCCGCGTTTCTCGCGGCCCGCCGCGACGCCGAAGCCGTCGCCGACGAACGCGCGGTCGCACTGCTCGAGCTCGCCGGCTACATGCCCGGTGCGATGCCACGCGCGCTCGCCGCATCGATCGATGGCGACGACGAAGAGCACCCGCCCCGCGCCGAACGCCTTGCCGCCGCAACCGCGCTCGCCGGCGGCCGCACGGACGGCTTCGAGGGCCGGGCCGAGCTCATGCGCGCCATCGACGGGATGATCGTCGGGCCCAACACGCGGCTCGGCACGCGCATCGACGATACCTGGGTGATCGCAGTGCTCGGCGTCGCGATCGAGCTGCGCGCGCGCGATGTCGCACACGTCGACGGCGACGCGCTCGTGATTCGCAACGCCAAGGCGCGGTTCACCGCGTATCCGATCGGCGTTGCGTGGGCGCGCGAGCTCGCGAACGACCTGCTCGACAGCGCGCACGCCACCACGGCGCTCGGCCCGCTGGCCGTTGGCGTCGCGCCGCTGCGCAGCACGCGAAACGAAGATCAGCTATCCAAGCTGCAGCACGCAGTACGCGACCTGTTGCCGCAGCCGGCACCGGGAACCTGGATCGTCCTGCTCGAACGCCCGGCCGGCGGGCTCGTCGTCGAGATCTCGGCGAGCACCGACGACTTCACACGCGATCGCTGGCTCTCCGCGATGCGTGCCGCGTCCAAGCGCGAGCTCGCCGCGGCCGAGCCGCCGCGCGTCGTGCTGCACTACGCGACGCGGCCCGCGAAGGTCGCCGAGCTCGTCAGCGTGTGTCCGGACGCAGACTACGCGCTGCTGCTCGACGATCCAAATCGCGCGCTCGCTGCCGGCGAGCCGTTCAAGTGCACCGATCGCTAGTACGTAGCCCGCGGTATCGGTCCTGGGTTTGCACACACGAGCGGCATGACGACCCACGCCGTTTCGCTCGCACTGCTGTGCGCGGTGGCCGCATGTCAGAACGCACCGCGCGCGGCAACGGACGTTGACCCGTTACCGTCGTGGAACGACAACGCGAGCAAGCGCTCGATCGTGGCGTTCGTTGGCCGCGTCACGAAGCGCGGCGACGCTGATTACGTACCGCCGGCGGAACGAATTGCGGTGTTCGACAACGACGGCACGTTGTGGGTCGAGCAGCCGATGTACACGCAGCTCGCGTTCGCACTTGACCGGGTCAAAACGCTCGCCCCGAGCCATCCGGTGTGGACGACGCGACAGCCATTCAAGGCCGTGCTCGAAGGAGACAAGGCCGCGATCGCAGCGACAGGCGAGCGCGGTGTGCACGAGCTCGTGATGGCAACGCACGCGAACATGACGACCGATGAATTCGCCAAAGTCGCTACGGACTGGCTCGCGACTGCGCGCCACCCGCGATTTCGCCGCCCGTACACCACGCTCGTCTATCAACCGATGCTCGAGCTGCTCGCGTATCTGCGCGCGCAAGGGTTCACGACGTACGTCGTGTCGGGAGGCGGCGTCGAGTTCCTCCGGCCGTGGACCGAGCGGGTCTACGGAATTCCGCCGCGCCAGGTGATCGGCAGTCGGATCGCGCTTCGCTATCGAAGCGACGCGAAGGCACCCGCGCTGGACCGGCTACCCAAGGCGGACTTCATCGACGATGGCCCCGGTAAGCCGGTCGCGATCGAGCAAATGATCGGAGTGCGGCCGATCCTCGCGTTCGGCAACTCCGACGGCGATTTCGAGATGCTCGAATGGACGACGGCCGGGCGCGGCCGCCGGCTCGGCTTGATCCTGCACCACACCGACGACGTACGAGAGTTCGCGTACGATCGCGACACGCACTTCGGCCTGCTATCGCGCGCACTCGACGAAGCCGCTGCGCGGAGGTGGGTCGTCGTGGACATGAAGCGCGACTGGCGGACCGTGTTCCCACCGTGACCGCGTCTGCTACACGACGGCGGGCAACCGACCGAGCGCAAACCGCACGCGCTGGATCGCGCCGCGCTCCGGGCACACCAGCAACACGCCGTCGGCGGCAAACGCGATGTGGTACTCGAGCAGCTGGCGGCGGGTTGCAGCGGTCTCGACACTCGGCGCCTCGTCACCGGTCTTGACCTCGGCGACGAGCAGCTGGCCGTGCTGCTCGACGAGGTAATCGACGCGCAGCTCCATCGCGATGGGCTCGCCGTCGACGATCGGCGCCCAGATCACGCGCGCCTGGCGCTCGACGATCGTGAAGCCAGCGTCCTCGAGCAACAGCTCGGCCGCGTCTTCACCCGCGCACGCGCGTGCGGCGCGCTGCTTCGCACGCAACGAGCCACGCCAGCTCCGGAGCCAGCGCGAGAACCACAGAGCGATCAGCACCGAGGCGATCGCGACGCCGATTAGCTGCATCATGCATCGATCGTTGCAGTGCGATCTGACAGTGTTGCACTTATAGATGCGGATCGAGCTGGTCCAGGGCGACATCACAAAGCTAATCGTCGACGTGGTTGTCAACGCCGCGAACGAGACGCTGCTCGGCGGTGGCGGCGTCGATGGTGCCATCCACAAGGCGGCTGGCCCGGAACTGCGCTGGGAGTGCGCGAAGCTCGACGGCTGCGACACCGGCGACGCGAAGATCACGAAGGCCTATCGGCTGCCCGCGAAGCACATCATCCACACCGTCGGGCCGATCTGGGAGGACGGCAGGCGCGGCGAGCCAGCCCAACTCGCGAGCTGCTATCGCAAGTCGCTCCAGCTCGCGGCCGGGCTCGGCGCGACGTCGATCGCGTTCCCCGCGATCTCGACCGGCGTCTACGGCTACCCGCTGCGCGACGCCGCGGAGATCTCGATCAAGACGATCCTCGCGCACCCGTACGTGCAGCCCGAGCGCGTCGTGCTGTGCACGTTCGACGACGACACCACCGAAGCCACGCGCGAGATGCTCGCCGCACTCACGGCGTACTGATGCAGATCGAAATCATTCAGGGCGACATCACGAAGCTCGAGGTCGACGCGATCGTCAACGCGGCGAACTCGTCGCTGCTCGGCGGCGGCGGCGTCGATGGTGCGATTCACCGCGCAGCCGGGCCCGACCTGCTCGAGGAGTGCATCCAGATCCGCAACCGCGATGGCGGCTGCCGAGCGGGCGACGCGAAGCTGACGAAGGGCGGTCGGCTGCCCGCGAAGTACGTCATCCACACGGTCGGCCCATTCTATCGAGGCGGCACGCACGGCGAGCCCGACCTGCTCGCGAGCTGCTACCGCAAGAGCCTTGCGCTCGCGGCCGAGCACGGCGTCGTGTCGATCGCATTTCCCGCGATCTCGACCGGCATCTACGGCTATCCGTTTCGCCCCGCGACCGAGATCGCGATTCGCACGATTCGCGCGCACACCGAGCCGCTTCCCGAGCGCGTCATCCTGTGCACCTTCGATGAGCGCGCGACGCTGATCACGCGCGAAGTGCTCGCCGAGCTCTCCGCCGCAGCACCAGTGTGACAAACCCGAGGCCGAGCAAGGCCGTCGCTCCGTTACCGCGCGCCACGCTACAGCACCCGCCGCCGTCGAGCGACTGCACGCGCACCGCATCGAACAGCAGCTTGGTGTCGGTCGACGCGGCCTCGCCGGTGTTGTCGGCGAGCATGATGTACTCGTCGCCTTCGCCGGCGAATTCGAAGTCGCCGAGCGCGACCCACCCGCTCGCAGCCGACTGATCGACGATCACCTCGTCGGTCGCGCCGCCATGCACGATGACGTACTTCGCTTGCTTCGATGTGCCGTGCTCGCCACCGTCGAGGTGAACCTCGACCGAGTAGAGTCCCGCCGCCTTCACGATCCAGCGCGCAAAGTTGCGGGCCGCCGTCGCGCTCGTCGTGGCGGTCCACTCGCGATCGTCTTCGATGCCGCCCGTCTCGCGATGCCAGTAACGCGGATCTCCGGCTGCGAGATAGCACTCGCTGCGCTGATCGATCACGCCACCCGCCGGCAGCTCGTGGCAGCGCTCCGCCGTGTACCAGAACAGCGACCCCATTTCCTCGAACGCCATGATCGCGTTATCGCGATAGCCCGCCGCGCGCGACTGGCACGTCGCGCTGCCCGTCGTGCAGCAGCCATTGTAGCGGCACACGATGAAGCTCGCCCACGCTTGCATCTTCGGATCGCCGGCGTCCATCGGCACGTCGTTCATCCACGCGACCGCGGTCAGCCAGTCGTCGACGCCCGTGATGTTCTGCTGCGCGCGCTCGACGACGAAGCTCACCGCCTGCGCGGTGTTGCCCTCGATCGTCAAGATGAAGTCGCCGTACGTCGCGAGGGTCTGCGCGTACGTGCCGGCATCGAACTGGAACATGCCGAGGCCGCCTTGCATGTCGGCGCACGGCCCATCGGCGGCGCCGGCGATGATCGGCCCGCCGCCACACGACGGCGATGCCGGCCCCATGCATGCGTACGTCGCTTCGCTCTGGCAATGCGCGAGTGCGGTCTCGCTCGTCGCGATGCCGGCCATCAGCGCCGCGTTGTAGAGGCCCATCTCCGCCGCCGAGTCGCGAATCAGCGCGTAGCGTTCGTGGCGCACCGCTGCGGTGATCTCGGAGGTCTCGGTCGCGAGCGGCGATTCCGCGCACCCAGCGACGAGCAATAACCCCGCGACGAGCCTCACGGACCCATCGTAGCCGTTGCACGCCTCACCCTGCCAGGTGGTTTGAGTCCCACAACCGGCACCTCGCGTGTCTACTTCACATGGTGCGCTGGCTCGTGCTCTTGCTCGCGTTGACGGGTTGTCCGTACTGCCCGGTCGACGACACGCCATTCGATAGCGAAGCGGTGCGCCACACCGCGCTCGATCAACCGTTTCATCAGGACCCGCGCTGGCTCGGCGGCGACGCCGCCTACACGATCGATCTCGGCGACGACCGCACGCTGTGGCTATTCGGCGATTCGTTCATCGCGACGTCGGCGAATCTGACACGCAGCGAGTCGACGATGGTGCGCAACTCGGTCGCGGTGATGACCGGGCTCGACCTCGCGACCGCAGTGCTCGACTTCGCCTGGCGCGATGGTGCACCGCCGACGTCGTTCTTCCCCGAGGACGGCGCACGCTGGTTCTGGCCGAGCGACGGCGTGCGCGTTCCAGACGGCCCACTGCTCGTGTTCCTCTCCGAGATCGAGGCAACGCCCAACGAAGGCCTTGGCTTCGCCGGCGCCGGCTTTCGCGCCGTGCGGGTTCCCGATCCGTCGGGCGATCCGCTCGGCTGGTCACTCGAACCGACGACCGTGCGAGCACCGGCATTCGCGCCGCGCGCCAACGTCGCGTGCTCGACGATGACATTCGACGGCAACCACCTCGTCGCGGTTGTCACCGACGACGATGCACACGACGGCTACCTCGCGCGCTGGCCACTCGCGAAGATCCGCAACGGCGAAGATCTCGCTGACGCCGAGTGGTGGACCGGCACGATTTGGCTGCGCGAGAGCGCCTTAACCAAGCCGCCGCAGGTCGTGATCCCCGACGGCGCGACCGAGTGCTCGCTGCACTACAACGGCTACGGCGGCTGGATCTATACGTGGAGCCGCGGCTTCGGCGCCACGACGATCGCGATGCGCACCTCGTGGCAACTCACGGGTCCGTGGTCGGATCCGTTCGACGTGTTCACACCGCCCGAGTCGAACGTCGACAGCGCATTCGTCTACGCCGCGAAGGCGCATCCGACGTTGCGCGGTCCCAGCGGCGGCTTTTTGATCACGTACGCCGACAACAGCTTCACGTTTGGCGATCTGTTCGATGCAGCAAAGTCGGCAACGCTGTATTGGCCGCACGTCATCGAGCTGTTGATCGACGAAGTCCTCTGCTAGAAGTCGGTGCCGATGCCGGCCTGGATGATCAGAGGGTTGACCCACATGCTCATCTTCGCGGTGCCGACCTCGACGGTATCGAACAGCGGCAGGTCGGGGGTGCGGACCTGGATGTGCTCGACCCGCGCGCGCGCCATCATCAGCGCGATGAACTTGAGGTCGAGACGCGCGTAGATCCGCTTCGTGATCTGCGCGTCGATGCCCGTCTGCAGCACGAGGCCCGGCGCAGGCGCGATCGACATCTCCGGCTGGCTGACCTCGGTGAGCTGCGGGTTCGTCACCTTCTCGCCGGTCGCGAACATGATCGCGGGACCACCGCCGACGTACGGCGTGACCTTGCCGAGCTGTGCGACCTGATAGATCACGGTCGCGACGATCGGCACCGCCTTCGCTTCGCCGAGCTTGGGGCCGAGCGCCATCACGCCGGTCGGGATGCCGAGTGCGGTCGGCGCGATCGATTCGGTCGCGAGCGTGCCGGTCGCCTCGAACGTGATCGTGAACGGCAGGCCGAGGATCGTCTCGACCGACAGCTTGTCGTTGCCCCACGGCAACACGTAGCCGACGATGATGCCCGGGATCGTCGCCGAGCTGACCGACGCGCCCGAGCCCGCGATCGGCCCGTTCTGGACCGCGAGGCTCGCCGGCCCGTCGACATCGGAGAGCTCCATCTCGCGCGAGCTCTCGAGCGGCGCGACGTGCGCGACACCGGCACGCAGATAGATCTTCTTGCGAGGCTCGGCCGCTGCGACGGTGGGCACCAGCAACGCGAGCAGGACGAGACGGTTCATAGCTGCACTCCTCGCTGCGCGGGGGACAGCAGCTGCAACCGCATCTCTCCCTTGGGCACGATCAAGCGCACGCTGCCGGAGATGCCGAGCGGCGCATCGATCGCGATCTCGACGGGCAGGTCGGCGGTGTTCGACAGCGAGATCGCGATGCGACCGTCGGGAAGGAACTCCAGCGGGCCTTCGAGCTGCACGCTGAGCGGCTTGCTGTGTAGATCGTGACTCGACAGCGTGATGCTCATGTCGGGCGCATCCATATAGAGGTCGAGCGCGAGCACCATCGTCGGCGTGCCGTTGCGATCGATCAGGTAGCCGGTCACCGGGCCCGAT
>DATDCH010000682.1:0-3053 GCA_036524455.1 Kofleriaceae bacterium | reverse complement strand
AACGACCAGGAGCCGCGCGTCGAGCTCGATCCTTTCGTTGCTGCGGCGGTCGCCATCGTGCGCATCTTGCTCCGAGTCTGATAGGGCCTGCCTATCAGCGGCATCACGATTCAGCACCTATCCATATCAGCGGGTCGCGCTTAGCTTGTCGGCATGTACAAGACGCCGAGTCAGCTGCCCGAGAACAGCCGCGCCGCGCTGATCGCGACGCTCAATGACCGCCTTGCCGACGGCCTCGATCTTCACAGCAGCATCAAGGTCGCGCACTGGAACGTACGCGGTCCGCAGTTCCCGTCGCTGCATCCGTTGTTCGAGCAGTTCGCCACCCAGCTCGCGCTGCACAACGACTCGATCGCCGAACGCGCGGTCACGCTCGGTGGCCTCGCTGCAGGCAGCACGCGCCACGTCGCGAAGCACTCGCGGCTCGGAGACTACCCGAACGATGTCACGCGCGACCTCGATCACGTCAAGCTGCTCGCCGAGCGCTTCGACACGTACCTCGGTGGCGTGCGCGAATCGCGGGGCATTGCCGAGAAGCTCGGCGACACCGAGACGGTCGATCTATTGACGGGCGTCGTGACCGAGTTCGAGAAGAACGCGTGGTTTCTGCGCGCGACGCTCGCGTAGCTCGAGCTAGCGGAGCGTCCACGACGCGACCGCAGCCGGTGCGGTCAGATCGATCTCGTAGTAACCGCCACCGGGCGCGAGCCAGGGCGTGTGCGTCGCGGGAACGAGGTCTTTCCACTCGTTTGCGACGACGCCGTGCACGATGTGGAGCGCGAGACGCATCTGCGTCGGGCAGCCGCCGAGCGCGGACCATGGCACGCGCACCGAGAGTTGCGTCGACGAGGCGTAGGTGTCGGCGTCGAGCGAGAGCGTGCGCACCTGCCATTGATCGCCGGGCACGTAGACGCCGTCGTAGCCGCCGGTGCCGGCATCGCTGATGCGGCGCGCGGCGACGACATGCGTCGGCGTGAACGGCAGCTGCGGCGTGAGGCTGCTGTACTCCTTGCCTTGCGCGGCCGCGGCGGTCGCGAGCGTGGCGCCCGTCTGCACGTAGACGTGAACCGGCTCGTACGCGGAGCCGAATGCGATCGAATTGACCGTGACGAACAGGTGCGTGGTGTTCCACGCGAACGCCGCGGTGTCGGTACCGAGCGCGGCGCCGGGAGTCACGCGCTGCGCGGCCGTGTACTCGGCGATATCGTTCGTGCCGTCGAGCATCGGCGTCGCGCCGTTCGAGATCGTGCAACCGGCGTCGGGAAGCATCGCATCGGGCGCTGCATCGACGGTGACCTGGGCAACATCTACCTGCGCGGCGTCTGCGGTCGGCCTTGCATCGGGCGACGCGGCGGCGTCCTCTTGTGCGCCAACATCGGCACCGCGGGCGCAGCCGAGCGTTGCAATCGGCAACGCGAGCAGCCACAGGGCCCGCGACGATCCGCTGGGTTGCGCGAACGAAGCCATACGCACGTCACGTCTGAGCAGCGCTCGTGCCACGCGAACGGGCGACTGAGGGCAACCGATCGAAGCGTGTTGCGAGTCTGCGAGCGACACGCTCACCCTGGCCCGAAGGAGCCCCTCGTGGGCTATCGTGGCGGCGTCGTGAAGACCGCTCTGCTCGTGATGCTGCTTGCCGCCTGCCCCGCCCCGAACCGCGGTGGCGCGCCGGCCATGCCGGGCGATCGCGCCGATGCCAGTCCCGGCCTGGTCGTGCTCTTGATTATCGATCAGTTCCCGGAGTGGAGCCTCGAGCGCAAGCGCAGCGAGCTGACGCGTGGGTTCGCGCGCGTACTGCGCGAGGGCGAATGGCGCCTCGGGCGACATCCGTCGGCTGCGACGCTGACCGCCCCCGGTCATGCGTTGCTCGGCACCGGTGCATCGCCCGCACAGAGCGGGATCATCGCGAACGAGTGGTGGAGTCGCGAGCACGCTCGCAAGGTCAAGGCCGGCGAAGACGAGACCGGCAAGACGACGAGCAAGTGGCTACGCGTGCCAGGGCTCGGCGATGCGGTGGCAGCGGCGAACACCGGTGCGAAGGCCGTCGCGGTTTCGCTCAAGAGTCGCGCCGCGCGGCTGCCGCTCGGCCATGCGGGGCTCGCACTGTATTACGACACCGCGAGTGCGACGTTCGTGGCGAACGGCGGGGCCGCGCCGTGGCTCGCCGAGCACAACCGTACGCATCCGATCGCGCCGCGACTCGTACCATGGCGGCCGAGTGATCCGGCGCGGCTTGCGCAGCTCAGCGGCGTCGTCGATGCACAGCGCGGCGAGGTCGGCGAGAAAGGATTCGGGCCGGCGTTCCCGCATGATCCGAAGCAGACGAAGAATCCACACGACGCGCTGTACGCGATGCCGCTGGGCAACGATGTCGTGCTCGAGACCGCGCTCGCCGCGATCGATGGCGAGCAGCTCGGCGCCGATCGCACGATCGATCTATTGATCGTGAGCCTGTCGGCGCACGACTACGTGATGCACGGCTGGGGTCACGAATCGTGGGAGGCATGGGAGACCGCGCTGCTGCTCGACGCGAAGCTCGACGAATTTCTCGGCGAGCTCGATCGCAAGGTCGGCAAGCAGCGCTGGGCGCTCGTGCTGACCAGCGACCACGGCGGCAGCCCGTTGCCCGAGGTGCTGAACGGCGGGCGTTACACCGACGAGCAAATCAAAGCGGCGCTCAATCAGGCCGCATCGCTCGAGCTCGGGCCCGGCGAGTGGATCGCGTACGCGAACCTGCCGAACGTCTACCTATCGCAAGCGGCGCTCGCGCAGAAGCCGGCGGCGCTCGAGGCGGCGAAGAAGAAGATCGGGTTCGCGCTCAAAGCGTTTCCCGGTCTCGCCGTCGCCGAGCGCACCGATGCATTCGCGGGTCGCTGCGACGAGCGCAAAGGCGACGACCGCGCGTTGTGCCTGTCGATCGATCCCGAGCGCTCGGGTGACTTCTTCTACTTGCCCGCGCGCGGCTGGATCATCGAGGAGGAGAGCGAGCGCCTCGCGACCGGGCACGGCTCGCTGCACGACTACGACCGCGACGTGCCAGTCGTGCTGCTGCC
>DATDCH010000681.1:0-8393 GCA_036524455.1 Kofleriaceae bacterium | reverse complement strand
CCTGAACCATATGGCGATCCGCTCGTTCTGTCAGTCCGTGGATTCGTGCGACCGCCGATCACGATGCGCGTTTTTTCGGTGATCACGTTCCGGCGTTTTCGGCGATCACGATGCCGCACTGGTCGATAATTGTGCAGCGAGGATCAGAAGTCCTTCTGCATCACATCCCATGAACAGTACTGAGATCGAAGCCACTATCGTGCGGTTGAGTCGCGACGCGGAGGCTAACGCGGCAACGGTTGATGCAAGGGAAGCTGCCGCACGAACGGGCGGAATCCCAGTGTACGCGGATCTGGGAGGCGTTCTCGTTGTGCTGCCAGATGCTTCTGTTGTTCGCTACGATGTTGATAACGGGCAAACGCAGCCGGTCACAGACGCGTGGAGGACGCTAGCATTCGTGAGAGCCGCTCGTGCGGCCCCCGAACTGCGGCAGCTGCACCCAACGCGCCCCGAAGGTGCATTAACGTGCGCGCAGTGCGGTGGTCACGGTTTCATTCTGGGCGGAACCGACTGCGGCGGATGCTTTGGGGTCGGATGGACTCGCGGATGACGGAACCCCCCGCCGTTACTTCGAGCGGGCTCGCGCCACCAGCGTCGGCGCACCCGGTCGGCGGGCTCGTCGGATCTGCGAGACGGACCGACGCTCAGCCGCGCGCGCATGCATTGCGTTAGAGCCAAGCACGCTCGACGGCGGCGTGGCCCACGCTGGCTACAACTTGGGTTCCGGCCAGATGCGCGCGTGCGGCGAGCACCAGCCACTGACGAAGTCCATCACATCGCGAAGCCGATCGTCGATCTCGTCGTCCGGAGCCGCGGCCAGTACATGCTCGAGCGTGGCGTAGGCATCCGACTGACTCAGACCGGCATCCTTGTGCGCGCGCACGTGCTGCAGGAGCTCGTTAACGGAACCTCGTGCGGCCACCCACTCCTTCACCGCCGTGAGGAATTGCTGGTTCACGACCAGATTGTAATGCCCCGCCGGTTCGCGACCTCTACCGACATGCAGTCCCCATTTGGTCCCGGAATCACGCTGATCGACTTCTCCGCGAAGTGGTGCGGCCCGTGCAAGGTCATGGAACCCGTGATGGCGGCGCTGGCGCAGGAGTACGCCGGCCGGGTGCGCGTCGTCGAGATCGATGTCGACGAGGAACAGCTACTCGCGCAGCAGTACAACGTGCGGTCGATGCCTACGTTCGTGCTCGTGCGAGACGGTGCGGAGGTCGGCCGCGTCGTCGGCAGCCGGCCGCGTGCGTTCATTGCCGGCATGCTCGATCGCGCGCTCGCCGGCGACCACGCGATCGCGAGCCCATAACCGCAAACTAGCCCGACATGCACTGCTCGAGCTGCTTACGCGCGCGATGCAACAGGACGGCGACATGTCCCGAGGTCACGCCGAGCTCGCGCGCGGCCTCCTCGCCGGAGAGCTCTTCGAGCACGCGCAGCGTGATGACGTGGCGGTGCGCGTCGCCGAGCTTTGCCATGCAACCGACGAGCTGGGCTTGTGTCTCGGCTTGTTCGATCGCTTCGTCGGGCGCCAGGACCGACGCGGTAAGCGGTTGGTCGTCGACGTCGACGTGCGGCTTCGCCTGATGGTGGCGGCGGCGGTGGTTGCGGGCTGCGTTGCGCACGATCGTGGACAGCACACGAGCGGCGTCGTCGGGCTTGTCGCGCAACGCTTGGGAATCGGGGCGCGAGATCAGCGTGTGAAAGGCATCTTGCACGACATCGAGCGCGTCGGCGGCGGTCACACCTTCGCGGCGGGCGAGCGCGGCGAGACGGCCCGCGTGATCGCGGGCGAGCATGGAGACCCAGTCAGCACAACAGCAAGACATGTGTCCATGGCCTAGGTCGCGACGTTGCGAATCATTACACGTTATCTTCGCCGCGCTCGCTGGAATGGTCGGTTGGGGACCGGCGTTGACCAGCGAGATAGAGGGCCTCCACATGATTCGTCGACTTGCGACGTGGGTAGCGGTAGCGGCACTCGCCGCCTGCCAAAACAAATCTCTGCTCGATGACTGGCCGTCGGCCGCGCGGAGCGTTTCCGAAGACAAGGCTGCGGCCGAGAAAGGCGTCGACGCGCCTCCGAAGCGGGAAACGCTAACCGCGCCGAAGCTCAGTCCGGTCATTCACGAGCTCGGGCCCGAGAACGCGGTGCCGACCTCGATCGTGATCCAGATGGCGCAGCCATTGATCGATCGCGCGGATGTCGGGCAGCGCACCACGAAGACGGTGCTCAAGCTCACACCGGCGGTGACCGGCACCGTGACGTACAGCGGCGTCTCGGAGCTGACGTTCACGCCGACCCGACCGTTCGAGTTCGACACCACCTATAAGGTGGAGCTCGCGTCGGTCGAGACCCGCGATGGCGTGCTCGACGCGCCCAAGCCCGATCAGTGGGCCGACAAGTGGGCGTACACGTTCAAGACGCCGAAGTTCGCGTTCCTCGGCTGGGCACCGACGGACCTCGACCTCGCGAAGAACCTCGCGACGATGGAGGTCACGTTCTCGGGCGCCGTGCTGCCGAACGTGGCGCGCGCGTCGATGACGTTCACGATCGACGGCAAGGCGCCGGCGAGCGTGCAGGTGATGGCGAGCCATCAGCCGAACGTGGTGTCGATCCAGTTGAAGGATCCGCGGATCAAGCTCGGTGCGAAGCTCGGGCTCGCGATCAAGAAAGACCTGCCGTCGCTGTTCGGCACCAAGCTGCCGGAAGCGGCGAAGGCCGAGTTCCAGGTCTCGAGCGACAAGGCGATCTCGATCAAGACGATCTCCGTCGTCGAAGGCGCGACCGGTTTTTACGTCGAGGTCGTGTGCGACGACAAAGCAGCGGAGGACGGCCACCGCTCTTGGTACGAGGGCGAGGGCTATCACAACCTGTCGCAGCGCTGCCAGCTCGCGGATGCGTCGCGCATCTCGTTCTCGCCCGCCGTGAAGAAGGTGTACGTGACGTCGAGCCGCGCCGGCTTCCGGATCTTCGGCGACTTCAAGCGCGGCGTGTACAAGCTCAAGATTGCGGGCGGTGCGACGTCGGTCGACGGCGGCGTGCTGCTCTCCGCGTACAACCGCACGTTCTCGGTGTCGGCGCGCAAACCGCAACTGTCGTTCGCGGCGAGCGGCCGCTATCTGCCGCGCACCGCGTGGAACAATCTCGGCATCAAGCACCTCAATACCGAGGCGGTGAACCTCGTCGTGCGTCACGTGCCAGCGGAGAACCTCGTGTTCTGGCTCGGCAACGACAGCTCGGAGATCGCCGACGAGCGCACGAGCAATGTGATCTTGAAGAAAGAGATTCCGCTGCGCGCCAATCCCGACGAGAACACGACTTCGTGGATCGACGTCGGCACGCTGTTGCCGCGCTCGACGAAAGGCGTGCTCGAGCTGCGGCTCGCCGGTGTCGGCGCGAACGCGACGTCGCGTCTGTTGCTCACGAACATGTCGCTCGTCGCGAAGAAGACGCCGGTGCCCGACAAGCCGTGGCAGCAACGCGTCCAGGTGTGGGCGCTCGACATGGACACGAACGAGCTGCTCGGCGACGTCGAGGTCACGCTCGTGCGCAAGAGCGGCAAGACTGTCGCGCGCTGCACGACGAGCAGTGGCTCGGGTTGCACGATGGCGACGAAGGACGACGCCGATCCGGATCAGGCCGAGCCGTTCGCATTGATCGCGCGGCGCGGCGAGGATCTGACGTACATCCGGTATCGCGATCTGCGCGCCGACGTCGTCGAGTCGAGCACGTCGGGCGTGCCGTACGTCGCGTCGACGCCCTATCGCGGCACGGTATTCTCGGACCGCGGCGTGTATCGCCCCGGCGACACCGCGCACATCACCGCGATCGTGCGCGACGGTAAAGACAAGGCACCCGACCTGTCGCTGCCCGTCGACGTCAAGCTCGTCGATCCACGCGCGAAGGTCGTGAAGAAGCTGACGCTGAAGACGAACGCCGCCGGCGTGATCTCGTTCGATCACGTGCTGCCCGCGTTCGCCGACACCGGTCACTGGCGCGTCGCGATGACGGTCGCCG
Organism: Kofleriaceae bacterium; assembly: GCA_036524455.1. Lineage (GTDB taxonomy): Bacteria > Myxococcota_A > Polyangia > Haliangiales > Haliangiaceae > JABFXX01. Next base: position 4,369 of record DATDCH010000681.1, on the reverse strand, counting down.
ACAAGCCGCTCGCGGCGTACGACCTGCAAGTCGAAGAGTTCGTGCCCGAGCGCATGAAAGTGCAACTGTCGTCGAAGGTCGAGGACGCACTTGTCGGCGCGAAGCTGTCGTTCGACGTCGCCGCGCGCTACCTGTTCGGCGGCAGCGCCGTCGATAGCGGCGTCGAGCTGACCTGCTCGATCGAGCCGACGAGCTTCGCCCCCGTGCAGAACGCAGATCTGACCTATGGCGTCGCGCCGAAGGGCAAGGCCGTGTCGCTCGGCGAACCCGAGCGCGGCCAGCTCGATCCAGCGGGCCGCCTCGCGATCACGTGTCCCGAGCCCGAGGAGGACACCACGTTCACGCAGACCGGCGAGCTCACCGCGACCGCATCGGTGCTCGAAGCGGGCAGCGGCCGCGCGACGGTGAAGACCGCGACGGTGACGCTGCACCCCGAGAAGTACTACCTCGGCGTGAGGACGAAGGCGGTGCGTGCGAAGGGCGGCGAGACGTTCCAGGTCGAAGGCATGGTCGTCGATTGGGCCGGCAAGCCGCTGACCGCATCGATCAAGCAAGTGCAGATCGAGCTCGTACAGCTCCAGGCCGACTACAGCTACGGCTACGACGACGACAGCGGCGAGTCGCGCTACGACCGCTGGCTGCGCGAGGTGCCCGAAGGCAAGGCGACCGCGAAGGTCGAGGCCGGCAAGTTTGTATTCGACGTCACGCCCGGTGAAGCGCACGGCGGCTACCTCGTCCGCGTCAAGGCGGGCAAGGCGCGCACCGACCTCATCCTCGACGGCGAGTATTCGTACGACTACTACGACGACTACGGCGGCGGCGGCAACAATCGCTACGACGCGACGCCGCGCCCGGCGAAACCGACCCAGCTCAAGCTCGACCTGCCGAAGGAGATCAAAGTCGGCGAGAGCGTCACCGCGAAGATCAAGACGCCGTACAGGGGCAAGGTGCTGTGGACGGTCGAGACCGACCACGTCGTGAGCGCCGAGTGGCGCGACGTCACCAGCGCGGAAGCGAGCTGGACCTTCAAGCTGAACGAGTTCGCGCCGAACGTCTATGTCAGCGCGTTCCTCGTCAAGGATCCGCACCTCGAGTCGCGCGACGCGTTCATGCCTGATCGCGCCTACGGTGTGAAATCGACGCGCGTGTCGCCGATCGAGTTCACGCAGAACGTGAAGCTCGAAGCGCCGCGCGAGATCCGGTCGTCGAGCCCGCTCCAAGTAAAGCTCGATCTCGGACCGACCGCGGCGGGCACCGTCGCCGTCGTCGCGATCGTCGACGAAGGCATTCTGCAGCTGACGAACTTCCAGACGCCCGATCCGTTGTCGCAGCTGTTCGCGAAGCGCGCGCTCGGCGTCGAGACCTACGAGACGCTCGGCTGGACGATGCTGCATCAGCCGGCCGGTGCGTCGTCGAAGACGGGCGGTGGCGACTACGAGGAGGACGCCGAAGGCGCGGGCGGTGCGCTCGATGCGGGCCGCGTGCAGCCGGTGAAGCCGGTCGCGCTGTTCTCCGGCGTGATGCCCGTCGGCCCCGACGGCAAGCTGACAATTCCGTTCCACGTGCCGACGTATCGCGGCGAGCTCCGCGTCATGGCGATCACCGCGGGCCCGACGAAGATCGGTCGCGCCGAGGCGAAGGTCACTGTCAAGGATCCGCTCGTCATCCAGGTCACGTTCCCGCGTTTCGTCACGCAAGGCGACCAGATGCAGATTCCGGTGTTCATGACAAACCTGTCGGGTGGTCCGCTAGAGGTGCAAGTCACGCTCGGCAGCTCGGCGATTCCGATCGCCGGCATCGTGCAGCCGAAGAGCGCGCCGGCACCGCTCACGTTCGCCGGCAAGGACAACGGCAACGTAAAGATCATGGACGGTCTCGCCGAGACGCTCGTGTTCCGCGCGAATGCGAACATGCCGGTCGGCGGCGCGAAGCTACGCGTCGTCGCGAAGGCGAAGGGCAAAGCGGGCACGTTCGAGGTCGCCGATGAGGTCGACGTGCCGTTCCTGCCGTCGGGTCCGAAGGACCGGACCGTGCAGAAGGTGAAGCTGACGGCGGGCAAGCTCGATCTCGCGGCGCAGCCCGCGCTCAAGAACTGGATGCCACTGTCGGAGAAGACGACGTTCTGGGTGACGTCGAATCCGTACGGCGAATCGTTCGATCACTTGCGCTACCTGATTCGCTATCCGTACGGCTGCATCGAGCAGACGTCGTCGACGCTGCGACCGCTGCTGTATGTCGGCGGCATCGTCGAACAGATCGATCCCGAGCTCGCGCAACTCAAGATCGAGGACATGGTGCTGTCGGGTATCAACCGCATCCTGTCGATGGAGACGCCGTCAGGCGGCTTTGGCTACTGGCCCGGCTCGACGGAGCCCGTCGAGTGGGGCACCGCGTACGCGACCCACATCTTGATCGACGCAAAGAAGGCGGGCTACTCGGTGCCCGACGATCGCCTGCAGGCGGTGCTGACGTGGATCGAGAATCGCGCGGCCGAGCGCGAGAGCGGCAAGCACTCGACCGCGGGCTGGCACCACTACGACGAGCAGGCCGAGACGTACCTCCACTACGTGCTCGCGCTCTCCGGTAAGGGCAAGAAGGCGCGGATTCTAAAACTGATCGAGCAAATCCCCGTCGCGAAGGCGACCGGCGAGCAGCTCGAGGACCTCTACATGCTGAAGGCCGCGCTCTACCTCGCGGGCGATCGCCGTTACGCCGCCGACCTCAAGCAAGTCGACGCGTCACCGGTCACGAAGGATCGCGTCAACTACTGGAGCTTCTACTCCGACCGCCGCCGCCGCGGCTTGCAGCTGTCGACGTTCCACGATCTGTTCGGCAACGACCCCGCCGGTGAGCCGCTCGCGAATCGCGTTGCCGAGATGCTCACCGCCGAAAAGAACTCGTACTACTACAACACGCAGGAGCTGGTCTGGGGCATCACCGGCCTCGGCAAGTGGGTGAAGAGCATCGCCGGTAAGGGCACCGCCGACGGCACGCTGACTGCCGACGGCACCGTGATTCAGCCGCGCAAGATGAAGCTCAAGACCAACGACAAGTCGTGGTCGCTGCAGCGTGCGAGCGAGTACAAGCAGCTCAGCCTCGATGTGCCGGCTGCTGCCAACGGGATGTGGCTCGTGATCACGAGCGAAGGCGTGCGACCGAACGGCATCTACAAGGTCGGCGGCAACGGCATGACGGTGAGTCGCACGTATCGCGACTTCGCGGGCGACGAAATCGATCTCACGAAGGGCGAGCTCCAGCTCGGTGAGGTCGCGTTCGTCGAGATCGAGGTCGCCAACACGACCGGTCAGCAGATCCAGAACATCGCGCTGGTCGATCGGTTACCTGCGGGCTTCGAGGTCGAGAACCCGCGCTTGGGCCGTGGCTTCAAGGCCGACTGGATCGAGCCCGACGATCAATGGGCGCTCGACTTCCTCAACATGCGCGACGATCGGCTCGAAGCGTTCGGCATGTTGCCCGCCGGCGCGTCCAAGAAGGTCGTGTACTCGGTGCGCGCGGTCACCTCGGGCACGTACACCGTGCCGCCCGTCGACGTCGAGGCGATGTACGACCCGACGCTGTGGGCGCGTGAGGCCGGCGGTAAGGCCGTGATCGGCGGTCCGTGGACCGGAAAGCTGCTCTAAGCCCCTGCCCCTGCCCGTGTCCCTGCCCCTGCCCACTCTGAGGCGCGCTTCGCGCCGATCGCGTTGGCTCCGGCGCGCATTCATCGCGCTGACCGCGATCAATGCGCTGTGGCTCGTGCTGATCGGCGCCGTCTACGCGGTGCCGCTGCCGGAACGCGCGAATGACTGGTCGGTCACCGTCGAGTACCGCGACGGGCAACCCGCGCACGTCTTCCTCACCGACGACGAGAAGTGGCGGCTGCCGGTCTCGCTCGATCGCGTCGATCCGAAGCTCGTCACCGCGCTGATCGCGCTCGAGGACAAGCGGTTCTGGGATCACGACGGCGTGGACCCGCTCGCGGTCGCGCGCGCCGCGTGGAGCAACGTGACGCGCGGGCGTCGCGTGTCCGGTGGCTCGACGCTGACGATGCAGCTCGCGCGCTTGCTCGAGCCGCGAGAGCGTTCGGTCCCGAACAAGGTCGTCGACATGTTCCGCGCGATGCAGCTCGATCTGCGCCTGTCGAAGCGCGAGATCCTCGAGGAGTACCTCGCGCGCACGCCGTACGGTGACAACGTCGAGGGCATCGAGTCCGCGGCGTGGACGTACTTCGGCCACGGTGCGCAGCACCTGACGCCGCTCGAGATCGCGACGCTGCTCGCGGTGCCGCAGGGCCCGTCGCGGTTCGCGCCGAAACCGGCGAACACCGAGCGGCTGCGCGCGCGGCGCGACGCGATCCTCGGCAAGCTGA
>DATDCH010000680.1:0-16009 GCA_036524455.1 Kofleriaceae bacterium | reverse complement strand
GTCGAGATCGCGATCTCGACGGGGCCACGTCGCACGACACCGCCGAGATACGCCGTCGCGACGGCGGGATCATCGACGGCGTTGACGAACAAGCCGCGAGCCGCAGCGGCGGTAGCGACGTCGCGATTGACTTGGGGCGTGGCCGCGGCGACGACCCAGCGCGCACCGGCGAGATGCGCGGCGCGGAATGGCTGCTCGATCACGGTCACGGTCGCGCGTTCGCGGATCGTGGGCAGCACGTGCGGCGCGATCACGGTGACGCGCGCGCCTGCGGCGAGCAGCCCGTCGAGCTTACTCGCGGCGACGGTGCCACCACCGACGACGACCACCGGCAGGCCGTCCAACTTGAGGAAGGCCGGATAGAGCGCAGCGGTCATTTGGACTCTCTCCTCCCGCGGGCCGGAGTAAATCCGTCCCGCTCCATTTCCGGGACGTGCAGCCCGCATTCGTTCTTGCCGGTGCCACGCCAGCGGCCGGCGCGCAGGTTCTCGCCCGGCACGACAGGTGACGTGCACGGCTGGCAACCGATCGACGGATAGCCACGCTCGTGCAGCGCGTTGTACGGCACGTCGTTCGCGTAGAGGTGGCCCCACACATCGTCGTGTGTCCACGCGACGAGCGGGTTGATCTTGAGCAAGCCGAACTTGCGATCGCTCTCGACGATGCGTGCGTGCGCGCGCTCGGGTGTCTGATCGCGACGAATCGCGGTGACCCACGCCCCGAAACCAGAGAGCGCGCGCGTGAGCGGCTGGACCTTGCGCAGGTCGCAGCAGCGATCGGGCTCGCGTTCCCACAGTGCGGCGCCGTGCGAGGCGGCTTGCTCGTCGACGGTTTGCTCCGGCTTCACGCCGCGAATCGTGATGCCGTACTTCGCCTCGAGCGCGCGCCACACCGCGTACGTCTCGGGGAACAGCAGACCCGTATCGAGCGTGAAGATGTCGATCGGCAGTGCGTGCTTGCCGATCACATCGATGATCACGCAGCCTTCTGCGCCGAACCCGGTCGCAAACGTCAGGCGCGGGATGTGCTCGCTGGCCCACTCCAAGATGGCGGCGGGCGTCGTGCCTTCGAGGGCACGCGACGCGGCCTCGATATCAATCACGACGTCCGCCATAACGGATATATGTCTATACCCTCAGCGGACGATCTGTCAACGATAGCGGATGAGGCTGCCGGGCTTACTTGCGCTTCAGCTCTTTGATCGCGGCGGCTGCGCGGTCCCGTTCGGGGTCATTCTTCGGCGCAAGATCTAGAAATTTCTGATAATTCTCGATGGCGAGCTTGTTCTTCTTCTTCACCGCGTAGATGTAGCCGAGCGTCAGGTATGGCGGGGCCGCCTTGGGCTCGCGGCGGATCGCCTGGGTCAGCACGATCTCGGCGTCATCGTACTCTTTGCGGTCCACGTAGAGCATGCCGAGCTTCTGCAGCGCCTTGGGATACGGCGGATCGATCTCGATCGCTTTCTTGTAAGCGGCGATCGCGGCATCGAACCGCTCCTGCACGCGATAGATCTCGCCGTACGCGTACCAGAACAGCGACTCGTTCGGCGATAGCTGCACCGCTCTGGAGAACGCTTGCTCGGCGTCGGCTTGTTTCTTCTGCGCGTTGTAGAGCAAGCCGAGCTCGAAGTACGCGCGACCGTTGCGAGAGTCGAGCCCGATCGCCTTGTCGAGGTAGCTCTTCGCTTCCGGGAACTCCTGCTGACCGCGCAGCGCCATGCCGAGCAGCACGTGCGCCTCCGCGTCATCGGGGGCGTTCTTGATCGCTGCGCGGAACTCGAGCGCCGATTCGTCGATCTTGCCCAGCTTGTTGAGCGCGAGCCCGAGCGATCGGTGATACGTCGCGCTGTTCGGATCGAGCTGGCTCGCCTTGCGCAGCGCATCGAGACCCTCTTCGTTCTTTTCGAGGAGGATCAGCGCACGGCCCTTCTTCTCGTGACCGGCCGGATCGTCGGCATTGAGCTGGACGAGCTGATCGGCGACCTCGAGCGCTTCGAGGCCTTTGTTCGCCGCGAGCAGCGCCTCTGCGTACAGCGCGTAGCCTTTGTTGTCGCTGACGTTGGCGTCGTAGTACGCCTTCGCCGCATCGACCGCTTTCGTCGCGCGGCCCGAGTGAATCAAGAAGTCGACGCGCTCCTCCAGGATGTCGAAGTCTTTCGACATGTCGTACGCCTTCGCGTAGGTCTGGTCGGCTTTATCGTACTCGCCGCCCTTCGCATGCTCGCGTGCTTCGGAGAGCACCGCCCGCGCGTCGGCGTCGGCTTTGGGCTTCTTGCCCTTCTTGGCTTTCTTGACTGGCTTGCTACTGCCGCTGCACGCCGGTGCGGTGGCAATGCCACCAACCACCGCGGTTGCGAGCAAAAGGCGAAACACGGCCCCGAGCATTCACAACAGCGTAGCGAAAGGCAGGGGTTCGCGCCACTTCACCGGCGCCTGGTCAGCGCGAGCATCACCGCGCCGACAATCAGGATATTTGCGACCGCCGTGGTCCAGCTGAGCGGCTCGGCATAGAGCGCAGCGCCGATCAGGACCGCGAGGATCGGATTGACGTAGGCGTAGCTCGTCGCGACCACGGGACGTGCGTTGCGCAACAGCCAGGCGTAACCGGTGAACGCGACCAGTGAGCCGAAGATCCACAGGTAACCGAGCGCGAGCCACGACGACGCGGACGCGTCGAGCGGAATCCGTTCGCCGCGCAATAGCGCGATCGTAGCGAGCGCCGCCCCGCCGGTGAGCATCTGCACCGCGGGACCGACGAGCCAGCCATGGGCACCGCCGACATCCTTCGTGCGGCGAGCCCACAGCGAGCCCGCGGCCCACAAGATCGGCGAGCCCATCACGAGCGCGATGTGGATAGGCTCGCCAGCGAGCGACGGGCTTCCCATCAGTACGAGCACACCGATGAAGCCAACGCCGAGTGACAGCCACTCGCGCGCGGTCGGTCGCTCGCCGATCGAGTAGCCGAGCACGCCGACCCAGAGCGGCATCGTCGCGCACACGACCGCGATCCCGCCCGACGTCAGTGATTGCGACGCGATCGAGACAAAGCCGTTGCCGCCGACGAACAACAGCACGCCCGCGGGCGCGACGCGCAGGCAGTCTTTCAATGAAGGCAGTTTCGCGCCACGGCGCAGCGCGATTGCGAGCATCACCGCGCCGGCGGCGGCGAACCGCATTGCAGCGGTGAGCAGCGGCGGCAGATCGACGACGACGATTCGCATCGCGAGATACGTGGAGCTCCAGATCACGTACACCGACGCCAGGCTCGCGATCAGGCGAGGATCCACCGTGCGCGTCTCGGCAACGACTTGATCAGGCGTGGTTGTAGTGATCACGGGCCTCATGATGACGCGCGACTGCCAACAGTACAGAGACACGAAAAGCTCGCGCGGACCAGTACAGCGGTGCTGTACCGGTATTGCTATCTGTATCTGTGCTGGTCGATCTGATCTGCGATGGATACACTTTCCCAATGGTGGCAACGTCCAGCGGGTTCCTTTACGAGCACCTCGCAGACGAGCTCGGCCAAGCGATCGATCGCGGCGCATTGCGTGCCGGCGATCGATTGCCGTCGGTGCGTCGGCTCGCGCAAGAGCGCAGCGTCAGCGTGTCGACCGTGCTCGAGGCGTATCTCCAGCTCGAGAACGCGGGCCTGATCGAAGTGCGGCCGAAATCGGGGCACTTCGTGCGCCGGCGTGCGCCGCTCACCGCCGAGCCGAGGACGCCGCGCGTGTGTCAGAAGCCGTCGCGCGTCACCGTCGGCGATGCGTTCACGAAGATCCTCGAAGCGATGCGCGATCCCGAGCTCGTGCCGTTCGGCTGCGCGACGATCGATCAGGCGTACTTGCCGATGGCACAGCTCAATCGGATCGTCGCCGAGCTGACGCGCGAGATGACGACACTCGGTGCGCGTTACGAGGGTGCGCCGGGCCTGCTCACGCTGCGCCGCCAGGTCGCGCGTCGCGCGGTGGAGTGGGGCGTCGCGCTGTCGGAGCACGACGTGTGCACGACGATCGGTGCCACCGAAGCGATCTCGCTCGCGCTGCGCGCCGTCGCGAAACCGGGCGACGTGATCGCGGTCGAGTCGCCCGCGTACTTCGGCGTGCTGCAGGCGATCGAATCGCTCGGGCTGCGCGCACTCGAGATCCCGGCGCACCCGCGCACGGGCTTCGATGTGTCGGCGTTCGAAGAAGCGATCCGCCAGCAACCGGTGCGCGCCGTGTTCGTGGCCCCGACGGTGTCGAACCCGCTCGGCGCGGTGATGCCGGAAGACGAACGCGAGCGGCTCGTCAAGATCACGCGCCGGCACGACATCCCTATCATCGAAGACGACGTCTACGGCGAGCTGCTGTTCGATGGCTCGAGGCCGCGGCCGCTGCGCTCGTTTGCCGGACCGAGCGAAGACAACCATGTCGTACTGGTCAGCTCGGTGAGCAAGACGCTCGCGCCGGGCTATCGCGTTGGCTGGATCGCAGGTGGGCGCTGGCACGATCAGATCGTGCGCCTGAAGTTTTCCCAATCGCTCTCGTGCCCGCCGCTGCTCGGCATGGCGATCGCCGAGTTCTTGTCGTCGGGTGGCTACGACCGCCACCTGCGGCGGCTGCGCACAGCGGTCGCCGGCAATGTCGAGCGTTACCGCGAGGCGATCACCGAGGAGTTCCCCGAGGGCACGCGCGTGTCGTCGCCGCGCGGCGGCTTCGTGCTGTGGGTAGAGCTGCCACCTGGCGTCGATGCGCTGACGCTTCACGAGCAAGCGTTGCGCCGCGGAATCGTCGTCGCGCCTGGCCCCCTGTTTTCGGCGCGCCAGAGGTTCGCGAATTTCATACGTATCAGCGCGGGGTCGCCGTGGTGCGATCGAATTGCGACCGCGATGCGCACGCTCGGCCGGCTCGTTGGGAAATCCTAGCCGCGCTTCAAACGTATACTCCTGCAGTGACGCAGACCCCGGGGTACGAGACCACGATCGGAGTGGTCGATCCGACGACACCCGGCGATTCGATGGGCATGCGGCGGCCCGAGCTGGCGCGCGGCACGATGGTCGGCCGCTATCAGATCATCAAGTTGATCGGCCGCGGCGGCATGGGCTCGGTGTACGCCGCGCACGATCCGAACCTCGATCGTCAGGTCGCACTCAAGTTGCTGCACTCGACCGGCAACTACGAAGCGGCCGAGCGCATGATCCGCGAGGCGCAAGCACTCGCGCGGCTCGACGATCCGCACGTCGTCCAGGTCTACGACGCGGGCGAGTACGACGATCAAGTGTTCATCACGATGCAGCTCGTCGACGGCGAGGACCTCGCTGCTGCGATCGCGCGCAAGAAGCCGAGCGTGCCGCAGATCATCGCCTGGTTTTGCGCCGCCGGCCGCGGCCTCGGTGCCGCGCACGCCGCCGGTCTCATCCATCGCGACTTCAAGCCAAACAACGTGCTGGTCGATAGCCGCGGCCGCGTCGCGGTCACCGACTTCGGGCTCGCGCGCAGTCTCGATGCCCCGACCAATGGCCGCAGCCTCACGAGCGTGGGCACGATCATGGGCACGCCGGCCTATATGTCGCCCGAGCAGCACGGCCAGCTCAGCGCGACGCCGGCAAGCGATCAGTTCTCGTTTTGCATCGCGCTGTGGGAAGCGCTCTACGATCGCCACCCGTTCATCGCCGGCGACCGCACGAGCATCGGGTCGATGTCGCCGTTCGCGATCGGTTACCAGATCTACGACGGCGAGCTGATCCTGCCGCCCAAGCAGCGGCACGTGCCGCGCCGCGTGCATGATGCGCTCGTGCGCGGCCTGTCGCGCGATCCGTCGAAGCGGTGGCCGACGATGGGCTTGTTGATTGCCGAGCTCGCCCCTGCGCAGAAGCGCCGCGTGTGGCCGCTCCTGCTCGGCGCCGGCGCGATCGCAGGAATTGCGGGCGGCGCTACGATGTGGCTCGTCGTCGATCAAGGCAAGTCCGAGCCCACATGCGCACTGCAGACCGCCGAGCGTGCGAACGCTGCATGGTCGACGGCGACGGCTCAGCAGCTGCACGCGCAGTTCGGCAAGAGCGGCCGCACGTACGCCGAGGCCGCGGCGCTGCAGGCCCGCACCTCGCTCGATCGCTACACGACACGTTGGCAGCAGATGGCCGCCGACGTATGCGAAGCGGAACGTGCCGCCGGCGGGCAGGCGCCCGATCTCGTCGTGCGCCGTCGTGGTTGCCTCGACAACCGGCTCGATGCGCTGCGCGGTCTCACGACGATGCTGATCGGCGAAACGAAGCCGGAGTTTGTCGACCGCGCGCAAGCGATGGTCGACGCGCTACCTGATCTCGGCGACTGCATCGACGAATCGGTTGCGAGTACGCCACCGGCGGCGATCGCCGCAGAGATCACGAAGCTCGACCTCGCGATCAATGGTGCCGAGGCGCGCGCGATCGCGGGCGACTTTGGCCGGGCCCGGACCGAAGCTGCGCAGGTGCTGACCCGTGCGGATCAGCTCCAATGGGCGCCGCTGCAGTCGCGCGCGAACTTCGTGGTCGGCAAGATCGCGACCGCGCAAGTCGATTCCAAGCTCGGCCGCGAGCACCTTGTCAAAGCCGCTGAGCTCGCGACCGCAAACCAGCTCGATCGCGAGGCCGCTCGTGCATGGGCCCAGGCGCAGCTCGCCGCCGGCACCGATGGCGCCGCCGACGTGGTTGCAACGCTTGCACCAATGGCACGTGGTGCCGCGGCTCGCACGAAGGACAAGGAGCTCATCGCGATGGCGAAGATTCTCCACGCGCGCGCGCTCGTGCGTGCTCGCAAATGGAAGGACGGTGCCGACGCGTGCAAGGCCGCGTACGACGACGTGCTGAAGCTCGACAAGCGCACGCTTCACGACGAAGCGCGAATCTGCATGATCGAAGCGCTTGTCCCGATGGGCAAGACCGCCGAATTCGAACCCATCCTCGCCAAGCTGATCGACGACAAGTCGAAGGAGGTCGGCGCCGACCACCCGACGGTGTCTGATCTACTGAAGGTGCGGATCGGCAGCGAGCTGCGCCAGGGCAAGCTCGCCGAGGCGCGCAAGACCGCCGAGCGGGTCTACGAGATCCGCAAGCGCGTCTATCCGGCGCAACACATGAAGAACGCCGAGGCACTCGAGGAGCTCGGGTCGGTCTCGCAGGCCGAAGGCAAGGACAAGGAAGCGTTCGAGCAGTACAAGCAGGCGCTCGCCGCGACCGACGACACGAAGATCGAGCAAGTCATCCTGATCACGAGCCTGCGCACGACGCTCGCGATGATGGAGAACGGCGAAGGCAAGGACGGCCACAAGCGCGCACTCGACCACTTCGAGAAGGCGATCGCGCTGGTCAAGAAGACGTCAGGCCCCGAGTCCATCGAGCACGCCGTGCTGCTCATCAACTACGGTCAGATCAAGTCCGAGGACAACGTCGAAGTTTCGCTCGGGCTGCTCGGTGAAGCGCGGCGCATCTTCGAGAAGCACAAAGACAAGCGCGCGAGTGCGCCGGCCACCGCGATGGCGATCGTCGCGTGGAACGCGAAGCGCTACGAAGACGCGCGCAGATTCGCCGACGAGGCGCTGGTGTTGCTCGACAAGAACGCGCCTCCGCACCAGGTCGCGTACACGAAATCGATCCAGGCGCGCGCGATGTGGGAGACCGGCGGCGACAAGAAACGCGCGCGCCAGCTCGCGCTCGAAGCGAAGGCGATGTTCGAGAAGCTCGGCCCCGGCGCGGCGAGCAGCGTCAAGAGCCTCGAAGCGTGGCTCGCGAAACACAAGTAACCGCGCCTGGCGCATACTCATAGGTGATGGACGGGGACTCGGCGACGCGGCGCGAGGGCGGTGCGAAGTCGCGCAAGCGACTCACCGACCTGACCGCGGGCGAGAAGGTCGGCCGCTACGAAGTCAGAGGCGTTGCCGGCCGGGGCGGCATGGGCATCGTCTATCTCGCGCACGATCCCCAGCTCGATCGTCAGGTCGCTCTCAAGCTGCTATTGCCGAGCAGCGACGACGCCGACGCGCTCGTCAACGAAGCGCGTGCACTCGCGAAGCTTACCGATCCGCACGTCGTGGCGGTCTACGATGCGGGCGAGGTAGACGGCCGCGTATTCGTCGCGATGCAGTACGTCGCCGGTGAGACGCTGCAGGAGGCGATCGTGCGCCGGCAACCGCCGAGTGCGCAGATTCTCGCGTGGTTCGTCGCGGCCGGTCGCGGGCTCGCCGCCGCGCACGCCGCCGGCCTGGTGCACCGCGACTTCAAGCCCGGCAACGTGCTGATCGACTCGGGCGGCCGGATCGCGGTGACCGACTTCGGGCTCGCGCACGACATCAGGCGCGGTGCGACCGACTACGGCCCGATGTCGGGAACGCCGGCGTACATGGCTCCCGAGCAGTACGAGCGCCAGCCCGCGACCGAGGCGAGCGATCAGTTCTCGTTCTGCGTCGCACTGTGGGAAGCGTTGTTCGGCCGCCATCCGTTCGCGACCGATCCGGCGTCGATGTCACTCTACGAGCTCGGCGAAGCCATCACCGAGGGTGACCTGCTGCCGCCGCTACGCAAGGGCCGCGTCGACACGAGCGTGATCGCGGCGCTCACGCGTGGGTTGGCGCGGGATCCGGCGGCACGCTGGCCGACAATGGCCGAGCTGCTCGGCGTGCTCGCGCCGAAATCGCGGGCGCGGGTGTGGCCGCTCGTGGTTGCGGGTGGCGCCGCCGCCGTGATCGCGGGCGGCGTCGTGTGGGCGGTCGTGAGTCGCGACGACGCTGACCGCTGCCAGGCGCAGGCGAACGCACGGCTCTCGACCGCATGGGCGCCCGCACGTGCAGCGGCGATCGCGACCCGCTTCGCCGCGACCGGGCGGCCGTATGCCGACAAGGCAGCGCGTCTGATCGCGACTTCGTTCGATGGCTATGCGGCGCGGTGGTCATCGCTCACTGCGGATGTCTGCGCCGCGGCCCGCACATCCGCAGCCTCCACCGACCTGATCGAGCGCCGCCGCGCGTGTCTCGACGGTCGACTCGACGCGCTACGTGGACTTGCCGGTTTGCTCGGCACTGAATCGCGACCCGAGCTCGTCGATCGCGCGCACGCGCTCGCCGATTCGCTTCCCGACCTCGGCGATTGCGTCGGCGAAGGCGTCGCGGATACACCGCCCGCGGCCGTCGCCGCCGAGGTCCAACAGCTCGAACGCGACCTCGCTGCGGCCGAGGCGCGCAGCGCCGCCGGTGACTACGTGGGCGGGGTGACCGCGGCGGCGCCGATCGTCGCGCGCGCCGACCAGTTGCACTGGGCACCGCTGCAAGTGCGCGCCCGCTACGCGATCGGCAACGCGAAGCTGAGTCTGCTGCAGCCGGCGCGTGAGGAGCTCGTCGAGGGTGCGCGCATCGCGGTCGCGAATCACCTCGATCGTGATGCGTCACGTGCACTGGCGCTGGCGCAGCTCGCTGCGGGCACCGAGTCACAAGCCGAGGCGGTCGCGACGCTGGCACCTATGGCGCGCGCCGCCGCCGAGCGCACAGGTGACAAAGCATTGATCGCGACCGCGGAGATCAAACACGCGCGGGCGCTGTTGCGCCTGCGCAAGTGGCGGGACGGGGCGGCTGCGTGCCGGGCAGCGCTCGAGCTGGCGAGGTCTGTCGACCGCCGCTCGGTGCTCGACGAAGCACGCGATTGCATGGTCGAGTCCTTGATGCCGCTCGAGGAGCTCGACGAGGTCGAGACGCTCTTGGCGCAAGTCATCGCCGATCGAACGCACGAGCGTGGTGCCGACCATCCGACGATCGCCGACTACTTGCGAATACGGGTGACGCTTCATCGGCGCAAGGGCAGGCTCGCCGACGCACGTAAGGACGCGGAACGCGCGCTCGAGATCCGCAAGCGTGTGTTCGGAGAGCGGCACTCCAAGGTCGCCGAAGCGATCGGCGGGGTTGCCGACGTTCTCGAAGCCGAGGGCAACGCCGCGGACGCCGACACGCTTCGCCGCGAGGCGCTGGCGCTGCTCGACGAGACCAAGCGCGAGCACCTCACGGTGCTGATGGCTACGCAGGCATCGATCGCGACGCGCGAGTGCCAGGGCGGCAAACGGCCGCAATGTCTCGAGCGCTTCGAGCACCTCGCACAGGTCGTGCGCAAGCACACGGGCAACAGCTCTCTCGAGCTCGCGATCCTGTTGCTCAACTACGGCCAGGCCAAGGCGAGTGACAACGTCGAGGCCGGGCTCGGTCTGATCAACGAAGCGCGCGATATCCTCGAGCGGCTCGGCGATCGCCGCGTGGTCTCCGCGGGCGTGGTCGCCGCGATGATCGCGCAACATGCAGAACGATGGCCGGATGCGGTGCGGTTCGCGGAAGAGACGCTGCCGCTGCTCGGCACCGATCTGCAGGAGGCCGCACGTACGAAGTGGGTACTGGCGCGCGCACTCAGAGAAACTCGCGGTGATCGCCAGCGCATACGCACGCTCGCCGAAGAGGCCCGGCAGGGCTTTGTCACTCTCGGCCCCGCGTTTGCCGGCGATGTCGAGTCAATCGACGAGTTTCTAGCGAACCGCTAGAAACCCATGCCGCCGTCGACGTCGAACGTGCGCGCGTTGAAGTAGTCGCACTCGAGGCAGAACTTCACCGCGAGCCACAGGTCCTCGGGCGTGCCGATCCGGCCGACCGGAATCTGCGCGACGATCGCATCGCGCGCCTTCTGGTTCATGCCCTGCGTCATCGGCGTCTCCACCATGCCGGGCGCGACGCCGCACACGCGGATCCCGAACTGAGCGAACTCGCGCGCCCACGTCACCGTGTTCGCCGCGAGCGCTGCCTTCGCCGACACGTAGTTCGACTGGCCGCGGTTACCGTGCCGCGCGATCGACGACATGTTGACGATCACACCCGGCTTCTGCTCGCCGCCGACCATCTTCGCCACCGTCTCGCGGACCATCATCGTCGCGCCGGTGAGGTTGACGCCGATCACCGCGTCGAACGCTTCCTTGCTCAGCTTCGTGATCTCGCCCGTCGTGCGGTCCTTCTTGACGAGCAGACCGTCGCGCAGGATGCCGGCGTTGTTGATGAGGCCGTTGAGGCCATTCATCTGCCCGTAGGCCCACTCGACGAACGCCGTGACGTCGGCCTCGTTCGACACGTCGAGCTTGCGCGTATGGACCTTCCCGGGCAGCCCACGCGTCGACTCCGCAAGCGCGGCGAGGCCCTCGTCCTTGACGTCGCCGGCGGCGACTTGAGCACCGGCTTCGGCGAGCCGGCGAGCGAAGTGCGCGCCCATACCCTGGGCCGCACCGGTGACGATGATCTTCAACTGCGAGAGGTTCATGGCCGCGTGTTTAACACTGCGGCCCGTCGGAAACTACAGCGACTGCGCGTCAGCCGCTGATGGATGTCGCCATCAGGGCTGCGCCCACAACTACTCGCAGACGTTGCTCGTGCAAGTGCCCGACGCGCAGTCGTCGCCGCCGTTGCAGCCGATGCCGGCCGCGCAGTTACCACCGGTGCCACCCGACATCCCGCTGACGACGAAGTCGCCGCTGTTGATAGTGTCGGTGATCGTGACGTTGCCGAGCGCGCTCTTGCGCGTGTGGGCGAGCAGTACGAGGTTGCCGCCGCCATCGGTCGCATCGATCCTGAGGTTCGGCACGTTGTCGATCGCGAGCCGGAGCTTGCCCTGCACCGAGTTGGCGGTCTCGGTGTTGTTGATATCGATCACGATGTTGCCAACGGCGCTCGGCCCGCTGTTGTCCTCGTCGAACTCGAAGATCGCAGTGACGCCGAAGCCGTCGCCGACGGTGATTGTGTCGTCGTCGGCGATCGATTGGCCGCCCGCTGCGACGATGTAGCCGGTCGCGGCGAGCGATGAAGACACGTTGCAGCCCGCGTCGCAGCGCCCGCACGCCAGGTTGTTGCGGTCGTCGCAGGCTTCACCGGCACTCATCGTGGTCGTGCCGTCGCCGCAGAACAGACCGGTCAAGCCAGTGACGAACCCGCTGCAATCGTCCTTGCAGAACGTGTTGGCGCACGTCCCCGAGCCGTACGGACAGCTGGTCTCGGTGACGCGGTTGCCGTCATCGCACATCTCGTTGCCGGACGACAGGTCGGCGTCGCCACACACGTTGCCGGTGAGCGGCAGCGCCATGCTGCAGGTGCCGTTGCACAGCGTGCAGCTCTGGATGCCGTACGGGCATGCGGTCTCGGTGTTCACGTTGCCGTCGTCGCACGTCTCGACCCGCGTCGGCACGCTGTCGACGAACGTGTCGCCGCAGAACGCAGCCTCGCATGTCGACAGGCAGTTGTCGGTCTCGATCGCGTTCATGTCGTCGCACGCTTCGCCTGCGACCAGGTTGGGCGTGCCGTCGCCGCAGATCGGAATCGTGCAGTTCGCGTCGCAGTCGGCGGTGTCGACGCCGCCGCTGTCGCATTCCTCGCCGGCTGCGCTATTGACGAAGCTATCGCCGCAGTCCCACGAGGTGCAGTCCGCGTTGCACATCGGACTGTTGCCACCGTCGTCGCACGCTTCGTTCGGTCCGCCCTCGACGGAATCGCCGCAGACGTTCAGCTTGCAGTCGTTCTTGCATGCGTCTTCGTTGACGACGTTCTCGTCGTCGCACTGCTCGCCGGCCGCGTTGTTGATCTTGCCGTCGCCGCAATCGATGTTCGTGCAGTCGATGTTGCACGTCGGCGTCTCGCCAAAGTCGATGGAGGGGTCGCACTGCTCGATGCGCGTGCCGGTGAGCTGGACGAAGCTGTCACCGCATCGGCTCAAGTGACACGCAATGCAGTCGTCGTCCTCGGCCATGTTGCCGTCGTCGCACTCCTCGAGCGGCATCCCGTTGCCGTCCTTGTCGATCGCGCCGTCGCCGCAACCGGTGCCGCCTTGGCAGTCGTCGTTGCAGCCGCCGGCGGTGCCTGCGTCGTCGCACTTCTCGTTGACGTCGACGATGCCGTTGCCGCACACCTCGGCCGAGCGGCAATTGCCGGAGCAGCCGTCGCCCGGGACGGTGTTGCCGTCGTCGCATGCTTCGCCGAGGTCGCGGATCGAGTTGCCGCACACCTCGACGGAGAGGCAGTCAGCAGCGCAGCCGTCGCCGCCGAGCGTGTTGCTGTCGTCGCAGACCTCGCCGGCCGCGGCGTTGAGCACGCCATCGCCGCACGCCTCGGTCGACTTGCAGTCGGCCGAGCAGCCGTCGCCGTCGGTGACGTTACCGTCGTCGCACTTCTCGCCGATCGTCGACTGCACGAGGCCGTCGCCGCAGTTGTTCGTGATGCACACCGGCTGGGCGGCGGCACACTTCGTTTCTGCGGGACAGGTAATACCGGTCGCGCACTCGGTCGCGTCGGGGTTGCCGGCGCACGCCACGAGGGCAGCAATTGCAATGATGCGTAAAGTCCAAGCCATGGTGGTCTCCACCTAGAATTTTCCGTGCACCATCGCGCCGGCCATATTCGGCGTGATGATCGGCGTCACCTTGACGGCGTGTCGCGATTCCTCTTCCTGCAGCTCCTCGGGGCGGATCTGGTAGGCCTTCGGGCGATTCAGGATCGCGAGCAGCACGCCCGCCGCGATCGTGCCGCCGGCCACGCCGTAGCTGACGAAGCCGAGCGTCTTTTTCAGATCGCCGCTCGCCCGTAGATCGGTGAGCTCCTTGTCGGTCGGGCAGCCCATGTTGTTCATGTTGCAGGACGCGACGCGCTTGTCGTAGTCGTTGTACGTCGCGTCGGCCGAGAGCTCGAACACGACGCCGAGCAACCCGAGGCCGACGCCGGTGCCGAGCACCGCGTACGGCATCCACGTCGCATCCCACCGCCGGTTGTAGCGAGTCAGCTCTTCGGCCGTGTACAGCTTGAGCTCGATGCGGAAGTTCTCGCCGGGGCCGATGAACGGCGCGTTGATGCGCGTCTGATAGCCCTTCTTATCGGCGACGAACGTGTGGCGACCGATGCGCACGCGCGCCCTATGCTTGCCAGGTGCGACGAATGCTTCTTTGCCGTCGACCGACACCTTCGCGCCGACCTTGTCGCAGCTGACCTCGATCGTCGCGATCTGCTTGGACAACAGCAGCATGTACTCCTCGGCGTGCTTCAGCTTGTCCTTCTCGAGCGGTGCGTCGCCGAATGCGATCGCCTTCTCGAGGTTTTCATACGCCTCGATCGGTTGGTCGAGGTTCATCTGCGCGAGCGCGAGGTTGTAGTGAATCGCCGGGTGCGGCCACGTCCCGAGTGCCTTGCGATACGTCTCGCTCGCACGAGCGAACAGACCGTCGTTGAGCTGCCCGTTGGCCTCGCGGAACTCGACGAGCGCTTGCTTCTGGCGGTCGACCGAGATGCCTACCGCCCATGGCCGGTTGTCGCCGCCCTTCTGCAGATTCTCGTCGTGACCGGCCTTCTCGTTTGATCCGGGCGTGGGCGCGGCCGCCGGTGTTGGCTCCGGCGTCTTGGGCTGGGCCGATGCCGTTGCCCACGCCAGCGCGACGCCGAGCAATCCCCACATTGCTTTGGTCATATGAGCTTCCTCGCTACTTCAGATCGTTGACGATCGGGCTACCGATTTGCGATTGCAGGCGGCGCACGCGCTCCTGCTCTTGTCGCCACAGCGACTCGACCTTCGCCTTCTCGAACAACACTTCGTCCTTCGCGGCGACGGCTTCCCCTTGCGCCTTCTCCGCTGCCTTCTGTGCATTCTTCGCGCGATCCTCGGCGCGTTTCGCCGACGCTTCGTTCTCCTTCGCTTCAGCGAGCGCGAGCTCGAGCTCGGCGTTTTTCCTCTTCAGGTCCTCTTCGGCGGTGCTCAGCTTGACGTCGACGACCTGCTTCGCCGCCTCCGCCGCCTGGCGCTCCTTCTCCTTCTGACGCATCGCCTCGAGAGCATCGTCGGCTTCCTTCTTGAGCCCGAGCGCTTCCTTGGTCTTCAGCTCCGCGATCTGCGCCTGCTTCGTCGCCTCGGTGCGCGACTTCTGGATGATCACGAGCGCGACGAGTGCGGCGACGACGAGCACGGCCATGCCGACGAAGGCACCGATCACCGCGACGCGCTTGCGCCGCGCGACCGCCTGCTCGTACATGATGATCTCGTCGAGGAACGCCTGCTCGACGTCGGGCAGCACGCCCTTGTAGCGGCGGCGGAACTTCTTCGCTTCCTCGGCGGTGTCACCGCGCCACAGCAAGTCCGGCGAGCGGCCCTTCGCATGCCACTGGCGGGCAGCGTTGCGCAGCTGATCGATGATCGCGGCGTCTTCCTGCGTCTCGTCGAGCCAGCGGCGCAGCGTCGGCCAGTTCAAGATCAGTGACTCGTGCACGATCTCTACCGTCGAGCCCTTGCCGCCTTCGAGCGTCTGGACGACGAGCAAGCGCGCGTCGACCATCTGATCGATCAGCCGCTGCACCTCGCCCATCTCGCGCGATAGGTCGTGCAGCTCGTCGAGCGGTACGATCGCGCGCGTGCGTTCCGGTGACACGAGCCGCAACAGCACCGAGCGGATCAGGCCCTGCTTGTGCGGGCCGAGATCTTGGATCACGCGGTCGGCGTGGCTCGCGAGCGCGCCGGCGACACCACCCATCGCCAGGTAGCTCGCGTGCGACAGCATCTTGCGGCCAGCGTCGCGGGTCTCCCACAACTTCGTCGCAGCGAACTGCAAGAGCGGCAGAGCGCCCGGTGTGGTCGCCAGGTGATCGAGCATGTCCTCGACGGTCATCGACTGCTCGAACGAGTAGCCGGCGAGCTCGGCGGGATGCACGATCGCCTCGCGCAGACCTTCGCGGTTGGGCTGGTTCAGGAAGAACAAGCCTTGCGTCAATTCTGCGAGGAACGTCTGGTCTTCGGCGACGCGGTCGAGGAAGTCCGAGCGGATCGACAGCACGACGCGCAGCGGGCTGGTCGCGTCATCGGCGACGGCGGACAAGCATGCGGTGAACGCGGCGCGCTCCGCCGGATCGGCGACCTGCGTGTAGAGCTCTTCGAACTGGTCGACGAACAGCATGATGCGCCGGCTATCGCGGCGGGCGCGCCCACGCAGCACGTGACCGAGATGACCGGGTTCCTT
>DATDCH010000679.1:0-27482 GCA_036524455.1 Kofleriaceae bacterium | reverse complement strand
GCTACATCGAGGATGCGCGCGGCGCGCTGCGCGTGCAGACCGACGAGGAACATCGGTTCTGCATGGGCTGCCACGGCCACATCGGCGTCACGATCGATCAAGTGTTCAGCTTCGCGCGCAAGGTCCCGGGCGCCGATGGTTGGCGGCCACAAGATCTGCGCGGACTGCGCGATCGGCCACAAGTCGGTCACAGCTCGCCGGAGCTGGCGACGTACTTCTCGCGCGTGCAGGGCGGCGACGAGACGCGGAGCAACGACGAGCTGCTCACGCGGTTCTTCCCGCAGGGCAAGCTCGACGAACGCGAGCTGCGGCGCGCCGCGGTTGGCGGCGATCGCGATCTCGCGTGGGCGCTGTTCCCGACGCGTGCCCGCGCGCTCGCACTCGACAAGGCGTACCTCGCGGTCGTGCGCGAGCAGAGCTTCACGCGTGGCCGCGACGCCGTGCTCGCACCGGCGACGCGCGTACATCGCCGCATCGATCAAGACGACACCGGCATCCGCGAGCCGCATCGCGATGGCCGCCTGCACCTCGACTGGCGCAATTCCGGCCGCCGGCCTTAGCGCGTCACATCGCTTTGCAGGAGTCGAACGTCCAGGTCTGGCAGGTGCAGCCGTTCGCGTTGCACGTGCAGTTCTGGCCTTCGTACGTCGGCGTGCAGTCGGTGCGGCCGATGCAGTCGTTCTCGTTCAGCGTGCTGCATGCGGGCAACTGGTCGCAGTCCGCGATCGGGATGCAGTAGCCCGTCCAGCACCCGTTGCGGCGGCCGGCGATCGTGCCGGCAGGACAGTTCGGTGGCAGCGCATCGCAGGTGACTTCACCGACGCACGATCCGGGATCCTGGATCGAGCTTTCCTCCGCACACGACCGGAACGAGCCGATCGGATTGCCGGTCGCGTGGATCGCGCTGCAGTCGTCGTGGCGCGAGCATTCGTAGGCGTCGAATTGCGTGCAGTCGCCGCCCTGCACCGGGCCTGACTGGGCGACCGCCCAACATTGATAGAAGCTCGTATCGCTGTACGCGGCGCGGCAGCCCGACGTCGTTTTGCACGCCGATTCGTCGAGCGCCTCGCAGTGGCTGTAGCACTGGCCCCAATCGGGATACGCCTGCGTCGTGTCGAGGCACGGCCCGCACGAGCTCTCGCAACCGCCGCCGCCTCCGTACGGCTGGCAAACGCCGGTGTTCGGATCGCGCAGCTCGTTCGCCGCGATCTCGGGGACGCCGCCACGGTCGTACAGCGGGCAGTCATCATCCGAGGTGCAGCCCGTAAGGGTGATGAACGCAACAAGGGCAAGCAAGCGCATGACCTGTGGTTCAGCAAGCGTCGGGCCATACAACAAGTACGCGGGATGATTCTGTCCTGATCGAATCACGCCTCAGATTTCTGCGACGCGCGCAGTACGTGGCAGCATGGGATCGGTGGGGCAGCGCATCGGGGGCTACGACGTCCTCCAGCACCTGGCGTCAGGTGGGATGGGCAGGGTCTACCTCGGGCGCACGACCGGTCCGGGGAACTTCGAGCGCTACGTGGTGCTCAAGATCCTCGACCTCAACGTGCCCGACACCGATCCACAGATCGCGATGTTCCTCGACGAAGCGCGCGTGATCGGCAGCATGTATCACCAGCACATCGCGCCCGCGTTCGCCGTCGCGCGCGGCGAGAACGGTCGCTACTTCCTCGTCATGGATTACATCCACGGCAGGAGCACGGCGATGGTGTGGGACCGCACGCTCGATCTCGATGCCGCGTTGCCGCTCGACTTCGTCGTCACGGTTTGCACGGCGGCGGCGAACGCGCTGCACTACGCGCACACGCGGACCGGCCGTGATGGTCGCTCGCTCGGCATCATCCACCGCGACGTGTCGCTGTCGAACTTGATGGTCGGCTTCGACGGCGCGGTGAAGCTGATCGATTTCGGAATCGCGAAGGCGGCCGATCGCTCGACGATCACGCAGGTCGGATTCGTCAAGGGCAAACTCGGCTACATGTCGCCGGAGCAGGTCACCGGTGCAGCGGTCGATCATCGCGCCGACGTATTCGCATTAGGCGTCGTGCTCTACGAGCTGGCGACGATGACGCGCGCGTTTCGCGACGAGACCGAAGTCGGCACGCTCGAGCGGATCAAGAAGTGTACGTTCGAGCCGCCGTCGCAGGTGGTTGATCACTTCCCGCCCGAGCTCGAGCGCATCATCACGACCGCGCTCCAGCGCGATCCCTCGGCGCGCTATCCCGACGCAGACGCACTCGCGCGCGAGCTGTCGGCGTTCGCGCACGCGAATCGGCTCGTGATGGGCGACGCGGCGATCACCGAGGTGATGATGCAGCTGTTCGACGATCGCAAGGAGCCGTGGCTACTCGAAGATGGCGCGCCAGGTCACGTCGATGACAGCGCGACGGTGCCGATCGACACCACGGTGGATCGGGTGCCGCCGCGCCGCCATACGCCGCGGCCGATCGTCAAGCACCTGCGCACCGCATCCGAGGTGATCGAGCTGACGGTGCTCAAGGACCGCGCGGATTCGACACCGACCTCGATCCATCCGACCCCGGTGTCGAAGACGCCGGGTCCGGCGGCGATGCATGCCGCCGCTGCTGCGATGGTGCATCCGGCGATGCCACGCCAGCGCTCGCCGCTCGTATGGATCGTACCGATCGCGATCCTGATCTCCGGCGGCGGTATCGCAGCGTGGCTGATTCGCGACCGGCAGATGGCGGCCGCGTCGGCGCCGCCGTCGCTCGACGCCGCGATCGCCGAACCGGTGGCGAAAGCGCCGGCGCCCGATGCTGCCGTCGACGCCAACGAGCAGGTCGACGCGGCGCCAACGAGCGTGAAGCTCGAGATCGTGACGACGCCGAGCGATGCGACCGTGTTGCTCGATGGCGTTCGACTCGGGCGCACGCCGTTCTCGGGCGACCTCCCGGCCGATGACGATACGCACGTGCTCAAGCTCCGCAAGCGCGGCTACGAGACGCGCGTGTTCGAGATCATTCTCACCGGTGACGTCACCCAGCAGTTCAAGCTCGTGCCGGCGGACTAGGCGAGCAGGGTCTGCACGAACAACAGGAGCACTTCGTCGTCGGTCTCGTGCCGCCCCGGCACTTCCATCCGCACCGTGTTGCCGTCGATCTCGATCGCGCCACCGTTCGTGATCACGCGCTCGATGATCGCGCGCATGTCGCTCGACTGCAGCAGCGCTTCGGTTGCCTCCGTCGTGTCGGTCTTGATGTGCACGTGCTCGTCGAACAACGGATCGCCGGCCTGGATCTCCTTCTTGAAGATCTTGAACACCTTGTCGGCGAATCCTTCGCGATCGAACGTCGCTTCGACGCCCGTCGATTTCGGCAGCGAGACAACGAGCTCCGTCATCTCGACGTCGTCCACGGTAACGAGTTTTCGCTGGATGGTAACGCCCAGTGCCGCCAGGTCAGCCATGTGCACGAGGCTGGCTCACACTGGGCCGGTTCAGCAAGCATTCAGTGACTGCGTTTTCGCGTGCCCCTACGCTACAAATCAGGGGAGGTGTCACCCACGATTCGCAGCCGGCTCGAACCTTTCGCGATCGCAGGGATCGCCGTCGCGGCTGGGGTACTCATGCGCATGCCGCTCGAGCCGTTTCTGAGCGGTACGCAAGTGTGGCTCACGTTCTGGCCGGCCGTGTTCCTCGCTTCGTGGTTCGGTGGTGCGCGCGCCGGAATCACGGCGGTGCTGATGACGCTCGTCGTCGTCTACTCGTGGCTGTTGCCGGATATGCCGCACTCCGTCGTGTTGACGCCGACGCGCGCGATCATCGGCGCGAGCGTGTTCGTGGTCTGCGGGTTCGGCTTTGCGTACGTCGCCGAGGTGACTCGGCGCTCGCGCGATGAAGAGCGCCGCTCGCGTCGGGCGGCTGAAGTCGCACGTCGCGAAGCGATCGAGGCGAACCGCGCGAAGGACGAGTTCCTCGCCGTGCTCGGCCACGAGCTGCGCAACCCACTCGCGCCGGTGGCGAGCGCCGCAGGCCTCTTGCGCATGCGCGTACCCGAGTCTCGAGAGCTCGACGTGATCGATCGTCAGGTCAGGCACATGTCGCGGCTCGTTGACGACCTGCTCGACATCTCGCGGATCGTGCGCGGTCGGGTCGAGCTGCAGCGCACCGTCAACGATCTCGCAGCACTCGTCGAGAAAGCTGCCGAGATGGTGATGCCGCAGCGCGAGCGCACCGGGCATCGCTTCGAGATCGATGTACCGCTCGGCATCTTCGTGGACGTCGACGCCGCGCGCATCGTGCAGGTGCTGACGAACGTGCTGGTCAACGCGCTCAAATACAGCGGGCCGGATCAAGCGATCAAGATCGCTGCACAGCGCAGCGGCGAGCGCGCGGTCGTGACGATCGCGGACCACGGCGTTGGCATGGACGATATGATGCTCGCCCGCGCGTTCGAACCGTTCGTGCAAGGAGCGCAAGACATCGATCGGTCGGACGGGGGCCTCGGCCTCGGCCTCGCGATCGCGCGCCGGCTCGTCGAGCTGCACGCCGGCACGTTGACCGCGACGAGCAAGGTCGGGGTCGGCACGACGGTCGAGATGACGCTGGCCGTGACGCGCGCCACACCGGCGAGCGTTGCCGTGGAGGCGCCCGCGAAGGCTACAGGCCAACGGATTCTGGTCGTGGACGACAACGAGGACGGCGCTCAGATGCTCGCCGATCTGCTCGCCACCCGCGGCCACGTGGTCAAAGTCGCCTACGACGGCCCCACCGCGCTCGAGGTGTTACGCACGTTCGTCCCGACGCTCGCGCTCGTCGATATTGGCCTGCCTGGTATGGACGGCCACGAACTGTGCAGACACATGCGCGACCGTAAGGTGGCGGCGAGACTTATCGCTGTCACGGGTTACGGGCGCGAGAGCGATCGTGAACGTGCCCTCGAGGCGGGCTTCGACGACCACGTGGTCAAACCGCTGAGCGTGTCCCGGCTTGACGAGCTGATCCGCGGTATCGCCTGATTACGTGACGAATACCATTGCGCGAACGGCGGTGTCCCTGCGAGGTTCCCCCGATGACCATCGCCCGCAGCGCAATTGTTGCCTTGTTGATCTCGTTCGCCGGATGCGGCGACGACGGCGGCAGCACCATGAAGACTCCTGACGCGTTCATCATCGTCGATCAGGGCATTGATGCTCGTGCATGCACCGGCGTGACTGCCGGCACGCTCGACTTCCTCACCTACGATCCGCAAGGGTTCATCGCGTGGGAAGGCCCGCTGATGGGCGACCTCGGCGACGGCAACACACTCGTCTATCGCTACGAGATCTACAACGGCATCGAGGCGAGCCTATCGGGCACGTTCGACCTCAAGGCGGGCAACCAGGCGAACTACAAGACGTGCGCGATCTGCGTGCGCGCGTTCTCGGTTAACGCGATGGGCGAAGTGGTCAAGCAGTTCTTCCAATCGGGCGGCTCGGTCACGATCACGCAGGATCCGTACGCGACGAAGCACCTGAAGGCGACGTTTACCGACCTCCAGCTCGAGGAGGTCACGATCAATCAACAGGACTTCACGTCGACCCCGGTTGCGGGCGGTGGCTGCACGAGCTTCCCGTCGTCGTTCATGGTCGATCGCGACCGCGTGCCGAGCGCGTGGACGTGTACCCGCACCGAGTTCGACAGCGGCACGAACTGTGACTGCATGTGCGGCGTGAGCGATCCCGACTGTTCGATCGCGACCGCACCGGTCGTGGGGTGCACGACAGGGCAGGCCTGCTTCGCCAATGCCTGCGTCACGCCGCCGACGAACGATACGTGCGCTACCGCGACGGCGCTCACGCTCGGCACGCCCGTGATGGGCAACACCGCCGGCGGTGGCCGCAACTACAACATGGGCCTCGAGGGCGCGACTTGCACCGACTTCCCGCAGCCCGGTTCGGACGTCGCATACTCGGTCGCGCTGACCGCCGGCCAGGTGGTCACCGTCACGCTGTCGGGCGTGCAGGCGACCTACGATGCTGCGGTCGCACTCGTCGGTCCGGGCGCGCCAACGATCTGCGACGCGATGCCGATCACGACGTGCGTCGCCGGTGCAGACGCCATGTTCGATGGCCAGAACGAGACGTTCATGTTCACGGTCGTGACCGCTGGCACGTACTACGTGATCGTCGATTCGTACTCCACGAGCGAAGCCGGCTCGTTTACGCTGACGGTCACCGCTCAGTAGAGGCATAAGATGCAGCTGTGATGCGGTGGCTTGTAGCGGCCGTGCTCGGGGCCTGCGCGACGGGGCAACACGCCGCGCAGCCACAGCCGCCGCTCCGCGCCAGCGTCGAGGTTGCAGCGAGCGGTTGCGTCGCCGCGGCCGACGTCACTGCACGCATCACGCAGGTGTTCGCGACGCACAAGGCCGATCGCAGTGGGCTCGTGTGCAAGATCGTCGAGACCGCGGGCGACGCGAGCACGGCGGTCACGCTGCAAGTCGTGCGTGCTTCGGGCGAGGTCGGCCTCGATCGCGCGTACACGTTTGGCCCGACCGACTGTGCCAGCGCGCCGCAACTGCTCGCGCTCACCGTCGATCGCTGGCTCAGCTCGTTTCCCGAGTGGGCGGATCCGCCGGCACCGCCGCGTGCACCGACGCGCTGGACGGAGGTCACGGCGCTCGCCGCGCTGCACAGCATGTGGCTACCGCTCGGGCTCGACGGGCAAGCAGGTGCGCTCGTCGACCATGGCGGTCGCGGCGATCGGTTCGGCGGCTCGCTGCTGGTGCGCGCGAGCATCCCGCAGCGTGCCGGTGACGGCCGCTTCCAGCAGACGACGTTCCTCGTCGGTGCGGGGTGGCGACACGAGCGCGGCACGTGGATCACGCGGTTCGAGGCGCGCGCCGGACCGCTGCTCGTCAGCGGCATCGGCTATGCCGAGAATGGGTCGGATTGGCTGGTCTGGTGGGAGGGGGCCGGCTTTGTCGGGCGCGCTATGTCGTGGGGCGCGATCGGCGTCGAGGTCGCAGCTACCGCACTGCGGCACCGCGCGGTGACCCGGGATGGCTTGGTCTCCGAGGATATTCCGCTACTTCGGATCGGTCTGGGTGGGATGTTCGGGGTCGTCACGAAGTGATGAAGGTCGGGGCGGCGTCCGGAGACTCATCAAGCGTGGACGCCAGTCTTGCCATGGCCGGCGCCGTGCCGGTGCTCGATATCGACGCGCTCTATGGCGAGCACGCGGGGTTCCTGTCGCGCGTGTTGATCCGGCTCGTCGGCGATGGCGCACATGTTGATGATCTCGTGCAGGAGACATTTCTGATCGCGCATCGCAAGCGCGCCTCGTTCGATGGGCGCTCCGCGCCTCGCACTTGGCTGTACGGCATCGCCACGAACCTCGCGTTCCGGCATCGCCGCACGCGCGGGCGATTCGCACGCATGCTCGGCCTCTATGCCGACGAACCGACACCGAGCGCGATGAGCCCGGATCGCGATCTCGAGCGCGCGCGCGCCGCATGGCTCGTGCGCACTACGCTCGACCGGCTTCCGTTCAAGCAGCGCGAGGTGTTCGTGCTCTACGAGCTCGAAGAGATCGAGGGCGCGCAGATCGCACAGCTGCTCGAGATTCCGCTCAACACGGTGTGGACGCGGCTGCACCACGCGCGCAAACGGTTTCAAGAGCTGATCCGCAAGCACGCCAACCGGGAGGGCACATGAGTAACCAAGCACCACCTCGGCTGAAGCACGGCGATGAATTCGGACCGCTGCTACGCGCGGGCGATCTCGCCGACGTGTCGGCGGAGCGGCTTGCGAGTAACGCCGCCGGTTACAAGGCACTGATCGCGGGTGGTGCCACGACGGCACTGTGGAAGCTGATCGTTCCACTCCTGCTGCTCGTCGCGATCGCGATTCCAGCGATCGTGATCGGCACGCGCGGGGCCAGTGAACCAATGAGCGCAGCAGCCCCGCACGAACAAGCGGCGCTCGATATCGAGAACGCGGAGACGCACGCGACGGTGACGAGCCGAGAGCCAGCCGTTGCGGTGCCCGAACCCGAACCGAGCAAGCCGACACCTGCTGCGCCGAAGTCCGCACCCGCGGTGGTCGAGCTCGCGCAGCCCCCGGCGGTGCCGCCGCCCAGCGAATTGCCGGAGCAGATCCGGATCTACGAGGACGCACGCGATGCCGGCCGGCGCGGTGACTACGCGATCGCGATCGCGGGCATCGATGATCTGCTACGCCGGTTTCCCGCGTCGCCGCTGCGCGCGGAAGCGGAGCTAACGCGTGCGGAGCTGTTCGCGCGCGGGAACCGCGTCGATGAGGCCGTGCGCGCGGTCGAGGTGTTGGTCGCGGACGAGCGGCATCGCGGCCGGCGCGGCGAGCTGTTACGTATGCTTGGCGATCTGCACCGCCGCAGTGGTGACTGTCCGCGCGCGGTCGACGCATATACCCGCGCGCTTGCACAGCGGCTCAGTGACCGCGATCGCACCGAAGTCGTTAAGGGCCGCGACCGCTGCGCGGCGAAGTAAGATTTTTTGAAGGTCCGCAGGCCGAGCGGGAAATAACGCACGAACCTACTCGGGGAGAGCCAGATGAAAACGACCCTACTTGCGACTAGCCTGCTTGGGATTTCGCTCGCCGCGTGCAGCGACGAGGCCGATATCGGCGTCAACTCCGACCCCATCACGTGCATGACGGCACCTGCGGCGGATATGGCGGGCTCGGTCGACTACAACGGCCAGACCTACAAGTTCTCGAACGCGATCCCATCGCTGACGCGCGATACCAACGGCACGATCACGACGCTCTCGCTGTGGAGCTCGGAGAACCCCGATACGCAGCGCGGCAACTACCTGCGGTTCTACTTCCAATGTGGGCAGGCCGAGGTCGCCAGCTACGACGTCGTCGCCGGTACGGACCAGCAGCTGTCGTGCCCGCACGAAGTCTCGAGCTCGGTGCTGGGCTCGATCGAGATCCTGCCCGCGACGGAAGGCGTGCTGATCGTCGACGAGATGTCGAGCTGTCTGGCCGGCCGGTTCCGCGTCGATCTCGACAGCGACCACGGTGGCGGCGCGCTCGGCGGCTGGTTCAGCGTTCCGCTGCAGTGACGAGTAGCCAAAACGTCCACTGATCAGTACGCCGATGACCGGGCTACAATGCCCGTGTGACCGAGGCAACTGGTAGCACCGAAACCGCCGTCGGCCGGCACGAGAAGCAAACCGATCGCATCGAGCTCAGCGTGATCGGTGGCCCGGACGCGGGCAAGCGCATCTCGGGCACGCGGTCGCGCTGCGTGATCGGTAGCGGTGACGCGGTCGACCTCGCGCTCACCGATCCGACGGTGTCGCGGTTTCACTGCGAGATCGTGCTCGAGGACGGCCGCGCGATCGTCCACGACCTCGGCGCGAAGAACCGCACGCTTGTCGAAGGCGTCGCGGTGATCTCGGCGCCGCTCGCCGATGGCGCGGTACTGACGCTCGGCAACACGACCGTGCGCTTCGAGCGCGAGCCCGAGGCGCTGCGCACGCCGCTGTCGGCACGCGAGCAGTTCGGTGGCTTGGTCGGCCGTTCGCGCGCGATTCGCGACGCGTTCGTGCTGCTCGAGCACGCGGCTGCCTCGGACACGGCCGTGCTGTTACGCGGCGAATCGGGCACTGGGAAGGATCTCGCGGCGGCATCTCTCCATCAGGAGAGCGCGCGGCGCGAGGGGCCGTTCGTCGTCGTCGATGTTGCCGGTGTGCCCGAAGCAGAGCTCGCCGAGGAGCTGTTCGGCACGAACGGCGCGTTCGTGCGCGCACACGGCGGCACGCTGTACCTCGTCGAGATCGGCGATCTCGAGCTCAACGTGCAGCGCAATCTGCTCCGGGCGATCGAGAGCAGCGGCACCGACGTGCGCCTCGTCGCGTCAACCCATCGCGATCTGCGCGGCGACGTCAATGCGCGCGCGTTTCGCGCCGACCTCTATTTCCGGCTCGCGGTGCTCGAGATCGTGTTGCCGCCGCTGCGCGAGCGCGCCGACGATATTCCGCTCATCGTGCAGTCGATCGTCAGCGAGATCGAGGAGCCGCACGAGCTCGTGCGCGATCCGGTGTGGATCGCGGCGTTGCTCAAGCATCCGTGGCCGGGCAACGTGCGCGAGCTGCGTTCCCATGTCGAGCGCGCCGCGCGGTACGGCCGGCCGCAAGCCGGTAGCGCCGAGCAGACCGAGCAACTGATGTCGCTCAAGGATGCGCGTGCGCGTTGGATCAAGATGTTCGAGAGCCAGTACCTTGCCGAGCTCCTACAGGCTCACGGCGGCAACGTGACGGCGGCAGCTCGCACGGCTGGTGTCGATCGCGTGCACTTCTACCGGCTGCTCGGCCGCGCCGGTCTGAAGTAGTTAGAACTGGCAGCGCGACGGGTCGTCGTCGCAATTCGGCGCCGGCTTGTCGACGGTGACACCCGCGGCACGGCACTTCGCGGCGAGTCCGCCCCGCTTCGCCGGCGCGAGCTTCGCGTACCACGCGGTCGCCTTGCCAGACTCGCGCAGCCGGCACGCGGCGAGCACGCATGCAGGCGAGGCCTTGGGCTGCGCACCGCGCTCGCACGCGGCGAACGTCTCGCGGTTTGTCGGTAGCCGCCGTGCGGTCTTGGGTGCCTCGGCTGTGCCGAGCATCTCGATCGTTGGTGGCTCGGCAGGTGCGGGCGCCGTTTCGGTCGGAGGTTCGGGCGGTGGCTCGCTCGCCGGTGCGGGTGTCGGGACCGGCGCGCGGTTGCTCTCGGTTTCATCGACGGTGGGCGCCGCTGTCGGTGCGACGGGCGGTGCGGGTTCTGTCGAGGCGACCGGCACGGCGACAGGATTGCGATCCGGTGACAACCCGATCGTTGCCGCGATGACAAGCGAGATCGCGAGCACGAACGCAAACCCGCCGATCAGCAGCGGCAGCCGTGGCCGCCACAACTTCGTCGCCTCGGTCGGCGCGGTCATCGTCAGCTCGGGACGGGCGCTCGCAAACGCCACCGGCGCGGTAGGCGTTGCGGTGGTCGGGTCGCGATCGATGACCATCACCGGCACCGTGCGTCGGGCGTCGTCGATGTGCACGGTCACGCTGAGGTCGGTCACCGCGGCGAGGCGGCGATCGATGTCGCTGGTGGGCGGCACGATCAGCTCCTTCGGAACCGGCTCTGCCGTGACCGTGAACGAGGTGCGATCCTCGGGTTCCTGCAATCCGATCCACGGCTCGGGCCGGCTGCCGAACAGCTCGCGAATGAACCGCGACAGGCTCGCGTTCGACAGCGCCATCGTGTTGACCGCGATCAGCTCGACCGCTTCGACGAGCTCCTGCGCGGTCTGGAACCGATCGTCGGGCCGCTTGGCGAGCGCGCGCAGCACGACAGCGTCGAGATCGGGCGGCACCTCGGGGCGCAGCGTCGATGGCGCGGGCGTCGGTTCTTCGATGATCGCGGCCATCGATGCGTAGTCGCTCGCTCGCTTGAACAACCGGCGCCCCGTGATCAGCTCCCACATCACGATGCCGAGCGAGAACACGTCGCTGCGGCGATCGACGTCTTGCCCGCTCGCCTGCTCAGGCGACAGGTAGCTGATCTTGCCGCGCACGGTCCCCGACTGGGTCTCGTGCTCGCGCGATGCCGCCTTCGCGACGCCGAAGTCGACGACCTTGACGTGACCCTCGAAGCTGATCATGAGGTTCGACGGCGACACGTCGCGATGCACGATGCCGAGCGGCTGCCCGTCGATACCGATGCGTTCGTGCGCGTGATGCAAGCCTGCCGCTGCACCGTGTGCGAGCGCGAGCACGCACGCGAGTGGTACCGGCGTTGCGCCGAGTTTGTTGCCGAGCTCACGCACTGTGACCCCGTGCACGTACTCCATCGTGAAGAAGTACGAGTCGCCGAGCTTACCGACGTCGTAGACCTGCGCGATGTTCGGATGCTGTAGCTGCGCGGCGAGCCGAGCCTCGTCGAGGAACATGCGCAAAAACTGGAAGTCGCTCGCGCGCTCGCGCAGCACGCGCTTCAAGACGACGAAGCGAGCGACGCCGGCGCCGGTCGCAGCGCGCGCCAAGAAGATCTCGGCCATGCCGCCCTTCGCGAGCTTCGCGAGGATCTGGTAGCTGCTGGCGCTAGAGCCGATTTGCGCCGCTGGCGACACGTCGACAGCATAGCAGCGCGGCCCGGCGGATCGCCGTTGTTCGTACTAAGCCCATTTTACGTGGAAGAGGCTGCGTCTGCGCCTGCGCCTCGGATTAGCCGCCCAGCCG
Organism: Kofleriaceae bacterium; assembly: GCA_036524455.1. Taxonomy (GTDB): domain Bacteria; phylum Myxococcota_A; class Polyangia; order Haliangiales; family Haliangiaceae; genus JABFXX01. Next base: position 15,276 of record DATDCH010000679.1, on the reverse strand, counting down.
CCGAGGACGCCAAGGCCCGAGCCAAGAAGTTTGTTGGGCGCGCGTTCTGCACGAACGGACATCCGGTCGATCACGCGGGCCGGCGACAAGATCGCGCCGCCGATCGTGCGTGCAGAGCGAGCGCCGAATCCAAATCCTTGGCGATCCGATCTTGGCGTCTGCTGGCGACTTGGCGGTTCAATCAGGGCAGCGAAGCCTCCGAGCGCCACCGCCGATCGCTTCGACGTGAAAGCGCACTAGAAGCGACCGGCGAGACCCACCGTCGCACCGTCTGCGCTCGGCTTGTCGAACACGAGCAGCAACGTACCGACGCCGCCCGCCGCAACGGCGCTGCCGCCGAGGATCCACGTCCACATCGCGAACCGATCGCGCGACGCGACGGCGCTGTCGTAGGCGTCGGCATCAGAGCTGGGGCGGTTGCCCATCGCGATCTGCTCGCGCATGTCGGTGGCGCGCTGATCGCGGAGCAGCGCGAACGCGCCGGTCGTGATCGCACCGGCAGCGAGCAGACCGGCGCCGCCGAGAACCCAGGGGACGGCTCGGCGGCGACCGGTCTTGTGAAGTGGTGCAGGGACCTGGAGCTGTTCGCCGCGCATGACGGTGAGCTCCTTGGCAAACGGCTCGCGGCCGTTGCGCAGCACGGTCAGCAGGTGCTTGCCGGCGGGAACCTCGAGCGGTGCGTTCGGTGCCGTTGCCGCGGCCCGGCCGTCGACGAGGATGCGTGCATCACTCTCGGTCTTGACGACGAGCTTCGCGGGCATCGGGCGCAGCTCGATGTCGACGAAAGTAGCCTGGCCGTCTACTGCCATCGCCTTCTTCTCGATCGGGAAGTAGCCGTCGGCGGCGACGGCGATCACGTGTTCCTTGGCGTCGACGTCGATTAGTGCGAACGGCTCGACGCGCTTGCCGTCGATCGACGCGGTGAGGCCTTTGATCGTGGCCTCGCCGGTCGCATCACCGATCTCGCGCAGTGCGCCGAGCTCGCCGGCGGCTTGGTCGCCGACACTGACGTTGACGCCGAGTCGAGTCTGCGCGCGTGCGACGGTGCCGGTGGTCTTGACGCCGGCCGCTTCGAGCTGCGCGAGCTCGCGCTTCATCTCGGCGAGGTTGTCGGCGGCATCGCCCACGCGGCCACCGGTCTTCACCTCGCGCAGGTAGAGTTGATAGAGCTCGACCGCCCGGCGCACGTACTCGGGCTTCGGGTCGACTTGATAGAGGCGGCGAAACGCCTGCGCGGCGGAGAATGCGATCTCGGGCATCGGCAGCGCCTTGAACGCTTCGTCGAAGTTGACGGCCGCGGCGTGGAAGTTCTGCGCGGCGTACGCTTTCGCGCCGGCGCGGAAGTAACGCTCGGCCGCTTTGCGATCGCCGGCGTGCGCGACGCCGGTGAGGATGGCGATGATGAGTAGGATACGAATCACGGCGACACCTCCTCGGCAGTGCTGCGACATGTCGATGCGTCGCGTGACGTGCATTGCGGATACACGACGAGCGACGTCACGGTGTCGCCTTCGAGCAGCACGAGATCGTCGACGTGGTCGCCGGTGACGTCGCCGGCGCGTAGCGTGTTGAGCACTGCGCCGCTGGTCGCGAGCCGTTCGATCACGTCGCCTCGCACCCGGAACAAGCTCGTGCCGTCGCCATGGCAGACCACCGCGAGGTCGAGGCTGCGGTCGGCGGTGGAAGTCGAGTCGCGATACGAAAGCCGCACCGGCGCAGCATCGACGCAGCGGTCGACGGTGGTTCCGCTCAGCGCGCCGGCCGCGACGATCGCGGGCACGAGGTCCTCGCAGCTCTGCGCGATCCCGTTTTGCATCTTGCACACGATCACGGCGCCGCGGCTCGCGGTTACCGTTGGCGCGAACGCAGCGATCAGCTCGGGCGCGTCGTCGCCGTCGAGGTCCGCCGCGTGCAGCGAGCGCACCGTCGTGCCCGCCGGAATCACTCCGGTCAGCTTGTCGAGCACGGTGGCGCTCATCGTCTGTGCCCACGGATCGATCATCACGGCCGCGTTCGAGCGATCGATGCCGATCACGACGTCGTGGTTCAGGCCGGTCGAGAACGGGATGTAGCGCGCGAGATCGAGGCACAGCTTGCCGGTCCGATCGAGCGAGCAGTCCGCGATGCCATCGATCGACACACCGGGCGTTGCTGTCGCGTCGAGCCCGTCGGCGGTGCCGGGGATGCGCCACGCTTTGACCGCATCCTTGCCAGGCATGCCGACGGCAGCGGCCGTGGGCGGTGCGATCGCGACCATGTCGGTATGGTCCGGCGAGCTGCCGGTCAGAAAGTGACCGATCACGGCGCCGCGAAACAGTGTGTCGTTGCGCGCGGAATCGGGGCGCGGATCGAAGTAGGACAGCAACGTGCGCTGCGGACTGCCGTGCAGCAGTGACATGCGCAGCGTCGTGCTGCCGCTTGCCGGCGGCGCGATCACGATCAGATCGTCGGCGAGATTCAAGTAGTCGACGCTGTCGGGAAAACCCATCTTCGTCAGCGACAGGATGCCGGGGAACGTGCCCATGCTCGTCGGTGCGAGCGGACGATCCGGCGTACCGAACGCGACCATCAAGCGCTCGAAGTCACCAAACCGCTCGCCGTATGCGACGTCTGCGATGTGGTTCGCGTCGTAGTCGCCGACCGTGAGGTGCGTGACCGTGCTTGCGGTGTCGACGCGCACGAGGTTGAAGCCGGCCTCGCCCTCGGCGCGGAACAACAGATCGAGGTCCTCTTCCCCGGCGGCTGCGAGTACGGCGTCGATGTTGCCGTCGCCATCGAGGTCGCCGTGATCGACGAGCGCGATCTTGCGCGTCGTGCGATAGACGAGGCTGAACTGCGGGCTCGGCGACAGGATCGGAATGCCGGTGGGCAGGTATGGATAGAGGCCTTCGGTCGTGACGAGGCCATCCGATGCGACGAGCAGCACGCTCGGCACGACGGGTACGCGGCCGATCACGTCAGCGGTCGGTGGAGCGCCCATGGGTGGCAGCGGCGTTGCCGTCGCCGCGAACCCACACGGTGCGGTGGTGCTCGGACGCGAGCCGTCGAAATACGCGAGCGCGTTCGGCCCGCCGTCGGTCCTGACGATGCCGGGGCACGGGTCGGTGTCGGTGTCGAGATCGGCGAGCACCGGGCGCTTCGCCAGCATGCCGAACGCAGCAGGTGTGATGTCGGTGACCGTGATCGCCGGGTAGGTCTGGAGGATCTGCGGTTTCGCGCGGTGGAGGGCGAGCACGCACTGGCGCCGGGTCGCGCCGTTGACGACGAACGACACGATGGTGTCGAGCTGTTCGTCGGGGTCGGTGCCGATGTTGTAGACGTCGATCGTCGTCGGATCGAACGCGCTCGATTTGATCGCGCCGAGCCGCGCGGCGCATGGTGCGGCGAATACCGGGGTGCCCGCACCCGATCCGTCGATCGCGATCACGAACAGGTTGTCGGTCGCGGGATCGACGAGGAAGCCGGCGAACGCGAGCGGCGCGATGTGGAAGAACCTGCGCAGGTCGAGCGGCTCGCCGGTTGTTTCCTCGGTGAGACCACTGTTGACGGCAACCGGCGCGAGCTCGCCGTAGCGCGACGCGTACGACACGAGACCGTCGGCGGTGGTGAGCGCGAGGTCGAGCGTGCCGTCGCCGTCGAGGTCGCCGAAGGCAGCCGGGCCGGTCTGCGTCGGCGTCACGATCGAGTCGAGCGTGGCGAGTTGCGCGGTGGCTTCGCCGTGCCGCACGATGATCGACGTGCGCGACAGGCCGAGGACGTCGCCGATGCCATCGTGATCGATATCGGTGACGTGGAGCTCGCTCGCCTGGAACGTGCCGGCCGCGTGCGGTTGGCCGAGCACGCCACCGGGTGCGTGACACAGGCCATCGACGCCGCACGCGTAGTCGGCGCTCGGGCAGTCCGCGTTCGAGCTGCACGAGACCGCGCAGCGCACGCACGTCGCGTCGCTCGAATCGCAGTCTTCCCCAGCCTCGAGCAGGCCATTGCCGCAGATGCCGCGTTCGACCGGCGCGAAGTCGGTGCACGCCGTCGAAGCGGCGCACACAAGAGCGAGCAGCGCGTTTCTCATTTCTTCCCCCCAAACACGTCGATGATGTCGTCGCGCGTCGGCTTGTTACCGCCGCCGCGTCGCGGCTTCTTCTTGAGCGTCACGTCGAGTGGCTTGTCGGCGTCGGGCACGACCGTGTGCGACGCGGTGACGTGACCGTCGGCGCGAAACGTCAGCACGATCGGCGCGTCGCCGCGGGCGAGCTGCACGGGACCCGGCGCCGCACCGATCACCTCGGCGCCGACGAGCACCTCGGTGCCCTCCGGCACTCCGGCGACGGTGACGATCACGGCCTTCGCCAGCTCGGGCTCGACGATCGGCGCAGGCGCAGGCACCGGGGCAGGAGGCGTCACGGGCACAGGCGCAGGTGCGGGGACGAGCTCCGTGCTCGGCGTCGATGGTGCAGCCTGGTCGTGCTTGCGCTGATTCACCACGAAGAAGATGCCGGCTCCGACGCCGAGCAACGCCACCAAGAGCCCGGCGATCAGCGGGCCACGTGACTTGCGCGCCGTCACCGGCACCGACGCGACAGCAAGGTTTGTCTGCATCGGCACCGCTCGGTTCGGCGGTTGCGTATCGACGTCCGTTTCGCCGGCGAGCGCCTTCACCGCGGTGCGCAGATCGGCGGGCCGGTCGCTCGGCTCCTTTGCGAGCAGCCACAGGACGATGTCGTCAAGCGGTGCGAGGTCGGAGTCGTACGTGCTCGGCGGCGCCGGGTCGGCGTTGACCTGCTGCATCATGATCGAGATGTGATCGTCGCCGTCGAACGGATACACGCCGGTGAGCACGCGGTAGCAGAGGACGCCGAACGCGTAGATGTCAGTGCGATGATCGACGTCTTTGCCGCGGCATTGCTCGGGCGACATGTAGTAAGGCGTACCGACCGAGATGCCGGTGCGCGTCTTGTGCTTCTGCGACTCCTCGGGCGCGAGCAGCTTCGCGATCCCGAAGTCGAGCAGCTTCGGCCACACGCCGCCGTCCGGATCGCTCGCGATGAACACGTTCTCCGCTTTCAGATCGCGATGCGCGACACCCTTTGCATGCGCGGCGTCGAGTGCCTTGCCGATGCCACGCAGGATCGGTAGCGCCTCCGCGAGCGGCAGCTTGCCGGCGCGATCGATCAGCACGTCGAGTGGCTCGCCCTCGAGGTACTCCATCACGTAGTACTGGCGACCGTCCTCGAGCGCGCCGAACGAGAAGATGTCGATGATGTTGCGGTGCCGGATCTGGTTGACCGCGCGCGCCTCGGCGACGAACCGCGACACCATCTCGGGATCGACCGAGAACTTGCGCGCGAGCACCTTGATCGCGACGACCTTGCCGATCAGCGGGTGGACCGCCCTGTAGACGGTGCCGAACGCTCCTTGCCCGAGCTTGCCATCGATGCGGTATTCGCCGACCACGTGGTCGGATTCGAGGTCCGTGTCGATAGAACTAGGCAAACCGGCTGTAGGGGACAACGACATCTGGGCTAGGCCACCGGGTATTGCAAAACGGTCGCCGTCGAGGATGTCGAAGAGGCCTACGGTCGTGGACGGCCGGTTACACGGTGAACGCCTACACGGGCTCCAAGCGAGCTACAGTTGGCCGTGATGCGTTCCACCTTCCTAGCGATCGTTGCCGTGCTCGCGGCGTGCTCGGCGTGTGGCGATGACGGCGGCGCGGCCGACGCTTCGTTCACGATCGACATCGACAACGCCTCGTGCGGCGACCAGCTCCACTTCACCGGCGAGTACGTCGATTGGGATACCGACACCGCGTTCTGCGGGATCCGGGATGCCGTCATCGAGGTCGACGGTGATGGCGCGATGGATACCACCGCGCCGAATGGCCGCTTCGACCTGTGCATCCCGCGCAACCCGACGGTGAAGCTCGTCGTCACGCAGCCGACCGAGATGTCGATGTGCTCGAACCCGATCTCGAGCTACAGCGTGCCGGTGATCCTGCACGCGAACCGCGACGAGATCCTCGCCGGCGGTATGTACAGCGCGCGCGCGTTCACGACGGCGCGGCAAGCGTCGTTCTTCCAGGCGGCGGGACTGACGTTCGACACCACGAAGGCGCAGGTGTTCGTGCACGTCAACGGTACGCCGCGCGCGGTGTCGATCGCTGCCGCGCACGCCGCACCGCAAGCGATCGTCGCGACGACCTGGGCACCGGGCGACACCGGCCACGACGTGTTCTTCCCGAACGTCGACGTCGGCAGCGGCACGACGATGCTCACCGTCGCCGGCGGTGCGATCGGCACCGGGACGATTCCACTCGTCGCCGGCACGATCACGAACGCTACGGTACTCGTGCGCTAATCGTGCAAATCACAGTTCGGGGTCGGCGGCGACTACGTCGCGACTACACGCCTCGTCGTGAAACCGGCCCCAGCGCGAATTATCGATCGCGCTTATCCGACACCACCCTATAATCGGCTCATGCGCAGTTGGGCATTCGCGGTCGCCGTCGTGTGCGGCTGCTATGCGCCGCTGCCACCCTCGGGTGCGCCTTGCGATTTCAACAGCCCGTGTCCGTCGCAGCAAACCTGTGTCGAGGGCGCGTGCCGATACGGCGGTGGCTCGTCGTCGATCGATGCGCCGGTCGTCAAGATGGATGCGCCGCTGCCTCCCGACGCCAGCTCCGCCGCCGATATCGACGGCGATGGCGTCGAAAACACGACCGACAACTGCCCGATGTACTCGAACCCGGGCCAAGGCAACGAGGATGGCGATCCGCTCGGCGACCCGTGCGATCCATGTCCGATCGATCCGGCGAACCCGCCCGTCGATCCAGACGCCGACGGCGTCAGCGACATCTGCGATCCACGCCCGGCCACGGCCGGTGACAGGATCGTGTTGTTCGAAGGCTTCAACGCGGGCGTGCCCTCGGGCTGGCAGATCATCGGCACCGTCACGCAGGAGGGTGGTGACCTCGCGCTCCAGCCGATCACGAACGATCGCGGTGCGCTCGTACCGCCGGTCGCGGCGCCGACGAACGGTGTGCTCACGATGAAGGCACGGATTACGGCGACGGTCGGCAACTTCGATTCGACGCTCGCGGTCGTGATTCCGTACGATTCGGGGACCGACAACGGCATTTTCTGCGAGCTGTACGGCCCGGATGCGGGCAACAACAACAATCGCGAGCTCGACATCTGGGACTCGGTGAACCAGACCGAGCGCGCGCAGCAGGGCTACACCTGGCAGGTCAACACGGTCTACACGATGGCGCAGCGCCGCACCGGCAATCAGTACAACTGCTCGGCCACGCCGATGGGCGGCACGGCGGTGACCATCAACGGGCAGAGCGGTGCGAACGTGAACAACGCGAAGGTGGGCGCGTTCGTTTACGGCGCCAACGCGAGCATCTCGTGGATGATGCTCGTGTCGTGGAATTAGTCAGCGCGGGCGCCCCTGGATCGCGTAGCGCGTGAGCCGGCGGCGCAGGGCAGGGCGCGACATACCGAGCGCCTTCGCGGCCGCCGACTGATTGCCTTGGTGCTCGTCGAGCGCGCGGATCAAGCGCTCGCGCTCGAGGGTCGAGAGCGTCTCGCGCAGACCGGTGTCATCGCTACTCGCGAGCACCTCGCGCGCCTTCGCGCGGAACACCTCGCGATCGATGCGCAGATCGCCGGCGAGGATCTCGTCGCCGGTGCACACGAGCGCGGCCGACTCGATCACGTGTCGCAGCTCGCGCACGTTGCCGGGCCAGTCGTGTGCCTGCAGGACGTCGAGTGCCTCGCGCGCGATCGTAGCCGGTTTGCTGCCAAGGGCACGCAGGAAGCTGGCGGCGAGCGGCGGAATATCTTGCCGCCGCGCGCGCAATGGCGGCACCACGATCTCGACGACGCGCAGTCGATACAACAGATCGGCGCGGAACGTACCTTCGGCAACCATGCGATCGAGGTCGCGGTTGGTGCCCGCGACGATCCGCACGTCGATCGGTACTGGCTTGACGTCGCCGACCGCGACCACCTCGCGCGCCTCGATCGCGCGCAATAGCTTCGCCTGCAGCTCGAGCGGCAGCTCGCCGACCTCGTCGAGGAAGACCGTGCCGGTATCGGCGGAGCGGAGCAGGCCAAGCGACGACTTCACCGCGCCGGTGAACGCCCCGCGCTCGTGACCGAACACCATGCCTTCGAACAGCTGCGCCGGAATCGCGCTGCAGTCGATCACGATGAACGGTTTGCCGCGCCGCTCGCTCGCCGCATGCACAGCGCTCGCGACGACCTCTTTGCCGACGCCGGTCTCGCCGATGATCAGCACCGTCGCGTCCGACGGCGCGACGCGCTCTACGAGCTGAAACGTGCTGCGGAGCCCATCTCCGATCAACGCATCGTGCTGCGTGCGGACGAACGACACGCGTTTGACCTCGATCCGCTTCTGCAGATCGGCGACTCGCTTCTCGAGCGCGACTACACGAGTCTGAGCCGCGGCGCTGACGAGTGCGATCGTGCTCTGTGCGTTCAAGGTGGCTGCACGTTCGCGCCGCGCCGCAACCCGGTCATCGAGTGAGCGCTGCAGGCGCGCGCCGAGCAGCGCCATCGCGAGACCTGCGAGCCCGACCACTGCGACGAACATCTCGCTGCCCGCGAATACGCGGCGCGCCGCGCCGATCACCATCAGGATCGGGAACAGCATCGCGGTCGCGACACCCGCGATCAACAGAGCAGATGCGCCTCGCCGCAGCACACGATCGTTTGCGAGCCGCTGGCGCGCGATCGCCATCAGGATGCAGGCGGAGCCACCAGCCATCGTCACGGCGATGATCGGGCGGTAGCCGCCGCCGACGAACGACTCCGAACGCGCGATCGCCCAGACGACGCCGATCGACATCGCGCCGACGATGATGGCACTGCCGGCGTAGACCCAGCGCACGACGATCGGATCGAGCTCGCCGGCCGAACGCTGGAGGCGGCGGCGGCGCACGAGCGAACCGATCGCGAGGCATGCTGCGATCCATGCGATCGAGCTCGCGATGACGCCGCGCCTGACAAGCAGTCCGAGTGCGCCGCTGAGCGCGTCGATGCTGATCAAGAGGATAAACCCGACGGCCGGTATGTAGAGTAGCGCGAGCACGCGCCGCGACAGCGGGCGACCGATCGGGAACGTCAGCATGTGATGGCACGTCGCGGGCGCGGCCAGTGTCGAGCCGACGATGAACGGCAGATGGAGGATCGCGACCCGCTCGACGACCGGTAACAGCATCACGCCCGCCATCGTGACGACGTAGAGAGCGGTCACGCGCTGGAACAACGAATAGCGCGCGACAAACGACACCATCAGCAGCAGGAACGCGAGCGCGATGCCGGCAACCGCGTCGAGCGGCAATCCAGGCACCGAGGGGATCGTGAGCACCAGGTGCTCGTTGCCGCGGGCCACCTCGATGGTGACCGACGACTTGTCTCCGAGCCGGGACCACGCGAGGTCACGCCCCTCGCGAGTGGTCGTGTTGACCCCATCGATGGCGATGACGCGGTCGCCGCTGTGCAGGCCGGTCGAGGCATCGTCGACGCCGAAGATCGGTGCCCCGGTGTGGAGCAGCGTGAAGCCAAGGTTAGGCGTCGTGGTGGCGAACGCGATGGCGGCGAGCGCGTAGATCAGGGCGGCCGCGGCGCAGATTGTATTGATCCTGGAACCTCGACGTTCCTGTGTAGCGGGACCAACAACCTCCAGGGCCATGCAGACGTGCAAAGCAAGAACACGACCCAGGCCCAAACCAGCGAAATCCGCTGCGCCGAGAGGGTGACAAGCGCTGCCCCCGCTAGACAGCGTGTCCCCAGTGATCGAAATCGGTCAGGCCGTCCAGCGGCAAAGCCCTTGATCCGGCGCTGCGCTCGGAACGGCTGACCGCGGATACGTTACAAGGCAGATGGTGTTCGAGGATTGCGCGCGCGGACCGTAAGCACGGCAAAGCCGGCGAGTAGCAACGCCGACAGCGTCATGCAGATCCAGGCGAACACCGAGCCACTACCGCCGGCTTCGAGGACCACCGCCGATAACGCGAGCGTGCCCGCCGTCGGGGTCTTCGCCGGGATCGGGATCGTGACGTTCGGCGTGCCCGCGTTGGCGACGAGCACGACCGGCTCGGGCAGCCCGACGATCGACGCACCCGCGGCGGCTTCGCCGATCCGCTTCGCGACCGCGCGCAGCTCGACCGGCGTCGCGAGCACGAGCTCGCCCGCGATCTTCGAGCGCTCGTTCGCGATCGCTGCGGTGGCAACGACCACGACGCGCGCGTTCGCGCTCTCGAGCCGCACCTGGCCCGCAGCCGGCGCTTCGATCGATCGCGCATCCTTCGGAAGCCGGAGCATCAGCGTGCGCTCACCGGCACGCCATTGATAGACCTCGAGCACGTCACCGGCTTGCAGCGGAAACGCGACGTCGCGATCGCGCGCCATGTCGGCGAGCGTGCTGGCGTCGGTTTCGATCGCGGCGCGTAGCACGGGCGACGTGGCGATCGCTTCCGCGCGCACCATCGCGGCTCGCGCCTCACCATCGAGCGTCGTGCCGAGTAGCTCGGCGCGTGCTTCGAGCGCGGGAATGTTCTTCGCCGAGGGGTTCGTGCGCGTCGCGAGCACGATGCCGGCGATGCCCATCACGATCGCACCCGCGAGCCACAGCACGCGCCAGTTGCGCACCGGCACAGGTGCGAGCGGCGGTGCTTCGATTTCGGTCGGCCCCTCGTTCCAATCGATGACCGGAACCTTTTGCGAGCGAACCACGAGCGAGCGCTTCTCGACGATCTCGCCGGTCTCGATCACGTCGTCGAGCGTCGTGCGATGTGGTCGGGTCCGTGGTGGCGCAGTGCCGGCTGCCGTTCGCATGCGCGCTGCCGACACCGGCGTTGGATCTTTACGCTCTTCGAGCTCCGTTAATGGCCCGGGTGATGGTGCTCGCATTCGCGTTTCCAATAGCAAGCATCGCACCCGCGACCTAGCGACTGAAAGCACGAACGCAGCACGAACGTCGTTCCTATATACGTACCGGTGGAGCGTGAGCCGTCCAACGAATCCCCGACGCCGTGGTCACCGTGCCGCAAACAGCAGTGCGCAGTCAGCCCACGACAGTCAGCGCTTGTTCTTGTCGTCCCAGAGCATCGGCTCCCAGAGCTCGACCTTGTTTTCGTCGGGATCGAGGATCCACGCGAACTTTCCATTCTCGTGATACTCGGGGCCTTTGTGGATCGCGATACCAGCTGCGCGTAGCTGCGCGAGCATCTCGTCGAGGTTGTCGACGCGGTAGTTGATCATGAAGCTCGATGCGCTCGGGCTAAACCAGTCTGTATCGGGCTTCGCCACGTGCCATACCGTGAGGCCCTTATCTTCCGCGTGATCGTCGGCCCATTGGAGAATCGCGGCCCCGAAGTCCTCGAGCTTGAGGCCGAGGTGCTTCTGGTACCAGGCGCTGAGCGCCTTGGGGTCGCCCTTGGATTTGAAGAACACGCCGCCGATACCGGTGATCTTTGCCATCGGCGCGGAGCCTACAACGTTCGCCGTCGCGCGCGCGGCGTGCATTCGCTCACTGTCCGCACTCGACGACGCTATGACGATCGACGCGCCAGCCTGAACGCCGGTCAGCACGCGCTTTGCCACCCCACGACGCTGCCGGTCGTGGCAGGTTCCGCGCGCTATGCGCAGCCTCGCTTATCTGCTTCTCCTGATCTCCTCGCCCGTGTTCGCGGCATCGAAAACTGATCCGAGCAGCGCGCCCGATGGCAAGGCGCTGCGCGGCAGCGTGCTCGTGTGGCACGACGCGACGCTCTACACCGCACCCGTGGACAGCGCGTCGACGCTGCAGCTCGCGACGTTCGAAGGCGCGCGCAAGGATCACGTCGGTCATGTCGTCGCGATGAAGGTCGTCGCGAGCAAGGGCGCGTTTGTCGAGATCGAGCTCGCAGGTGCAGAGGACTGCACGTGGTCGCGCGTCGTCGTTCCCGACGATCTCGCGCGCGTGCGGTTGTTCGTGAAACGCGCCGACATCGCACCGGTGGTGATCAAACCATTCACGAAGACGTTCGCCGATGGCACGGCGATCAACGTCGGCGTCGGCACGCCCGTTATCGCGACCGACGCCGGCACGTACATGGTGTCGCTCCGCGGCGACGAGCTCGAGGTCGACGTACCGGCGACCAGCGTCGGTCATGCCTACGCGGCCGCGAAGGCAACGCGCACCGTGATCGCCGGAGAGACGCTCGCGCTCGCGGCGGCGACGAAGGCCACGCTCGGCGACCGCACGCTCACGTTGTCGGCGCGCCAGGCGGCGCCCGGCGAGCGGCGCGGCGAACAGACGATCGTTGCGGTCGACGATCGCTGTGTGATGGCGCGCGTGATGGTCGCGAGCACTACGCTCGGCGAGGTCGATGACACGACGATCGATGTCGGGACCGGAAGCGGCGGCAACGACGTGATGAGCCTGCGCGACGAGTGCTACCTACCGAAGCTGACGCCGCTGTCGGTCGGCACGCGCATGGTCGCGGTCGCGGCCAAGCCGATCTATCTGCACGCCGAGCCGATGGGCAAGAACGCGTGCATCCAGCGCGCGATCAAGATCGAGAGCGCGCTCGCGATCAACCTCACCGACGATCGGCTGCGCGTATGCGCTCCCGCGACGAAGGTCATGCGCGACCGCATGCGCAGCGCGCGCTCGGCGCCTCGCTGACCGACGCTGACCATTGAAGCGATCTCGCGACGCGGTTGTAACAAAACCGCGGACCTGGACGGCCACCGGACAAGCCGCTGACCGCTGGACAAGCCAGCGGTTTGCTTGCAGGTCCAACGGCTTGCGCCTGGCATCGCGCGTGCTGGAAGCGACGGCGCCGGACAACCTGCGTCCGCCTACCGGCCGCTCGACTAGCCGCTTCGCTGAAAGGACCTCCGATGCGCCTTCGCGCTCTGACCTCCGCGTTCCTCGCTCTACCCATGCTCGCGTGCACGGGGGCTCCCGAAGATCCCGACGACGATTGGCGGTCCGATGGCAAGGCCGACGATACCGGCGTGACGCTGTCCTACAAGACGTACGACGTGTTGTTCACGAACCCGCTCTGTCGCGAGTACACGTACGCGACGCCGATGGAGACGGCCGATGGGTCGGCGATGCTCACCGCGAAGCCGAAGAACGTTTACTGCTCGCGCACGGATATCCCGGCGTCGGCAGCGCGACCGCAGAGCCCGCAGAACAAGCTCATCTCGTGGATCAAGCCGCTCGTGTCGGGTGACGAGATCTTCCTCGCGTACTTGTCGTTCTCGAACTCGGCCGTCGGCGCAGAGCTGTGCTCGGCCGCGCAACGCGGCGTCAAGGTGACGTTCGTGCTCGACGCGCGGTCGACACAAGCCGACATGCTCGAGCAGTGCGGCGGCACGATTCTGCTGCGCGGTCACGCGGGCAGCATCGGCTACGCGCACAACAAGGTCGTGCTGATCAATCCGAAGGGCACCAGCACGCACATGAAGATGACGTTCTCGAGCGGCAACATGTCGTCGGGCGTCGTCACGCATCACGAGAACTGGCACTTCATCGACGTCAAACGTTCGAGCTACTTCGCGCAGGCGCACGTCTGCTTGATGGATGCGCAGGTGTCGGAGACGGCGTCGTCGGGTCGCACGCAGTACAAGACCGCGATCAATACGTGCCGTGGACGCATCGAGGCGCTCGAGGAAGACGACATCAAGGCGTTCTTCATTCCGAACCGCGACGACGCGCGCCGCGCCGAGACGTACATGCTCGGTGCGATCGGCGAAGCTGCTGCGATCGATCTCGGCGCGCACCGCTTCGGTCACTCGAAGCTCGTGACGGCGCTCGAGACGAAGCTAGAGGCCGGCGACCTCACGCTGCGCATGGTCGCCGATGACGATCTGTACTGGCTCGATCCAGTGGTCGGAACCGGCACGAAAGTCGGCGACAACGACTTCTTCGAGGCCGAGAACGTCGCGCGCCTCGAGACCGCCGGCGCCGATAACTTCGAGATCCGGTTCTTCGAGACGAACCACGGCGAGCACCTGCTGCACCACAACAAGTACCTCGTCTATCGCAAGGCGAACGGCGACGCGTTCGGTGTGCTCGCCGGCGCCGCGAACCTGACGGGCTCTGGCTTCAACGACAACTTCGAGAACATCTACTTCATCAAGGTTCCGAAGGTGCTCCAGGCGTTCGAGACCCAGTTCGCACGCGTATGGGACGGCGAGCGCGCCAGCGGCGACGATCAGGATCCGCCGGTCGCCACGCCACGCGAGCTGATGCCAGCGCGCGACGTCGCGGGCCAGTAACGCGCACGCCAGGCTGCACTGCACACGCTCGTAGGCAACAACCGCTCGCCAACTCTGCGAATCACGGTGCCCGATCAGGGTATCGATCCTGCAGAACGCCGGCGCGAAATGCGTTGGTTTGTCTTATGTGCAGTTGTGCTGTTTCCGTCGGTCGCGCTCGCTGCTGATACGTGGACGTCGCCCCATCCCGGCATCCGCCGGCTGCATCGCACGACGACGACGCAGAACATCAACGTGCTCGTCGTCGATCTGTGCGCGCCCGGCGTCAGCGTGCGTGCGACGAAGACCGGCGAGCGCCAGCGGGTGGTGTCGAGCTTCGCGAACCTCGTCGGTGCGAAGGCGGCGGTCAACGGCGACTTCTTCAGCTTCGAGACGTACAGCACGACGGGGCCGTCGATGGGCGACGGAGGCGCGTGGGGCGGTGGCGACGGCAACTTCGTCGCGCCCGCGCAGTTCGGTCCGAATCGCGTCGCGCTGCCCAACCACACCGGCACGGGCGGCGTCGCAACGTGGGCGCGTCAGGTCGTCAGCGGACATCCGTCGCTGATCGTCAACGGCGCGAAGAAGGACTATCCGACGTACGAGCTGTGCACGGCCCAGCATCCGCGCACCGCGCTCGGCTTCACCGCCGACGGCAAGAAGTTGATCCTCGCGGTGGTCGACGGCCGCGCGACCGGTCGGGTCGGCATGACGTGCCCGCAGCTCGCGACGCTGATGGCCGAGCTCGACGCCGACGACGCGGTGAACCTCGACGGCGGCGGCAGCTCGACGATGTGGGTCGCCGGGCGCGGCGTCGTCAACTATCCATCCGATGGCGCGGAGCGCGTCGTCGCGAATCACCTCGCGATCCGCGCGACCGGCACCGGCGCCGCACCGCACTGCCCGCTGCCGACCTACGCCGGCGAGCTGGTCACCGCCGACGCGCCGCTCGAGATGCGCTCGGGAGACGAGGTCAGCGTCGCGTTCGAGGTCAAGA
>DATDCH010000678.1:0-4432 GCA_036524455.1 Kofleriaceae bacterium | reverse complement strand
CTCGAGCTGGATCCACTCGTCGCGCGAGATCGCGAGCTCGGCGACTTCTTCGATCGACACGACGCGCTCACCGGCCGGCGACGCCGCGGCGAGCGCGCCGACGAGTGCGGTCTTGCCCGAGCCCGGACCGCCACACACGAGGATGTTGCGGCGCGCGTTGATGCACGTGGTGAGGAAGTCGGCCATGCCGCTCGACAACGTGCCTTGCGACACGAGGTCAGAGAGCGACGCGGTCGCCGTCGCCGGCTTCTTGAGCACGAGGCAGGCGCCACGTGCCGCGACTGGCGCCACCGCAGCGGTGAGCCGCGTGCCATCGCGCATGCGCATGTCGACAACGGGACGGGACTCGTCGATCACTGCGCCGGCTTCGTGGACGAGGCGTTTGACGACGCGCTCGAACACTTCGTCGGACGAGAACGCCTTGCCCGAGCCACGCAGCTGCCCGTTCTTGCCGACGACGACGCGGTCGCGGCGGTCGATCAAGATCTCGTCGATGCCCTCATCGGCGAACAGATCCTCGAGCGGGCCGAGCGCGAGCGCTTCGTTGAGCGTCTCTTTGATCAGCGCGTCTTGGTCGATGTACTTCGGGAGCTCACCGCTGGTCTCGAGCGTCTCGACGAGATCGATCGTCGCGCGCTCCGCCTTCTGCCACAGCTCCTCCTCGTGGAGGCGCTCGATCGGCACCTTGTCGAGATCGAGCTTTGCGCGCAGGCGTTCGAGAATGTTCGACTGCAGGTCGAGCATCTTGACCGCTTTCGGATCGAGCGGCTCGAGCGCGACGCCGCGCTTGGCAGCCGGCGAAACCGGGCGACTGACTTTCTTCGACGGCGCGGGCTGCGGGCGCGCGCGCTGATCTTTTTGCAGCGGCACGACCGGCGCGGGTTGCGCGGAATGCGACGGCGCAGCCGCGATCGCCGGCGTCGAATTCATCGGCGCTGCCATCGGCGTCGGTGCCGCCATCGGCGGACCCGGCGGGCCAGAGGACGGGAAGTCCCGGTCTGGCATCGCCGCGGGCGGCGGTGCCGACGGCGTTGCCATCGGCGCCGACATCGGCGGTGGCATCGTGCCACCGGGTCGAACGCCCGGTGGCCTGCTGAGATTCGACGGCGGCGGCGCGACCGGCGGCATATCGCGCGGTCCACCCAGCGGTTCGCGCGGCTCGCGCGCACCCATGTCGCGCGGACCACCCATTGGCTCGCGCGGCTCGCGCGCACCGGGCGGTTCGCGCGGCGGTCCCATCCCGCCGGGAGGACGCGGCGGTCCACCAGGAGGACGCGTGATCGGAGGCGGCATGCCTCCCGACGGCGGCCCTGCATTCGCGGGCGGCGCATCGCGATCCATGCGATCGCCACCCATCCGATCGCCACCCATGCGATCGCCCATTCCGCCCATGCCACCACCCATCGGGCTGCCCATTCCGGAACCCATCCCGCCACTCATGCCGCCGCCCATGCCGCCGCCCATCGGGCCGCCCATCGGAATCGGCATCGGTTGCGGCGCAGCTTCGGTGGGACGCGGTGGCCGCGCATCTGCGGCCATCTGGTTCACGCGATCAGGACCGGGCGGTGACGTCGTCGTCTCCGACGGACCATCACCCTCTGCGTTCGCAGCTTCGTCGACACCGACGATAAAATCGCCGATGTAGATCTTGTCGGAGTCTTTGACGACGAGCGGGCTCGTGATCTTGCGACCGTTGACGTACGTGCCGTTGGTGCTCTTGAGATCGACGATGATGAACTTGCCGTCTTTGAGCACGATGCGCGCGTGACGCTTCGACACGTTGCCCTTCGGCAGCACGATGTCGTTGCCTTGCACACGCCCGATCGTGACCTCAGGTTTGTTGAACACCATGCGGCGCTGCTCGCCGCCTTTTTCTTGGATGATGATGGTGAACATGCGCTCCTGAGGCCGAGATGCCGGGATAGAGAAATTCCGGGGCGCGAACCAAGTGGCCCCTCCCGAATGGAAACGGTACTAAGCCTCGGGAACCACGGTCAAGTTCAGCGAGGCCTTAGGTCTGCGGATTCGCAGGCTGTCGGGGCTCCACGGAAGATCCTTCACCTGGGCCTAGATGCAGCAGGCTTCGTACGTCCTCCCACCACAGTGCCCACACCCCGACGAGGACCAAAGCCACGATCGCCGTCACGATCAACGCGTCGTGCCAACGCGGCCGCACCATGAATCGAAACGTAGCACGCAGCGTCAGTTGAGGCATGATGCGCCCGATGAAGAGCCTGCTTCTGGTCATTCTTGCGTTGGTCGTGGTGGCACCGAATGCCGACGCCGCGCCAAAGAAGAAGAAGTACCACTTCGAGCTGACCAAGGTGCTCGCCAAGCCCGAGGTCAAGGCCGACGTGGCCAAGGAGGCACAGCCTCGCATCGAGGCTGTGTTCAAGAAGGCCCTCGAGAGCAACCCGCAGCTGGTGCTCAAGGTCGACGGCGCCCCCGATCCCGATGCCAACGCGGCCGCCTACCGCAAGTTCCTCACGAAGAAGGGCATCTCCGGTGCGTACCTCGTGACCGTCGAGGTCACCGAGGCCTCGATCGAGGTCGTGCCGCTCGAGGAGAAGAAGAACACCCAGCGCATCAGCGTGACGGTCGGCCTGCACGTGCTCGGCGAGACGATTCCGGGTCGCACGATGGGCTTCACCGGCGACGGTCGCGCGACCGTCAAGCAAGAGGTCGGCATGAAGATCCGCGACAAGGAACGTCAGTTCACGTGGGACTCGGCTGCCGAGACCGCCGTCGAGAACGCGCTCAAGGAATGCTTCGCGAAGCTCGCGCTGCCGCCGAAGAAGCAGTAGTCGCGACGCGAGCTCGGGCCGATCCGCGCGGCTGCGGTAGCTCGGGACCTAGATCGAGCTGGTCCCAGCACCTGCGGGCCTCCGCGCCGTAGCGATCCGCGAGCGCGGACGTGCGGCCTCCTCGGTGCGCTCGAGGGTGACGCAGTTCTGCATCATCGATTCGGTCTCCACAGCGCTCTGCGTCGTCGGGGTACGCCCTGCTCCACCGATGACCTCGGCAAGCATCTTGATGTCGAGTGATTCCATGGCTTCGGATAAAGCAGCGCAGGTCGGGCATCGCGACCAGCCGGCTAATTCGCCAGACTACTCGTGCACGAAGTTGCCGATGCGCTGCCAGCGAATCCCGGTCCAGTCGAACGGCCCCCAGTGCTCGTACGACAGCCAGATGAACAGCGCCTTGCCCTTGATGTTCTCGATCGGCACAGCGCCCCACACGCGCGAGTCGTTCGAGTTGTTGCGATTGTCGCCCATCACGAATACGTGACGATCGGGCACCGTGTAGTGCAGCTGCGGCTCGCACACCTTCGCGACCGCCTCGGTCTTGGTCTCGGCGATCTTGCCCTTCACCTGCTCGACGGTGCGGCCCTTCCTCGCTTCCTCGGAATCGCTGCAGCTCGGTGCGAACGGCATCGTCCGGGCTGGAAAGTCGCGCGCGTCAGCCAGCGGATTGCCCTGCGCGATCTTCGCGTCGCGCGCCGGTCGCTCGGCGTCGTGATACGTGTCGTAGACATTGTCGCCGACCGTCTCGCGGTAACGGCTGCACTGGCGCACGAACCATTTGTTGTCGTGCTCGTCGTAATCGCGGTAGCTGCACGTCGCGCCGGACTGGGTCATCTTGCTCGGCACCGCAACGCCGTTGACGTAGACGATGTTGCAGCGCACCTCGACGGTGTCGCCCGCGAGCGCGACGACGCGCTTGATGTAATCGCGATCCGGATCGCACGGATAGATGAACACGATCACTTCGCCACGCTCGGGGCCACGCAGCTCGAAGAACTTCGTCGAGGTCCACGGGATGCGCACGCCGTAGATGAACTTGTTGACGAAGATGTGATCGCCGATCTCGAGCGTCGGATACATCGAGCTCGACGGGATCTTGAACGCCTCGATCACGAACGCGCGCAACGCGAGCGCGATCAGAATCGCGGCGCCGATCGATTCGACGTAGTCGCGAGTCGTCGATTTCGGCGGCCGCTTGACCAGCTCGTCGACCAGCGCATCGAGGATCGGCAGGTGATAACGGACGCGCTTCATGTCGCGTTCGCGCAGTGCTCCGTCGACGGCGGACGTCACCGTCGACAGATCGCCGCCCTTACCGCGCAGGCCCGGCTTGACCGCCAGCGCCGCACGCGCTTCGCGAAGCAGCAGCGTCGCTTCTTTGCGAATGCGGCGATCGAGACTGGCGGCGCGCATCGACGTTTCTAATCGACTTTCAAAATGGTCAAGAACGCTTCCTGCGGGAGCTCGACCGAGCCTACCGCCTTCATGCGCTTCTTGCCCTCTTTCTGCTTCTCGAGCAGCTTCTTCTTACGCGTGATGTCGCCGCCGTAGCACTTTGCCGTCACGTCCTTGCGCGCGGCCTTGACGGTCGTGCGCGCGATCACGCGGCTGCCAATTGCAGCCTGGAT
>DATDCH010000677.1:0-2473 GCA_036524455.1 Kofleriaceae bacterium | reverse complement strand
CCAGATCCCCACCGGAAGATCCCTACCGAGCGCCAATATGATGTCGTGTGCCGAAGGTACTACTGTGCTCAAGACACCACCCGAGAGTGCCTATGTTCGGCGATCCGCCAGGCAGAGCAAGAGGGTCATGCTCCGAATATTTCGTACGCGAGTTGTGCGTTAGCCTCGCGCGGCGATGCGCTTCTTGATCGTCTGTGCTTCCGGTGCGGTCGGCTGCGGACTGCGCTACCTGGTGGCGCAGTGGCTCGGTCACCGGACGTTTCCGTACGCGACGCTCCTCGTGAACGTCGTCGGATCGTTTCTCATCACGTTCGTCGTCGAGCTGGCGCTGCGGCTCGCCGACTTCCCACCGAACCTCCGGCTGGCGCTCACCACCGGATTCCTCGGCGGGCTGACGACGTACTCGTCGTTCAATCACGAGTCGCTCGCGATGGTGCTCGACGGCAATGCGTTGCGCGGGGTCACGTACGTCGTGGTCACGCTCGTCGCCTGCGCGGCGGCAGGGCTGCTCGGGCTCGTCAGCGCGCGAGCCCTCAGCTGACGAGAATTCCTGATTGCCCTGGCGCTGGCACGTGCCCATGGTGCGAGTATGGGAAGGGCGGTTTTGAGCTTCGAAGCACGACGAAATCGCATGGTCAGCGAGCAGCTGAGGAGGCGCGATATCGTCGATCCGAAGGTGCTCGCGGCGTTTGCACGCGTTCCGCGCGAGGCGTTCGTCGACGAGCCGATGGTCGACCACGCGTACGAGGACGGCCCGCTCCCGATCGGCGACGGGCAGACGATCTCGCAGCCCTACGTCGTCGCGATGACGGTCCAGGCGCTGGCCCTGCAAGGTCACGAGCACGTGCTCGAGATCGGTGCCGGCTCGGGCTACGCCGCGGCGATCCTCGGCGCGATCGCGCGCGAGGTCGACACCGTCGAGCGGATCGAGGCGCTGGCGCGCAAGGCCGCGGCCCGGCTCGCGCAGCTCGGCTTCGCGAACGTTCACGTCCATCACGCCGACGGATCGATCGGCTGGCTACCGGGTGCTCCGTACGAGGCGATCGCCGTCGCGGCGGGCGCACCTCGTCCGCCGCCGTCCCTGCTCGATCAGCTCGCGATCGGCGGCCGGCTCGTGCTGCCACACGGCGACAGCGACCACCAGCGCCTGGTTCGCATCACGCGCAAGTCGGACCGCTCGTTCGTCGAGGAAGATCTCGGCGATGTGCGGTTCGTGCCGCTGGTCGGCGTCGAGGGCTGGCCCGACAAGCCGCGCGGGGTTGCTTAGTACAGAAGACGGTACTCCGGTGGGATCTGATCCGGCGACTCGACCACCATGTCGAGGTCGCGCAACAGGCCATCGCGGATCGAGTAGATCCAGCCGTGCACGGTGAGCGCCTGCCCGCGGCTCCACGCGTCCTGGACGATCGTGGTGTGGCACACGTTGGCGACCTGCGCCTCGACGTTCAGCTCGGCGAGCCGATCGGTGCGCGCGTCCATGTCGTGGATCGCCGAGAGCTCTTCGCGGTTCCACAGGTGGACATCGCGAATGTGCCGCAGCCAGTTATCGATGAGGCCGAGCGGCTGGGTCGACATCGCGGCGCGCACGCCGCCACATCCGTAGTGACCGCACACGATGACGTGCTTCACCTTGAGCACGTCGATCGCGTACTGCAGGACCGAGAGGCAGTTGACGTCGGTGTGCTCGACGAGGTTCGCGACGTTGCGATGGACGAAGACCTCGCCGGGTGCGCGCCCGATGATCTCGTTGGCTGGGACCCGGCTGTCCGAGCAGCCGATCCAGAGCAGATCCGGCGTCTGGAGATTCTCGAGGCGACGGAAATAGTTCGGGTCGTCAGCGACCGCTTGATGGGCCCAGCGTCGATTTGCGGCAAAGCACTCTTCGAGCAGGTTCACGCCCGACGATGTACCAGAAGTGCGTAGACTGCGGGACATGCGACACCTCGTGATCGGCATGCTCGCGGCGTGCGGCAGCGACGGCGGCGCGACCGATGGCGGAAGTGATGTGCCGGCGGTCGGGTGCGAGACCACGACACCGTGGGCCGCCGCGCCCGCGGTGACACTCGGCCCGACCCAGGAGACCGCGGCGGTCGCGACCGGCGGCAAGATCTACGTGCTCGGCGGCTTCAACGGCACGCTCGCAGTGGTCGACGCGGTGCAGATCTTCGATCCGGCCGCGTGCACGTGGTCGACCGGACCGGCGTTGCCCAAACAGGTCCACCACGCGAACGCGGCGGTCGTCGACGGAACGATCTACGTGCTCGGCTCGATGCAGACCACGGCGTTCTCGACGATCGGGGACGTCTGGTCGTGGAATCCAGCGACCGAGACAACATGGACCGTACGCGCTCCGATGCCGGCGGGCACCCAGCGCGGCGCTTCGGTCGCCGGCGCGATCGACGGCAAGATCTACGTCGCGGGTGGCTTGCGAAACGGCGCGATCGCCGACTTCGGTGTCTACGATCCGGGTGCC
>DATDCH010000676.1:0-17958 GCA_036524455.1 Kofleriaceae bacterium | reverse complement strand
GTCGAGAATGTTGTGCACGGTCGCGGCGCGAAACGAATAGATCGCCTGCGCGTCGTCGCCGACCGCGGTGACGCCCTTGCCGGTGGGTGCGAGCGCGACGACGATCTCGGCCTGCAACGCGTTCGTATCCTGATACTCGTCGACGAGCACATGATCGAACCGCGAGCGAATCGCAGCGGCAAGCTCGGGTGAGCTCATCGCGTGCCACCACCACAGCAGCAGGTCGTCGTAGTCGAGCACGTGGCGCGCGAGCTTCTCTTCGACGTACGCCGCGAACAGCGAGCGCAGTGCGGCCGCATGCTCGCGACACCACGGATAGGCTTCGGCGAGCACGGTCTCGAGCTGCGTGCGCGCATTGACGGTGCGCGAATAGATCGCGAGGCATGTGTCCTTCTTCGGAAACCTCCGCTCGCCCTTCGCCAGCCCACGGTCGACGCGGACTAGATCCAGCATGTCGGCGGCGTCTCCGCGATCGAGCACGGTGAACGCCGGGTCGAGGCCGAGCGCGAGCGCGTGCATGCGCAAGAGGCGCGAGCCCACCGCGTGGAACGTGCCGGCCCACGGCAGGTCGGCACTCTTCATCACGCGCTGTGCGCGGCGGATCATTTCCTGCGCTGCGCGTCGCGAGAATGTGAGCAGCAGGATGCGCCGCGGATCGGCGCCGTCGAGCACGAGCTGCGCGATGCGATGCGCGAGCGTGGTGGTCTTGCCGGTGCCGGCGCCTGCGATCACGAGGAGCGGCTCCTCGCCGCGGTGGAGCACCGCCTCCCGTTGCTGCTCGTTCAGGCTCGCGTGTGGATCCACCTGGTCATTTGAACAGTGCCCGGGATCCCGTGCAACTTCATGGCGCTGTCGCGGGATCTGCCTCGGCGCGGACGTCGAGCTTGAACGGGGACGTCTGCGGCAGCGCGTCGCGGATCGCTGCGGCGGCAGCGCGCTCGTACGCATCGGGATCGAGGCCGCGCTTCGCAGGACCCAGATCGATCCAGACCTTGATCTCGTCGATGTCGTCGCCCGACGGCCTCACCTGCACGGCGACTGGTTTTCCGGAGCCGCCATCGTAGGTGAGCAAGAACTTCTCGATGGCCGCCACGGCCTCGTTGATCCCCATGAACGCAGCTTACACGCGAGCCGGTGCTGTAGGATGCCGCGCCGATGGGGAAGCTCGACGAGCGCACGTTCGCCGCCATGATCGCGGGCTGCAAAAAGTGCGACACGAAAGCGTTCCTGGTCGCGAGCTACATCGATCGTCAGGTCAGCGTCAGGCTCGGCGAGCGCAACGACGACGGCCGCTGGACCCACGACGGCAAGCAGCTCGTCGACGGCGTGTATCGCGTCAAGTGCATGCGTTGCAGCGATGTAACGTTTACGACTGCGGATTGTCCGCGCTGCCACCGCGATGGCGCGCTCGCCGACGCACTTCGTCAACCCTCGCGACTCGCGGTGCCGAAGCATTGCCCCGACTGCAGAGGCACCGAGCTGACGGTCACCGGGTTCGCCCCGTCGACGGTGAGGACAGGCGCCGAACTCCCGCCTTCACCCACACCGACTGCGCAGTTTGGTGATCCGGGGTTCCATGTCGCGCACGTGATGTGTGATGGCTGCGATTGGGTCGCCATCGCCGACGGCTGCCCGCTCTGCGGCGGGCCTGGACCGCTCAGATCACGTCCCGGTTAGCCCGAAATCGCATACGCTAACGGGGATGGTCCTCGCGCGCGCAGGATGGGTGCTCGCGGTATGCGGCGCCTGCTCCTTCGATCATGGCTGGCCAGGCGGCGGCACCGGTAGCGATGGCTCGCTGCCGCGCGATGCGTCGATGCCGATGATCGACGTCCCCGACGGCTTCGTCTTCATGGACGCGCCGATCGATGCGCGCATGTGCTTCGGCAACTTCGTCAACATCTGCCTGACCACGTTGCCGACCGGCGACATGACCGTCGCCGGGAACACCGATATCAACACCGACACCGGTTGCCCGTTCGTGTTCATGCAGAACACCGGGTCGACGCTGTGTGGCGTCGTCGCGAAGAACATCACGATCACTGGGCGGCTGCGCGCAAACGGACCACGCCCGCTCGTGGTGATCGCGACCGAGACGCTCACGATCGCCGCGGGCGGCATGATCGATGTCGGCAGCTACAAGGTCGGCAACGCTGAAGTCGTCGGCGCCGGCGCGGCAACCGGCAGTACGTTGTGCGGCAGCCCGAGCACGGGCCAGGGCGACAACGACATGAATGGCGCCGGCGGTGGTGGCGGCGCAGGCGGCAGTTTCGCCGGCAAGGGCGGCAACGGCGCGGATGGCAGGCTCGGCGGCGGCGGCAACGGCGGCAATTCGGCGAACGCGACCGGCACGCCGAACTACATGCGCGGCGGTTGTCGCGGAACGGCCGGCGGATCGGGCAACGGCAACATCGCCGGTGGCGGCGCCGCCGGTGGCGGTGCGGTGCTCGTGATCGCGGGCACCTCGATCACCAACAACGGGCACATCCGCGCCGGCGGCATGGGCGGTCACGAAGGGAGCACCGAATCCGGCGGTGGCGGTGGCGGCTCGGGCGGCATGATCGTGCTCGATGCAATGACGATCATGAACGCGGGCATTCTCAACGCGAACGGTGGCGGCGGCGGCGAAGGCGGCGGTCAGTCGGCGGGCGAAGGTGGATCCTCGGCGCTCGACGGCACGAGCGCGGCATCCGGCGGCGCAATCAATGTGAACGGCGGCAACGGCGGCCAAGGCTCGTGGACAACGACGCTCGGCGGCGCCGGCGGAGGGACCGGCACGCTCGGCGGCGGAGCCGGTGGCGGCGGCGCGGGCGCGATCCGATTCTATCCGGCGCAGGCGGTCGGCGGCACGGTGTCGCCGAATCCGACCTAGAGGTAGAAGCGAAGGCCGATACCACCGTCGAGATCGACGAATGGGTGGTCGTTGTCCTCGTCGATAAACGTCATCTTGAGCGCGATCTCGAAATAGATCTCGACGGGCGTGCGGCGAAACCGCAATCCGACTTCGAATGGCACGCGCGCGGCGACGTTGAGATCGTCGTTAAACCGGCCGTAGTCGTCGAAGATCGCGACGCCGATGCCGATGCGCAGCGGCACGATCACGGCGTCGCCGTGCGCGACCATCGGCTGCACGAGGTACGTGACGTGGCCGTAGCCGCTGTCGTCGTTGAAGCGATCGTAGTGGCTGTACACGCCGAGGAGGATGTCGAGCGCGGAGCGGCGGCCGAGATCGAGCTTGAAGTCGATGCCCGTCGGCTCGCCGACGAAGATGCCGAAGCCGACTTCCGCGCGTGCAGGCGCGGGTGCGAACGCGAACAGAAGCGTGGCAATAACAACGAGCTTCTTGATCCCCATCCCCGGATCCTATCGATGACTGCGATCGCGCGCGAGTTGGTTTGGCTACGGAAGCACGCGCTGTATGGCTGCTCACGCAAGCGCTTGCACGAGACGCGGTAATGCGTCACCGCAGCGTGCATCGATGAGTAGCTGTGCGTGTGCGTCGCCTCGTGTCGGTCCGCGATTGACGATCGCGATCGGCACACCATGCTCGGCAGCGCGCCGCACGAACCGATAACCGGAGAACACCGTGAGCGACGAACCGATCACGAGCAACAGCTCGGCGCGTTCGAATACCGCCCACGCCGCGTCGAGTGTCCCGCGCGGCACGCTGCCGCCGAAGAACACCACGTCGGGCATCAGCACGCCGTCACAGCTCGCGCACGCGACGACCTCGAATCCCGCGACCAGCTCGTCGGGAAGATCGACGTCGCCGTCGGGTGCGATCGTCGCCATGCGTGCGCGCTGCGGAGCCAGCGAGCCGCCAGGCGAGCAAATCCCCTTGGGGGACCAGTTGGCGTTCGCTGCGAGCAGCCGATCCTGCAGCAGCGTGCGCGCGGTGATCGCACCGCACTGCAGACAACGCACGCGCGCGAGCGCACCGTGCAGCTCGACCACCTCGCGACTGCCGGCCGCCGAGTGCAAGCCATCCACGTTCTGTGTGATCAAGCCCGCGATCACACCGGCGTGCTCGAGTTGCGCGAGCGCGGCGTGCCCGACATTCGGTTGCGCGGCGGCGAGCCGTGGCCAGCCGAGCAGCGAGCGCGCCCAGTAGCGGCGGCGATTCTCCGCCTTGTCGACGAACTCGCGATGCTGCATCGGCGCGCGTGCACGCGGTGGCGTGTCGAGGCCGCGATAATCGGGAATCCCCGATTCCGTCGAGCAACCGGCGCCGGTCAGCGCGACGACGCGCCGGCCGCGGGCGAGCTCGACGAGCGACGCGACATCCATCCCCGCTTCATAGCAGGATCACCATGGATCGTCGGGTAGGTTCGAATCGTAATCGGGATGCTCGGGATTGCCGGGCGGTCCTACCGGCATCGGCGGCGGCGGCACCGGCACCTCGATGATCATCGGCCGGCGGTTGGGCTCGGGCACGCGGAACGCGATCGCGAGCCCGAAGCTCGGGCCGTACTGCACCGGATCGCGCGTCAGGTTCTGCTGCACGTGCGCGAGCACGCTGACGACCGGCATCCGATACTCGACGCCAGCGTTGAGCATCCAGTTGTAGTTGCCGCCGTCGACATCGTAGTCGCTGTCGTATTCGTACAGCTCGGTGCCCTTGCGCTTGATCGTCGGATGCCTCCGCGCGTACGCGCCGGCGAACACCGCGACGTTGCCCGTGCGATA
The DNA here is from genome assembly GCA_036524455.1 of Kofleriaceae bacterium. Taxonomy (GTDB): domain Bacteria; phylum Myxococcota_A; class Polyangia; order Haliangiales; family Haliangiaceae; genus JABFXX01. The sequence goes on along the minus strand of DATDCH010000676.1, from coordinate 13,272 downwards.
CGTCGGCACCAACGATAGCCCGAACGTCTCGACGCTCTCGAAGCCGTGATTCTCCTGCATGTACGCCGCGCCGTTCTCCTCGCAGTACTCGATGCAGGTGCGGTACTCGACGTACGGAATGCGCCAGCTCATCACTTCGCCGCCGAGGCCGAACGACAGGCCAGGCGCGCCGAGGTCGAACGAGTAGCGCGTCGCAAACCCGATCCCGGTCGGCAGCCCCTGCTCGACCGGCGCCTGCGAGCTGTCGAGCGCGACCATCTTGCCCATCGCGCTCTCGAAGATTCCCGTGATCTCGCCGCGCCGGCCGACGCGAACGCGCAGCTCGCCGCGCATCTGCTCGCGCGCGACCTCGAGGCTGGCATCTTCATCCACGAGCTCGGGCTTGGTGACGTCGCCGACGCTGCTCGCGCCGACGCTGAGCTCGACGGGACCCGCCAGTGGCTCGCCGGTGCGCAGCGGCGCGGCAGGATGTGGCACGCGCGCCGTGCGCTGCACGCGATAGACCGGAGCCGGAATACAGCCGACCAACCCGACGACGACCAAAGCCAAGACGGAACGCATCGCGGGCTGCCTTCAGCAAAGGTCGGGCCACGCGAGCGCACACGATTTCACCGGCTTTGCGGCCGCGCGAGTCTCGAAAATCGCGAAAGGCCTGACGCCGGTGTCAGGCCTCGGGCACTACACAGCTTGCGCAACCCTGAAGTCGCTACTTTTTTCCGGCGACGGTCGAGTACAGCGGCGATTGCGTCGCGCGTGTCTCGTTGACCGCGAACGATTCGGCATCCGACGGAAAGCTGCCGCCGCGCACTTCCGCGACGTACTGGCCGACCGCTTCCTTGATCGTGTTGCCGAGCGTCGCGAACCGCCGCACGAAGCGCGGCTTGAACGTCTCGTCCATGCCGAGCATGTCGTAGCTGACGAGCACCTGGCCGTCGCACGCGACGCCGGCACCGATGCCGATCGTCGGGATCGAGAGGCGCTCGGTGATCTCGCGCGCGATGTCGGCGGGAATCGCCTCGAGCACGATCGCGTAGACGCCCGCCTCTTCGAGCGCGAGCGCGTCGGCGATCAGGCGCTCGCGACCGCCGGTCTCGCGGCCTTGCACCTTGAAGCCGCCGAGCTGGTGGTACGACTGCGGCGTGAGCCCGATGTGGCCCATCACCGGGATGCCCGCGCTGACGAGCCGGCGCACGAGCTCGGCGTGTTGCGCGCCGCCCTCGAGCTTGACCGAGTGGCAGCCGCCTTCCTTGATCAAGCGGCCGGCGTTCGCCATGCCTTGCTCGACCGACGCCTGGTACGTCATGAACGGCATGTCGCCGACGACGTGGGCGCGCGTGGTGCCGCGCACGACCGCGCGGCAGTGATAGGCCATCTCCTCGAGCGTGACGGGGAGCGTGGTGTCGTTACCCTGCACGACCATGCCGAGCGAATCTCCGACGAGGAGCACGTCAGCTCCGCTTTCGTCGAGCAACCGCGCGAACGTAGCGTCGTACGCGGTCAACATGGCGATCTTCTCGCCTCGCTCTTTCATCTGCCGGAGGGTGTGGATGGTGACCCGCTGGGTCTTCATTCCGCCCGACCTTTCTTAGTTGTCGCGTGATTCCATGTTGGAGTCTCGTGCGGAACAGCCCGCTACGAGCGCCTATCGATCACGTACCTGGAAGCTAGCATCAGATCGGGCTCAGCGAAAACACCACTCTTACGCGGGCATCGGATCCCGTGCAGTTGAGCGTGACTTCCTTGCGCCAGCCGGTCTCGAACGGCGCGCCGACGAGCTCGCTGCAGATCGTGTCGTCGCCGGAGAAGTCGTCTTCATCCGTGAGGTTGGCGCGCAGGTTGATGCTCTGGCCCATCTGGGGAACAACGTTCAAGATGCCTTCGGCGATGGGCTGGCCGAACATGCTGCCCTCGCGGATCACGACGTAGTTGCTCGAGCCCTTGTTGAACAGCACGACCGAGTCAGAGCCCTGCGCGGTGATGTTGCCGTAGAGCTCGAGGTCGCCGCCGCCGGCATCGCCACCGTCGTCATCGACAAAGATGCTGCTCAGCACGACGCGGATCTTTTGCGACACGCGCGTGCAGGTCTTGAGGTCGTAGTCGGTGGTCAGCGACATCCGCGCGGGTGAGTTGTCTTTGAGGTAGTTCAGCTTGTACGCGATCGGCGCGCCCGGCGATTCGCGCGAGTAGTTGCCGCCGCTCTTGATGAACGCGATCAGCGCCTCGTAGCTATCGATCGTCTTGACCGCCATGCTCGCGTCGCCACCGAGGATGAACGCGGTGATCTTCGACTTCGACAGGATGTCTTTGTACGTGACCGAGACCTGACCCGAGACGTCGTAGCCACCCGAGTACGCGAACTCGAGTGCGGCGCCCATCTCTTCGGCGGAGTACTCGCTCTCGAACGTGAACAGCACGAGGCGACCGTACGTGACCGACGAGACGTAGACCGGTGGGCGCGTCTCGTCCATGTGCTGCTTGACGTCGACGAGCGTGACGTTCGGATGGAACATGTGGCTCGGCGCCGACGGTGCATCGAGATCGACCGTGTAGTACGCCTGGGTGTACTTCACGAGGTAGCGCGAGCGCGTCTGCGTATCGGACCAGTTGAAGCTCGACTTGAGGCTCGCGACGCCGAGTCCCCAGCTCGCTTGGACGCCGAGCGCCATGTCGAGCTGCTGCTGCGAGTGGACCTCTTCGATCTCGGAGTACAGATTCGCGGCCGTCGAGCCCGTGATCTCGGCCTCGAGGATCGACGCGAGTGCTTCGCGATACGCCGACAGCGACGGCTCGGCGATCGTCGCTTGCTTGGTGCCGCCGAGGTTCTCGAGGCTGACCGAGATCGTGAGCGGCTGGCGCGGCAGCACCATCTGCGTGAACAAACCAGACAGCACGGAGTCGGCGCCGACCAGCGCCCCCGGCCATAGCGAATCAGAGTTCGCCGCGTACGCGACGATCCGATCGTACTGACGCGTCTCCTTGAGATTCTCGGTCACGCATTGATAGTCGCCGTCGCGTTCCGCCTGCGACGCGGCGCCTTGCAGCACCTGCGCGGGGTCGACGGGCAAGTAGGGCAGCGAAGCGATATAGGCGTCGATGCTGTCGCCCTGCGGCGCGGACTCCATCCCGATCTCGGTCGTACAGGCGGCGACTAGTGGAACGAGGCAAAGCCAAGCGGAGCGCATGGGGTTGTGGGATAGCAAACAGCTCGCCAGCGCGAATTGCGCTGTCGTCGCGTACTTGGTCTGGCGCACGTCGTACCCATGCGTATCGGCGACCTGGCCACCGGAGAAGCCACTGCGTACCATTCAGATCGTGAAGCCGTGCTGGCTCTTGGTCGTCGCCGCGTGCTCGCAGGAGCGCGACGAGCCGCGCGAGCTGCCACCGCCGGCGCCGCGCGCCGAGGCGCGACAATCGATCGACGTCACGGTGACGGGTGCGCCGGTGACGATCCGCGGCGTCGAGCTCAGCCTCTCGTCGCGCGCGCGGGGTGTGTTCGAGCTCGGCTATCGCGTCGAGTCCGCGCAGGCGGGGGTGCAGGTGCCGGCGCAGATCCGCTGCCGCGTCGGCGGCTACAACATCGCGTACCCGTCGGGCAACGAGGGCAAGGTTGCGGGGCGCCGGCTCGCAGCGCTGTTCAAGCCCGATCCGTTCACCGACACCGCGAGCGCTTGCGAGGTCAGATTCTTCCTCGATTCGAAAGGCCCGATCGCGGCGGCGTGCTTTGCCGGCGGCAAGCTCGGCGACGGAACGTGCCCGGCCGAGACATTCCCGCTGCCCGCGCGCACGACAACGTTCGACGTCGAGCTGACCCGCGCGGCACTCGAGCTGCGTCATGGCACTGCGCTCGTCAGCGGACTGTTCACGGTGTTCGCGCAGCTCGCGGACAATCGCCGGTTCGTGACCCAGATCCGCTGCGAAGACAACGCGGGCATCGCGACGGGCGAGGGCGAGCTCGCGTTCCTGCCGCTCGGCGATCTCGAGCGCGGCGACTCACTGTACGGCCCCGTACCGATGTTTCTCGATCGCACGCTCGAACCGACGGCGACGTGCGAGCTGCGCATCGCTTCGCGAGTGATCGATGGTCCGCCGACCGAGCAGATCCACGCGCGCTACTGCCTGACGACCGGCTCGATCCGAGCGGGTTCCTGCGAGTAAAAATCAGTATAGTGGGCCGTGGTGAAGGGTTCGCTTGTCTGGACGTGGGTGGCACTGGTCGCGTGCGGCGATAACGATCATCACGCGAGGCTGGTGCTCGATTTTGGACCCGAGCCGCCCGCGTACGGACGTGCCCCGTACCCGAGCGATGCGCTGCGCGAAGGGCCACAGCTCGGCTTGATCGCGGGCCTCGATCACATGGCAAAGCAGAACAGCGAGCTGATCGCGCAGCACCTGCGGGCGCTCGACGGCTTCGGTCTGCGGCCCACGGTCGAGTTCTTCGTGCAAGGCGCGGTCGACGACACCACGGTTCCCGCCGCGACGCGCACGCTCACCGACGCATTGATCGTGCTCGACGTCGACCCACAGACGGCCGAAGCCGGTGCGCCGGTGCCGTTCGAGTGGCGCTACGATCCGGTTCGCAACGTGATCGCAGGCGCGCCTGCGATGGGAACGCAGCTGCACGAAGGCACGCGCTATGCCGCGGTGTTGACCACGGATGTCAAAGGGGCCGACGGTCAGCCGATCTACGGCGCCTACGAGCTGAAGCGTCTCGACCACGATCCGCCCGCACGCTGGCGCACGACCGCGGAGGCGTATAGCGATCTGCGGCAGCTTCCCGATCTGAAGACGAGGATCGCCGGCCTCGCGGTGTTCACGACCCAGTACGCGAGCGACGTGCTCGTCAAGGCGCGCAACGTGATCGGCAACACCAGCGCGGTGCCGCACCGACGCTGACGTTCGACGACAGCGCGCTGATCTTCGATACGACATCCGAGCTCACGGCTCTGTTGGGCCAAGCCGAGCGCCACGCCGGCGGTCCCCACGTAGGGCAAGAGCAATGGGGCACGGACAATCCGACCGGTATCGCGCACGATCACATCGCGGTCGTCGCGACCGGCACGACCACGATCGCGAGGTTTCGCGGTGACGACTGCACCGACGCGTCGAGCGGCTGCACGCCGGATGGTCCGGACGACGAGACGTTCACGCTCGGTCGCGATGGCGTCCCCGAGGTGCATTACGTCGATCCGGTCGCGCACACGATCGATTCGATTCCGATCACGATCGTGCTGCCGCAGGGTAGCGTGCCCGCGACAGGGTTCCCGGTCGTCGTGTTCGGCCACGGCCTCGGCGCCAGCCGGCACGACGTGCTCAGCCTCGCCGAGCCGCTCGCCGCACAGGGCTACGCCGTGGTCGCGATCGACATGTGGGGCCACGGCTCGCGGTTCAATCCGATCGACACGGGCAACAATCTCGGCAGCAAGACCGGCTTCAGCGGCGACCCCGCGCTGCGCGATGGCTTCGGTGACGACACCGGACTGTCGGCCTACCTCGACTTCTTCGAGGGCTTTCTCAATATCAGCGCGATCCGCGATTCGATCCGGCAATCGACGCTCGACATGTCGCGCGTCGCGCAGCTGATCCAGAACAGTCCGTCGCTCGCGGCGCTCGCCGGGCCCTACGCGACCGAGCCGAAATTCGATCCGACGCGCGTCGCGTATCTCGGCCAATCGTTCGGCACGATCATCGGCACGAACCTCGCCGCGCTCGAACCGAGCATCGATCTATTCGTGCTCAACGTCGCCGGCGGCGGGCTGCTCGATCACATTTTCCCGAACAGCCCATACATCGGAGACCTCGCGCTGCCGTTTGCAGAGATCCTGTACGGCGTGTCTGGCAGCGTCGACCGGTTCCATCCGCTGGTCGGTGCGCTGCAGGCGATCTTCGACGGCGCCGATTCGCTGACGTTCGCGCGCCACGTGCTGCGCGATCGCTTCACGATCGAGAACCAAGTCGTCGGCCGCCGCCACGTCGTGATCCTCGAAGTGATGGGCGACGAGATCATGCCAAACATCGCGACCGAAGCGCTCGCACGTGCGTTCGGCATGCACGTGCTCAGGCCGAACCTCGTCGCGCCGCAAGGCATGCTGCAGATCGAGTCACCGGCCGCCGGCAACGTGAACAGTCAGACCGCAGTGCTCGTGCAGTACTCGCCGGCCACGCACGGCCGCAACTGGAGCGCGCAGCGTGGCGACCTCGAGTACCTGCCGGGCAGTCCGCACGCTGGTGACGACAAGTTCCCGAAGCTCGCGAAGAAGATCACGATCAACGAGCCGATCTACGAGACGCTCGATCAAGTCACCGAGCTGCTCGCGACGCACTTCGCCGAGCAGGCGCCGCGCGTGCGCACGACGCACGTACCGATCGCCGACTTCGACGGCGACGGAAAACTCGACGGCAGCGATCCGGATCCGCTCGACCCGACGAAGTAGAGGCGATCTTTCGGGTAGTGCGCGACGGTGTGCGTCATGCCTACACCGCACCTACATGTGTCGTCAGGCGCATCACAAACCTTGCAGCTCAAACCATTGGCACATCACGAACCCAGACACTTTCTCTGTAGAGAAATTACTTTCGTGTGTGCCACGCTCCGGCGCGTTCAGCTGAGCCATTTCAGGCCGGAGAAAACATGACCAAGTCGAAGCTTCTTGTTTGTGCAGCAGCCGCTCTTCTTGTCCCGCTCGTCGCGTGTAGCGGTGAGGATCCGAGCACCGTGGTCAATGACCAGGACCAGCCCGGCGATCAAACCGGATCGACCAGCGTGAATCGCGGATGCGCCACGCACGATCTCGACGACGTCACGAAGGCTCGCGTCGAACAAGAAGTCGCCGACTTCATGGCGACCCACGATGTCGCGTATGCGCCGAAGGTGATCAACGTGTACTTCCACGTCATCACCAACACGTCGGGCCAGGGTAACCCGGGCTCGCAGGGCATCAACGCGCAGATGAGCGTGCTCAACAACGCGTTCGCGTCCTCAGGCTACTCGTTCACCCTCGCGGCAACCGACGTGACGGCGAACAACAGCTGGTACACGACGACGGGCGGCTCATCGGAGGCGCAGATGAAGGCCGCGCTGCGTCGCGGCGGCGCCGGCGATCTGAACTTCTACACGAACAACATGGGCGCGGGCCTGCTCGGTTGGGCGACGTTCCCGTCGAGCTACAACAGCCAGCCCTCGATGGACGGCGTCGTCGTCCTCTACTCGTCACTGCCGGGCGGCAGCGCAGTCCCGTACAACGAGGGCGACACCGGTACCCACGAAGTCGGCCACTGGATGGGCCTCTATCATACGTTCCAAGGCGGCTGTAAGACGAACGGTGGCGACGGCGTCTCCGACACGCCGCCCGAGAAGAGCCCCGCGTATGGCTGCCCGGTCGGTCGTGACTCGTGCACCGGTCGCCGGTTCCCGGGTATCGATCCGATCGAGAACTTCATGGACTACACCGACGACGATTGCATGGATCGCTTCTCGGCCGGTCAAGGCACGCGTATGCAGCAGATGGTCGCGACGTATCGCGGTCTGTAGAACGTAAACGCTCGAGCGAGCGCAGCGCGGCCTTCGGGTCGCGCTGTTTGCGTTTTCGGCGGTCGTCTCGTCTATTCTCGCGCCATGTCCGATCTCGCTCAGCGGTTCGCAGACGCGCAAGCCAAAATCAAACCGGTCACCGGGCTCGGCAACGACACGATGCTCGAGCTGTATGCGCTCTACAAACAAGCGACGACCGGCGACGCCGGCGGCGATCGCCCGGGCATGTTGGACCTGCGTGGTCGCGCCAAGTACGACGCGTGGGCCAAGCGCAAAGGCCTGACGAAGGACGCCGCGATGCAGGCGTACATCGATCTCGTCGCCAAGCACGCGCGATGAAGCGCGCCGCACTCCTCGTGGGGGTGTCCTTCGCGTGCACTGCCTGCGGTGCGTGCAAGGACAAGCAGGCGCCTGCCAAGCAGCAGGAGCCGACGGTCCAGCACGAGGAGCGGCCTCGTCCCCCTGACCGGCCGAGCCTCGAGCTCACCGACGTCACCGGCCCCGGGCTCGTTCCTGCGGTCGGGCTCGGACCGAAGGTCACATTCTCGAAGACCGAGATCAAAGTCGACGACCAGACCATCGCGAACGTCGGGCCTGACGGCTGGATCGACGCGTCGCGCGCACAAGCGCTGACCCGCGTGCTCGAAGGCAAGGCGAACAGCGATGCGCCGGTCGCGATCGTGCTCGACGCGACGATTCCGTATCACCGCGTCGGTCAGCTGCTCGACACGCTCAAGCGCGCCGGCTTCCGCAATCTCGGGCTACTCACGGGCGGCGGCAGTCAGATGATTCCGATCGAGCTACCCGACTCGCAGGAGATTCAAGGCGCCGGCTTGCGGCCGGTTGTCTCGCTCGAGCGCACGCAGGTCTCGCTGTGGTCGGCATCGGGGCAGGAAGGCACGAAGGCGCGCCCAAAGCTGACGTTCGCACTCGCCCAGGGCAACTTCGCGCCGCTCACCCGCGCGCTCGCGGAGATCGTGCAGCGGCGGTGGCCCGACGGCAAACGCAGCGACGCAGACAAGACGATCATCATTCAGGCCGAGGGCAGCCAGCCCGCGCAAAAGCTCATGCAGCTGCTCGCGGCGGTGCGCGCGGATGGTGGGCTGGAGCTGTTTCCGAATATATTTCTGGCCGGTGGCGTGTAGATGTTGGCGCGAATCTTCGAGAACGACGAGATCAAGACGGTGACCGAGGTCGCGGCGATTCGCGCCGCGATCGAGGCGAAGGTACCGATCTGGATCGAGCTCGAGAAGGAGTGCGACGAAGGCACCCAGCTGATGCTCGAGGTGTTCGACATCCACCCGCTCACCGTCGAAGACATCTGGCAGAAGCGCAACCACCCCAAGCTCGAGGACTACCGCAAGTACCTCTACGTCGTCGTCCACGGCGTGCGCGCGATCAAGCGCGGCCAGTTCGATCTGATCGAGCTCGACGTCGTGATCGGCAAGACGTTCGTGATCACGCACGACGCGACCGGCGAGACCACGAAGGATGTCGTCGACGACTTGCTGCGCGACCCCGCGCTGTTGTGCAAGGGACCGGCGTGGCTCGCGCACGCGATCCTCGACAACGCCGTCGACCGCTATCTACCGGTCGTCGACCAACTCGATGACGACATCGAGAAGCTCGAGATGGAAGCGCTGCTGCGCGCCGGTACCGCGAAGGGGCCGCCGGTCATGCGGCGCATCCTGCGGTTCCGCCGTCTGTTGCAAGAGCTGCGGCGCATGAGCATCCACCAGCGCGAGATCTTGCTGCGGCTGGCGCGCGGCGAGTTCGACGAGATTCCGCGCGACGTCGTGCCGTTCTTCCGCGACGTGTTCGATCACTTCGTGCGCATCACGGACGTGCTCGACGGGTTTCGTGACAGCGTGTCGAGCGCGCTCGAGGCGTATCTCAGCGTGCAGAACAACCGGATGGGCGAAGTGATGAAGACGCTGACGCTGATGTCGGCGTTCTTCTTGCCGCTCACGTTCATCGCGGGCATCTACGGGATGAACTTCAAGTTCATGCCCGAGCTCGACTGGAGGATCGGCTACCCGCTGGCGCTCGCGTTCATGGCGGGTGTCGCCGGCGGCATTCTGTGGTGGTTCCGGCGCAAAGGCTGGATGGGCGCCGGCACCGACTTGCCCGACGAGCGGCCGCGCGGAACGACACCGCGCGCGCGCAAACCCGATCATGTCAAATCGGAGCGAGACTCGAGTTGACGCGCACGCGTGCGTTGCTGCCGTCACGTCCTTGCTGAGACGTGGGCGCCATCTCCGCGATTTGTCTCGCCAACAATCGTCTGGGCTCCAAGTGCACTAAGAGAGACGCGGATGCGTGACTGCCCATGACCGGTTGCGGACTCGCCCCTGCGGCAACAAGAGTTGCCGGAGTGCTCGAGTGGCCGCACAACTATTGGCTCGATGCGAAGCTGGGTGTTCGTGCTCGTCCTGCTCGGGGTCGGCGTCACTACTGCGCACGCGCGAACGGTCACCGGGTATACGAAGGGCCGCAAAACGACGATCAAGCTCGTCGAGATCGGTGGCGTCGAGCTCGAGGCCAAGACCGCGCGTGCCTTCCGTCAGATGGCGAGTGCTGCCCTCGCGAAGGGCGTCCAACTCGCGATCCGCAGCGGCTTCCGCAGTCACGAGCGGCAGAAGCTACTCTACGAGTGGTATCGGCGCGGCTGGGGCAACCTCGCCGCACGGCCAGGCTACTCGAATCACCAGAACGGACGCGCGGTCGACATCTACATCGATGACTACGCGGTGTTCGAGTGGCTCAAGATCAACGCGCATCGCTTCGGGTTCAAACGCACGGTCAAGCGCGAGGCGTGGCACTGGGAGTACGTCGGCGGAACACGCGCCGCTCGCCGCGCTACCGCATCGCGAAAATAGCGGTACGGTTGAGCCATGGCGATCACGATCCGCTACTGCAGCGCTTGAGGTTATCGATCGAAGGCTGCCCGGGTGGCAGCAGAGCTGAAGAAGACGGTTGGCCTCGATGCGGAGCTCCGCGTCGGTAGCTCCGGCGAGTTCACGGTGTGGCTCGATGACAAGCTCGTCGCCGAGAAGAAACTCGGCCGGTTTCCGTCGCCCGACGACGTGGTGGCCGCGATCAAGGCGGCGCTGCCGCGGTAACGCATCAGCGTAGGAACGCGTCGAGATCGAAGCCGTCGTCCTCGACGCGGTCTGCCATGCCGCTGCCGCTGCGAAACGACTTGCACACGCCGCAGGCGAGGCAGAGCCGGATATCGCGGCCGCCGAGCTTGCCGCCGATGCCGTAGATGCGCACCGCGTTCTCGTGACACGCCGGGCACTCGTGATGCAGCACGTCGGTCTGGTTGAAGCCGCGCTTCTTCAGCTTGTGCTCGATCGCCTCGAGGTTGTCGATCATCGTCAGTCTCGATAGCTGCGATCGATGCGATCGAGCTTGCGTAGCAAGCCGGGCCACGCGAGCCCGCCGCCCGCCGAGCGCGTCACCTGCTTCGCCGCCATCTGCGCGCCCGCGATGATCTTCTGATCGATCGGGATCAGCTCGCTGCTCGCAGCCTGCGCGCGCAGCTGGATCGTGCACGCGCTCTCGAAGATGTACATGTACAAGAACGCGTCGGCGACCGATGTGCTGACCGTGAGCAGCCCGTGGTTGCGCAGCATCAGGAAGCTCTTGTCGCCGAGGTCGCGCACGAGCCGCGGCTTCTCGCCCTCGAGGAGCGCGGGGCCTTCATAGTCGTGATAACCGAGCGACGACAGCACCCAGATCGACTGCTGCGAGACCGGCAGCACGCCGCCCTTCGTAGCCGACACCGCGACGCCGTTCAGGCTGTGCGTGTGCACCACGCACTTCGCGTCTTCGCGCGCCGCGTGGATCGCGCTGTGGATCACGAAACCCGCCGGGTTGATCTCGTACGGACTGTCGAGCTGCTTTTTGCCCTCGAGATCGATCTTGACCAGGCTCGACGCGGTGACCTCGTCGAACGTCATCCCGTACGGGTTGATCAGGATGTGGTGCTCGGGTCCCGGCACCCGCGCGGAGATGTGCGTGAAGATCAGATCGTCCCAGCCGTAGTGCGCGACGAGCCGGTAGCACGCCGCGAGATCGACGCGCAGGTTCCACTCGGCCTCGCTGACCTTCGACTTCACATCCATGGCGCGATGCTACGGCAAACCGACGACAGGTGTATCGGGTACGAGGCGAATCGCGGGTGCGCCGTCGCCGAATTGCCCGTACGAGTTCCAGCCCCAGCACCGCGTTGTCGCCGGGGTCTGCGCGCACGCGTACTCGGCCGCGACATAGATCTCCGTCGCGCCGGCGACGCCGGTCACCGCCGATGGCGTTCGTGCATCGTCGAAGGAACCATTGCCGAGCTGGCCGACATGGTTGGCGCCCCAGCACGATACGCCGCCCGTCGCGCGTCGCACGCAGCTGAAGTCGAAACCGACCTTGAGGGAGATTGCATCGCTGATGCCGGTGACCTGAACCGGGACCGCGGAGTCGGCAGTCGCACCGTTGCCGAGCTCTCCGCGATCGTTGCTACCCCAGCACCAGACCGCGCCGTTGCCGAGCATGGTGCATGCGTGGTCGCCGCCGACCGCGACGCCGACGGCATTCGTGAACGCGCCGGTCGTCGCAGGCATGTTCTGGTTCGTCATCCCGCCGTTGCCGAGCTCGCCGCTGGTGCCGCGTCCCCAACATGCGACCGATCCGTCCATGCGCGCGATGCACACGGTCTTGCTCCCGACGGCGTAGCTTGCAGAATCAGTGACACCGATGACGAGCGACTTGGTCGCGCGCGACGTCATCGAGCCATCGCCGAGCTGGCCGACCTCGTTCTGCCCCCAACAGGAGATGCTGCCTGCGGTATCGCGCGCGCAGCTGAAACCATCGCCGATCTGGATCTGAGCGAGACCCGTGAGCCCGGCGACCGGCACCGCGTCGCTCGGCGGCCCAGTGCTGTTGGTGCCGAGCTCGCCGTAGAAGTTGTCGCCCCAACACGTCGCGGTCGCATCCTGGAGCAGCGCGCATGTGTGCGAGCTGCTCGCAGTCACGCTGATCGCGGTCGTCACGCCCTGGACGGCGACCGGGGTCATGCGTGGCAACGCGGTGCCATCGCCGAGCTCATGGCGTGTGTTGTAGCCGCTGCAACGTGGGATGCCATCGACGATCGAGCACATGTGGCCCTCGTCTGCGCCGTAATCGCCAGTGGTCGGCAATGCTGCGATCGCGATCGGTTGCGTATGAGCAAGCGTGCTGCCGTCGCCGTGCTGGCCATAGCCGTTCCAGCCCCAGCAGCGGATGACGTTGTCGGTGCGCCCGCAGCCGGACTGGGAGCCGAGCGCGACTTCGTCGTCGGTCACCGCGCTCGGTACGGGGCTGCGTTGCTCCTGCACGTCACCGTCGGCGAGCACGCCGAAGTCAGCGGCGCCCCAGCACGACCAGCGCCCGCCCGCGCGTCGCGCGCACGCGTGGGTAGAGATGGTCGCGACGGCGAGATCGGTCGCGTCGGTGATGCCGGCCACCGCGACGGGGCTCGACCTCCTCGCGGCAACATCGCCGGCACCGAGCTCGCCGTTGAAGTTGCCGCCCCAGCACTGCACGGCGCCGGTGGCGAGGCGCGCGCAGCCAAACCAAATGCCGAGCTGCACGTCGACGGCATTCGTGATGTCGGCGACCAGCACGGGCACCGGTTGGCTGATCGTCAACGTGCCGTTGCCGAGCGTGCCTTCCTCGCCGTAGCCCCAACACATCACCTCCCCGGTCGC